>NZ_JAIZ01000305.1 GCF_000710465.2 Kitasatospora sp. MBT63 | reverse complement strand
CCGCCCCGGCCTCCGCCCCGGCCTCCGCCTCGCCCTCGCCGTCCGGCTCCGCCGCCCCGCCCTCGCCGACCCCGTCCGGGTCCGGGTCCGCGGCGGCCCGCGCGAGCGACCCCGCCCCCTCCGCGCCGCCGGCCGGGAACTCCACCGGCACGGCCTTCACCGGCCTCGCCTTCGACACCTGCACCGCACCCCCGCTCAGCACCATGAACGCCTGGCGCGGCACGTCCCCGTACGGCGCCGCCGCCGTCTACATCGGCGGCCGCAACCGCGGCTGCGCACAGCCGCAGCTCACCCCCGCCTGGGTGAGCGCCGTCAGCACGTCAGGCTGGCGCCTGATCCCGCTGTACGTCGGCGCCCAGCCGCCCTGCCAGACCGGCAGCAGCCCCGAGAAGATCACCGCGGAGAGCGCCGGGACGCTCGGCGCGGCCGACGGCGCGGACGCCGCGGCCAAGGCGTCGGCCCTCGGGATGCGGCCCGGCAGCACCCTCTACCTCGACGTCGAGGCCTACGACGCGACCGACACCGCCTGCGCCGCCGCCGTCCTGACGTACACCCGGGCCTTCGACCGGGCCCTGACCACGCGCTCCTACCGCCCCGGCTTCTACGGCTTCGCCGGCTCCAGCGCCGCCGGGGTCGCCGCCGCCGTCGCCCAGGGCGGCCCCGATCTGCCGGAGTCGCTCTGGTACGCCAAGTACGACGGCGCCGCCGACACCACCGGCAGCTTCCCGTACGCCGCCGGCCTGTTCACCGGCCACCACCGGGCCCACCAGTACCAGGTCAACCAGCGCGAGACCTACGGCGGCGCCACCCTCACCGTCGACCGCAACGCCTGGGACGCCCCCGTCGCCCTCACCCCCTGAGCTCCCCGGCCGCGCAGGGGATGAGGGAGTGTCACGCGGGGCAGAAGCGGGAAGGGTTTGGTTCAATCGACGCGGATGCCGTCGGCGCGGGAGGGTGGTATGGCTGCCGGGGAGGAAGCGCAGGTCATCGTGGTGGGCGCCGGGCCCGCGGGGTCCAGTGCGGCCCTGCACCTGGCGCGCGCCGGGGTGGACGTCCTGCTGCTGGAGAAGGGCGACTTCCCCCGCGAGAAGGTGTGCGGTGACGGACTGACACCCCGCGGCGTGCACCAGCTGGTCCGGATGGGCATCGACCTCGACGAACCCGGCTGGATGCGCAACCGCGGGATGCGCTGGATCTGCGGCGGCCACCAGGCCGACATCGACTGGCCCGGCCTCGGCCGCTACCCCGACTTCGGACTCACCCGCACCCGGCACGACTTCGACGACATCCTGGTCCGGCACGCCCGGGCGGCCGGCGCCCGGCTGCGGGTCGGCGTGAAGGTCACCGGCCCCGTCCGGGACCGGGCCGGGCGGATCGTCGGCGTCGAGGCCGTCACCGGCGCGGAACGCGAACCGGCCGTCCACCGGGCGCCGCTGGTGATCGCCGCCGAGGGCGCCTCCGCCAGGACCGCCCTCGCGATGGGACTCGAACGCGACCGGCGCCGGTCCATCGCGACCGCCGCCCGCCGCTACTACCTCAGCCCCACCCGCACCAAGGACGAGTACCTCGAACTCTGGGCCGACCTGCGCTGCTCCCGCACCGGCCGCGACCTGCCCGGCTACGGCTGGATCTTCCCGCTCGGCGACGGACGCGTCAACGTCGGCCTCGGCGCCCTCCCCCACCGCCGGCACGGCACCGTCGACCTGCGCGCCACCTTCGACCGGTGGCTGGCCCGGCTGCCCGAGGAGTGGGGCCTGCGCGAGGAGAACGCCGACTCCCCGCTGCGCAGCGCCGCCCTGCCGATGGGCTTCAACCGCCACCCGCAGTACGGCCGCGGCCTGCTGCTGGTCGGCGACAGCGGCGGCATGATCAGCCCGTGGAGCGGCGAGGGCATCGCCGAGGCCATGGAGGCCGCCGAGATCGCCGCCGAGACCGTCGCCCTCGCCCTGACCAGGCCCGAAGGCCCGCGGCGGGAGCAGGCCCTGCACCGGTACCCGGCCGAGATCCGCCGCCGCTGGGGTCGCTACTACCGGCTCGGAAACCTCGCCGCCGACCAGATCTTCAGCCGGGTCGGCTACCGCCCGCTGCTGCACCCCCGGGTGATGGCCAGCCCCGCCCTGGTCAACACGCTCGCCCGGCTGCTGACCCAGCTCACCGACGAACCCTCCCGGGACGCCACCGACCGCGTCCTCAGCACCCTGCTGCGGCTGGTCCCGGCCGGCCGCCGCCGCTGACCGGGCCCGTCGGGCCGCCCGCCAGCTCACCGACCAGCCGGGCCGTGACGGGCACCGGCACGCCGTGCCGGGCGGCGGCGCGCAGCAGCGCACCGCCGATCGCGTCGAGCTCCGACGGGAGGCCCGCCTCGACGTCGCGCTGCATCGACGACCTGGCGGTGTCCGGGAAGGCGTCGTACCGCGCCAGCGTCGCGGCCGGGTCCGCCGGTGCGCCGCACGCAGTGCTGACGGCCGCGGCCTCCGTGACGAGCGCCATCAACTCGGCGCGGTGACCGGACCGGACCGGGCCGATGCTCAGCCCGTACCGGGTGGTGAGCAGGGCGAAGGGGGCGAGGAAGGCCAGTTTGGCCCAGAGCATCGCCGTCTCGTCCCGGGTGGTCCGGGTGAGGACGCCCGCACTGCGCAGGACGGCCGCCGCCGGGTCCAGCAGGTCCGCCGGCCCGGCGAGGTCGACCTCGGTGAACGGGCTGCCGTGCTCGACCGCGCCCGGGCCGACCCGGGCCGACTCGACCCGGATGACGCCCGCGGCGACCCGCTCGGCCCCGAAGCGCCGACGCAGCGCGGCGGGGTGCTCGATGCCGTTGAGCAGCGGTACCACCAGGCCGCGCCGGACCGCCGCGGGCGGGATCCGGTCGAGCGCCGCGGCCAGCGAGGTCTGTTTGACCGTCACCAGGCACAGGTCGACCGGTTCCCGCAGTTCGGTGCCGGCCGCCACCCGGGCGGTGAACTCCCCGAACTGGGCGCTGCGGACGTGGAGTCCGCCCCGGCGCAGGGACCGCGCCGTCGGGGCGGAGGCCAGGCAGATCACCCGGTGTCCGGCCCGGGAGAGCAGGGCGGCCAGCAGGCCGCCGACGCCGCCGGGGCCGAGGACGGCCACGGTCCGGCGCCGGTCGCCGACGGCGGAGTCCGGGGGCGGCGGTGCGGTGGTGGGCACGGGAGGCTGGGTCCTTTCGTGCGGGCTTCGCGGAAGCGGCCTGGGCCGTGTCCGAGTAGGCGGGACAGCGGGGCGCCGGGAGTGACAGCGCGCGGTCCGTCCCGGGGAGATGACGGGTCGACACCCGCCGCCGTCCTCGCCGCGTCCGGATCGCTGCGAGGGCGGCGGCGGGTTGCCGCCCTGGGCCCTGCACCGATGATCGGCCGGGCCGGTGACCCCAGTCAATCCTCGGGTTCGCTTGGCCTGACCCGAGCACCACCTTGGGCCAGGACCGCCACCACCGTGGGCCGGGTGACCCTCGACGATCTCCGTGTCTTCGCCGCCGTGTGCCGGTCGGGCTCCCTGAGCGCCACCGCCCGCGACCTGACCTGCACCCAGTCCGCCGTCAGCCAGCACGTGAAGCGGCTCGAACGGGAGGTGGGCCTCACCCTGGTCGAGCGGCACCCGCGCGGCATCGTGCCCACCCAGGCGGGTCGGCTGCTGCAGGCGGCGGTCACCGACGGCCTCGGCACCATCGACCAGGCGCTGCGCAGACTCGGGGAACTCGCGCACGGGGAGGGCGGTTCGGTCCGGGTCACCACCGGGGCCACCACCGTGCGGCACTTCATGCCCGCCGCGGTGGTCGACTACCGGCGGCGCTTCCCCGGCGTCAGCATCGAGTTCCAGACCGAGATCTCCAGCCGCGGCTGCTTCGACGCGCTCGCCGCCGGCAGCGTCGACCTCGCCTGGATCACGCTCGGCGCCCCGGTCGGCGGCATCGAGCAGCGTGCCGTCATCGAACTGCCCTGGGTGCTCGCCGTCACGGCCGGGCACCCGCTGGCCGACCGGCCCCGGATCGGGCCCGCCGACCTCCAGGACACCCGCCTGATCGGCCTCCCGGAGAACTCGACCTCCCGGGTCCGGCTCGACTCCTGGCTGGCGGGATCGGGGATCCGGCCGGTCTTCGACACCAGCGTGGCCGACTGGGACACCGTGGTCCTGCTGGCCGAACTGGGACTCGGCCAGGCCGTCGTCCCCGCCCTGCCCGGCTGGCAGGGACCCGGGCACCCGGACCTGCGCCTGATCCCGATCCCCGCACTGCCGGCCCTGACCGCGGGCTGGGCGGTGCGCCGCTGGGACAGCCTCTCCCCGCCGGCCCGGGCGTTCGCTGACACCGTCGCCCGGCACTGCGAGCGGCGGCCCGCGGCGGGGTGAAGGGCGGGCAGGGTTGCCCCCCGGCAGGAGTCGGCGCGCCCAGAGATCGAGATCGACCGGGGTGACAAGGTGCTCCGGCCACTGAGCTACACCGGCCCGAAGCCGGTGACGGGATTCGAACCCGCGACCTCCCCATGGACAGTGGAAGTAACCCTGGTCTGCGCACCTGGGCGCGTCGCCGACTGTACCGGCAGCACGGGCCCGGCCGGGCGGATTTTCCCGCCCGGCCGGACGGCACCCGTGCGCCGGGTGGACCTCAGCCGGCGGGCTGTGCGGTGGTGCGCCCGAAGCAGCGCTCCAGCTCGTTCAGGTCGTAGAAGTAGCTGCCCTCGGAGACCGGACGGCACCCGGGCTTGAAGGCGGTCTGCCGCTCGTTGTAGACCATGCGGACCAGGAACTTGTCGTCCTTGCGGAACAGGTCCCACTGGATGTTGGCCCCCATCGGTGCCACCGTCGCCCCGCGCCAGGGGTTGTCCGCGTAGGTGTACGGCTTCGCCGGGTCGGCCTGCCGGGTGCTGTCGGGCAGCTGCATCAGGGCGGCCAGCGGGATGATCTCCTCGGCGTGGGTGAACCGCAGTTCGGCGCCCAGATCGCTGGTACCGGCGCGCTTCGCCTCGGCCTTGGCGAAGAAGTCGTCGAGCAGCACACCGGCCATCCGGTACGTGATGTCGTCGCCCGCGAAGCCCGGGCCCTTGCTGTAGAACTCCTCGGCGTCGTCGAGGTAGCCGAACCAGGCGGCGTCGTCGGCGCCGAGGTAGCGGCCGAAGTGCCAGTCGCCCTCGTCGGCCAGGCTCGGGGTGATGCTCCACAGGCTGTACAGCGCCTCGGCCGCCGCCACCTCGTCGGTGACGCCGAGGCCCCGGTACGCGCCGGCGGCGACGCGGTCGACGAACGGGCGGCCGAACAGCCGCTCCAGCACCCGGCGGGAGACCCGGTGGGTGCGCTCCTGGCCCCGGATCGCCGTCAGGGTGGCGGCGAGCCGCGGGTCGTGGTCGACGTAGTCGCGGTAGTCCTTGTTGGCGGGCGCCTTGTGGAAGTACAGCAGGCCGGTGTCGGTGCGGGTGGCCCCGACCGCGGGCGCGAGGCCGGGTTCGGCGGCGACCAGCCCGCCGGTGAACGCCGCGCCGCTGTCGGTCGCCCGCTGCTGCCCGGAGCTCACCACGTCGATCCGCTCGGCGCCGCCGGAGGCCGCGATCCCGTCGAACAGCCCGGGCAGCCGGCGCTCCATCCGCACCGCCGTGTCACGGATCTCGCGCTTGCCGCGGCCGGTCAACTGCCCGTAGCCGACCCTGGCGTTGGCGTCCAGCAGGGCCTGGACGTCCGGGCCGAGGCGGCGGCCGGCCGGGGTCAGCGCGCCCTCGGCCTGCGCCTGGCGCCACAGGGCGAGCAGCAGATCCCCGTCCTCGCCGTCGGACAGCGCGCGGGAGCCGTGCCGGGAGGCGTTCTCGGTGAAGACGGGGGAGTAGCCGGCCGGCGGCCGCTGATAGTCGCGTGGCGACTGCTGCGGACGGTAGGGCGTCTTGGTGGTGAGCGCGGTGTCCACGCCGGCGGCCTGCGCGGGGGCGGCGGCCACGGCGGACAGCACCGCGCAGGCGGTCAGGGCTACGGCGGTGGTGGCGGTGCGTCGCATGATTCTCCGTCGGATCGGCCGGTGTCGGAAGCCGCCTCACCCTGGTGGGTACGCGTGACGCCCGGGTGGTGACCGGGTGACCTCCCGCCGACCGGACGGACAACGCCCGGCGCACGACCGGCGCCCGGCCCGGCGCGCGACGGCGGACTCGAATTGGCACGCTGTGCCGATTGAGGCCGATCATCCCGTTTGCCGGGTGCACGGCGGTCCGGCACGGGATGATCGGCGCTGTGACAGGTACCTGGTGGCAACACCGCCGTGATCAACTGCTGGCCGAGATCGCCCGAGAACTCGCCCCGTGGAGCGAGGACGAGCTGGACGACCCCGGCATCGGCGAACTGGCCGACCTGCTGGCCGACGCCGCCCGGCAGTGCACGGCCGACGCCCCGGGGCACCCGCGGACCGGCCGGTGCGCGGCACCCCTCGGCCGGGCGGCGCAGGAACTCGCCCTGGCCGACCGCTTCCTGGGCGGCTTCCTGCCACTGGTCGTCCGCCATCTGCACGCCGCACTGGGACTGGTCCGCGAGGCCCGCGCGGTCCTGGCGGCCGAACCGGCCGCGCTGAGCTGACCCGGCCGGCAGCCGGCCCGCGCTCCGAGGACGGCCCCGGACAGGCCCTAGCGGGCCACCCGGGCGGCCAGTTCGTCCAGGGTCCGATGCCAGGAGTCCGCCGCCGCCTTCTCGTGGTGGGTGTCCGGCCGCTCGTCGTTGAAGAAGCCGTGCCCGACGCCCTCGTAGGTGACCTGCTCGAACGCCGCGCCCGCCGCGGCCAGACGCTCACCGACCCGGTGCCACTCCCGCGGCGGCATCACCGAGTCGTCGGCGCCGAGGAAGCCGAGCAGGAAGCCGGCCCGCCCAGCGATCCGGTCCGCCAGGGCGACCGGGGCCACCGGCTCGGCGAGCGGGATCCCGCCGTCCAGCAGCCAGCCGCCGTAGTAGCTCACCACCAGGTCGAACGGCAGCTCGGTGGCGCCGAGCACCGCGATGTGACCGCCCAGGCTGAAGCCGAGCACCGCGACCCCGCCGGTGCCCGTGCACTCCACGGCCACCCGCCGGGCGGCCGTCAGGTCGGCCAGCACCTCGTCCCGGCGCAGTCCGGTCATCAGCCGACGGCCCTCGGTGCGGCCCTCCTCGTCGTACCCGAACCCGGCGCGCGGGGTGTCCCGCCAGTAGAAGTCGGGGGCGAGCACCGCATAGCCCTCGCCCGCCAGCCGGTTGCACACCAACCGCAGATGGCGGTTGACGCCGAAGAACTCGCCGGCCACCACCACCGCGCCCCGGGCGGCTCCCTTCCGCGGCAGCGCGAGGTACCCCTCGGGCCCTCCGCCGAGCGCGATCCAGCGAGCTTCGACCGCCACCTCAGTCACCGACATTCCTCCCGCTCCCGTGCGTGCGCGAGGAGTGTAGCCCTCCTTGACGAACCGTCAGAAAACCGGTCGGGGGTGCCTGCGGATCCGACCGGTGGTGCGGAGTCGAACCGAACACGCGCGACGGGCCGTCAGGAATGCTCGGGGAAGGCGGCGGTGACATTCAGTCGGACGGCCGGACGGATTTGACCTCATTAGGCATGCCTAACCTAATATTCGCAGATGTTGAGAGTCGGCCGGGCGGCCGCCCCCGGGTGGGCGGCCCCGCCCCGCACCACCTCGGACCGGAGAGGACCCGGCGCGTCCATGCGGCTGCACCTGCACGTCCCCAGCCCCAGCCCCAGCCCCACCGCCCCGCACCGCCGTGCCCGCCGCGGACGGCCCGGTCCGCCCGGCCCCTCCCGGCCCGACCCGTCCGGTCCGCCCCGCCCGAGCGCGGCGCGGACCGCCGGCGACCGGTGGGGGATCGCGCCGTGACCGTCGAACAGGAACTGACCCGGCGGGTACTCGCGGCGCTGCTGCGCGAGGACGTCCTCGGCCTGCGCACCCGCAGCACGCCCGAACACCGCGCGGACGGCCGCTGGCTGCAGCTCGACTTCGACGGCGTCACCGTCGGTCTGCCCATCACCCGGGACGGCTTCCAGTGCGAGGACACCGCCCGGCTGCCGCTGCTCCAGGTCGCCGGAGCCGAACTGACCTCGCCCGCAGCCATCGTGGACGCGCTGGGCGAACTCGCCGACCCGCGGGACCGCGACGGCTACCACGCCTTCGCCGATGAGTGTCGGCAGACCCTCGCCACCATGGCCCTGCACGCCGCCGCCCGCCCCACGGTCCACGCCGACCTGGCCGCCCGCTACGGGGCCTCCCCGGCCGGCTGGACCGGTCTCGGAGCGGCCCTGGCCCAGGACACCCTGGCCGCCCACCTGGACCACCCCGTGTACCCGACCGCCCGCGGCCGCAGCGGCCTCGGCGAGCGCGAACTGATGCGCTACGCACCGGAGTTCCACCCCTCGTTCCTGCTGCGCTGGCTCGCCCTGCCGGCCGCCGCGGCGCACCTCCACGCCTTCGCACCGCTCCCCGCATGGTGGCCCACCGCCGCCTCGCTCGGCCTGCCGCCGTCCACCGAACCCGAGGTGATCATCCCCGTCCACCCGCTCACCGCCGACGGCCCGCTGGACCAGGCACTGCGTGCCGCCGGCCTGGACGGCCGGGCCCGGCTCGCCGCCCGCCCGTACCTCGAGGTCCGCCCCACCCTGTCGATGCGGACCGTGGCCGTGGTGCGCGACCCCGCCCACCACCTCAAACTGCCCCTCCCCACCGCCACCCTCGGCCTGCGCAACCGCCGCACCATCAAACCCGGCGTCCTGCCCGACGGCGCCGCCGCCCAGCGCCTGCTGGAGAGCGTCCTCGCACGCACCCCCCGGTTCGCGGACACCGTCCTGCACGCCGACGAACAGAGCTACGCGGAGGGCGGCCACGAACTGATCGCCGTGCTGCTGCGCCGCTACCCGGCCGGGCTGCAGGACGCCCTGACGGTCCCGCTGGCCGCGCTGCTGGCGGACGCCCCGGGCGGGCGCCTGGTCGTCGACCACGTCGCCGACCGCTACTACGACGGCGACCCGCTCGCCCTCTACGACGCTCTGCTGACCGCCCTGTTCGACTGGCACACCACGCTCTTCGCGCACGGCATCGCCCTGGAGTCCCACCAGCAGAACACCTCCCTGGTCCTGGACCGGCCGGACGGCCGCACCCGGCTGCGCCTGCTCCTCAAGGACAACGACGGCCTGCGGGTCAACGGCCCGCGGATGGCCGCGGCGCTCGGCGAACCCGCCCCGAAACCGGAGGAGTTCGACGACCGGCGGATCTTCGGGGACACCGACCGGCCGCTCACCGACCTGTTCACCACCATCACCGGCCACCTGTGCTCCGGCGCGCTCGCCTTCGGCCTGGCCGCGCACGGCCGCGTCCCGCGCGCCACCGCCCTCGGCCTGCTGCGCCGCCGCCTGGAGAGCGCCGTCAACCGGCTCGGACCGGCGGGCGAACCACTGCGCGCCGCCCTGCTGGACGCCGAACGGCTCCCGGTCAAGGCCATGGTCACCGCGGGGACCCTGCTCAGCAAGGAACGCTCCGGCGCCGCCGACATCAACAAGCACTACACCAGCGGCCCCAACTACCTGCTCCCGGACCGCCCGGACCGGCGCCGGCCGTGACCGCGGGTGTCGCGCGCACGGGGACGGGTAGTTTCACCGCCCCGCCGCAGCCGCGGCACCCGGTCCGCCCGCTGTCCGGCCTCACCCGTCCCCGTCCCCGCCAGCGTCGGAGTCACTGATGCCCCAGCCGCACCCCGCACCCAGCGCCCGGCCGGCCCCGGCCACCCCACCCGGCCACCACGCCCCACCCGCGGCCGGCACCGCGCCACTGCCCGCCGCGCCGCTGCCCACCGCCGAGGAGGCGGTCTGCCACACCCTGCTCAACTGCCTGCTGCGCGAGGTCGCCACCCCCGAGCAGCAGAGCGACGTCACCGACGGCGCCGTCCGGATCCGGCTCCCGCGCCGCGGCGTCCACCTGCGGGTCCGGCTGCGCCGCGCCTCGCTGCTCGGCGCCCACCGCTTCACCGGCCCGGTCCTCGAGGAGCGGCCCGAGGGCTGGCGCGCCCTCGGCTGGCGCGAACTGGCCGAACACGTCCGCGCCGAGCTGACCCTGCGCACCGGCGTCCCCAACGACGAGTTCCTCGACCAGCTCGCCTCCAGCCACCGCGGCGTCCAGGCCGGCCTCGGCGCCCGCCCCGCCGCGGGCGGCGACCGCTACCTGGAGTCCGAGCAGGCCCTGCTGTTCGGCCACCGCTTCCACCCCGCCCCCAAGTCCCGCTCCGCCGAACGCGGCGACTGGCGGGCCTACGCCCCCGAGTCCCGGGCCGCGTTCCAGCTGCGCCACCTCGCCGTCCGCCCCGACCTGCTGGCCGGCGAGAGCCTCGACCGGGACGCCACCGACCTGCTGGACGGGCTGCGCCCGGCACCGGCCGGCTACCGGGCCCTGCCCGTCCACCCCTGGCAGTACGAACTCCTGCGCGACCACCCGCTGCTGCGGCGCGCGCTGGCCCGCGGCGACCTCCTCGACCTGGGCCCCGGCGGCGAGCCGTTCACCGCCACCGCGTCGGTGCGCACCCTGCACGGCGCTGGCGCCTTCCTCAAGTTCAGCCTGAACGTGCGGATCACCAACTGCCTGCGCAAGAACGCCGCCTACGAGCTGACCGGCGCCGTCGCCCTGACCAGGCTGCTGGCCCCCGCCCTCGACGACCTGGCCCGGCGCTTCCCGGCCGCCACCGTGCTGCGCGAACCGGCCTTCCGCACCCTCGCCCTGCCCGGCGCCGACGGCCGGCCCGACCTCGCCCTGTACGAGGGCTTCGGGCTGATCGTCCGGGAGGGCGTCGAGCGCGCCCTGCGCCCCGGGGTCACCCCGCTGCTGGCCGCCGCCGTCGCCGACGAGTACCCGACCAGCTCCGCCCACATCTCCCGGCTGCTCGCCGGGGCCGGCCCGCAGGAGGCCCTCGACTGGTGGCGCGGCTACCTGCGACTGCTGGTACCGCCGGTGCTGGCCGCCTACTTCGACCACGGCGTCGCCCTGGAGCCGCACCTGCAGAACGTCCTGATCGGCGTGGACGCCGCCGGCCGGCCCGCCCAGGTGCTGTTCCGCGACCTCGAGGGCACCAAGCTCCTCCCCGACCGGAACGCCGCCCTGCTGGCACGCCTGCCACCCGAGGTCGCCGGGCCCATGACGTACGGCCCGCAGCGCGGCTGGGACCGGGTGGTGTACTGCCTGCTGGTCAACCACGTGGCCGAACTGCTCGCCGCCCTCGCCGACCTCCACCCCAGCCTGGAACCGGCCCTGTGGGCCGCCGTCCGCCGGACCCTGCGCGACCACGCCGACGAGCACGGCTGCCCGCCCAGGCTGCGCGGCCTGCTCGCCGGGGTACCGCTGCCCGCCAAGGCCAACCTGCTGACCCGCTGGGAGCGCAAGGCCGACCGGGAGGCCGGCTACATCCGGCTCCCCTCCCCGCTGGCGCTCCCCCCGGGCGCCGCCCGGCCCGCCACCCGCGGCGCCGGCCCCGCCCGCCTGCCGGACCGCCA
>NZ_JAIZ01000304.1 GCF_000710465.2 Kitasatospora sp. MBT63 | reverse complement strand
GACCCGCGGCTCGGCCGCGGGTCCGTCGCGGCCCGCGCGGTCCGCACCGCCCCCGGGCGCCTCGGACGCCGGCCGCGAGGACCGGTCCGACTCCGCCCGGCCTCCGGCCGGTTCCTCCTGGTCCGGCTCGTCCGGCTGGTCCTTCGCGTCCCGGCCGGCCGGGCTCGCGCCGGCCCGGGCCCCGTCCCGGTCCTGCGGCCGGCCGTCGCTCCCGGCCGCCGTACCGGCCTTGGCCCTGGCGTCGACCTCGGCCTCGGCCGCGGCCACGACCTCCTTCGGCACCCGCAGGGCCGTGGTGGCGTTGTCCACCGGCAGGCGCAGCGCGGTGGTCCGGGAGTCCAGATCCTGGACACGCAGCTGCACCGTGGAGCTGCTCGACCCGGTACCCGACCCGGCCTGCTCGGGCTCGGCCGGCCCGCTCTCGCCGTCGTTGCGCACTCCGTCGGGGGACTCGCCCACGTGACCCACTCCTCCTTGTCCGCCCGGCCCTGCCCGGGCCGACCGTCGAGTTACCGCCGAGTTCTTTTTTCGCGCAGGTTCTCGTCCTGCTCCGCTAGCAGTACAGTCTCCGGCACCGGAGACCCCGGGGGCGCGCGCACCCCGCCCGACCGGCGGTTATTGCGCCCGCCCGGGCTGCTCCCCGGTTCAGACGCTGCGCCCTTCGGCGGCGGTTCCCCGGCTCACGGGGCCTTGTGCGGCAAGGTCACGATTCGGAGGCGTACTCGACAAGCCTGTGTGAGAGGCGTCACTCTGTCATTCATCCACGCGGGGAGGCTTGGATGGGCAGGAGCCGCAGAACAATTCCCGAGGAGCTGTTGCTGCTCGCACTGGACCCGGCCACGGGTACCACGGCGCAGCCGCAGACCCTCGACCTCGGACTTGCCGGGGCACAGCTGGTGGAGCTGTCCCTGGCCGGACGGATAGTCCCGGACGGAGATCGGATCGCCGTGGTGATGGCCCGGCCGACCGGTGATCCCACCCTGGACCACGCACTGGAACTGCTGCGCCGACGTGGCAGTCCGGTCCGTGCCGCGCACTGGATCGGTGGGCCCCGGCTGGGGCTGCGCCAGACGTACCTCGCGCACCTCGAACGGTGCGGGATGGTGACGGCGGTGCCGGGCCAGATGTGCGGTGTGCTGCCGACGACGCGCTATCAGGCGTCCGACGACTGCACCAACGGCGCGATCAAGCAGCGGCTCGACACCGCGATCCGGACCGGCGTGCCGCCGGACCCCCGGACGGCGGCGCTGGCCGCGCTGGCCCACGCGGTCGGACTGGGGAAGCACCTCTACCCCGGTAACGAGGGCAGGTCCTCGCGGTCACGGCTGCGCGACCTGATCCGCTACGACCCGCTGGGCGGCATGGTCGCGCACGCCGTCATGGACGTGCAGAACGGCCTGCCGGTCCAGCAGAACCGCGCGCCGGCGAGCCCGCCCGGCCGCCCCGCACCGGGGCGTGGTGTGGCAGCACGGGTGGGCGCGCGATGACCGGCGCGCGCTGTTAGGTGGCTAGGCACTTCTCGGGGCGGTCCCGCCCGGCGCACCAGACGCCGGTCGGGCCGCCCCGCAGCCGTTCCGGGACGGGACGGCTGCGGGGGCGGTGAGGCGCCGGTGAGCGGACGGCGAGGCCGTCACCGGGACCGGTCCGCCGACCGACCGGTCCACCCGCCGAGCGCGCGCCGCGCACCGGCCGCCGCGCACCGGCCGCCGTCCTCCACCTGCGGCCCCCGGGCGCAAGCCGTCCCGGACCGCGTCCGCAGGCACGGACGCCGCGCGCCTCACCGTCCGTGCGAGGGCATACAGTCGGATCCGGCGGGCCGGTCCGCCGTCCGACCCACCGTCAGGTTCACGGTCCGACCCATCGTCAGATGCGGTGCCCGGCACCGGGCGAGGGCGGCGGCGCACGGCTCGGCGGGGGCGCGACCGTGTGCCGCGAACGCCCTTACCGGTAAGGGTGGTCGGAGCGCAAGGCCCATGATCCGGAATGAACGGTTTTCCGATGATCTGTTCTACTGCGCTCAGGTGATTCCCCGGCACGGACCGGAGACGAGATGGCATGCTGCTCCACATCAGGGGGTTGGTACCAATTTCCACACTCTTCCGAGGCGCCGCGCCGTCCGCCGCGCCAGAGGACCGGCCGGAGGTCGATGTGTCCACCAGCGTCAATCCCACAGTCCGGCGCCGGAGACTCGGTGCCGAGCTGCGGCGCCTGCGTGAACTGCGGCAGATGACCGCCGAAGAGGTGGCCGGCCGCCTGATGGTCTCCCAGTCGAAGATCAGCCGGCTGGAGAACGGGCGTCGCAGCATCAGCCAGCGGGACGTGCGCGACCTGTGCGACGTCTACGAGGTGACGGACGAACGGATCCGGGCCGGCCTGATGGAGATGGCCCGGGAGTCCCGGCAGCGCGGCTGGTGGCACGACTTCGGCGACATCCCGTACAGCGTGTACATCGGTCTGGAGGCGGAGGCCTCGTCGATCCGGGCCTACGAATCCTCGTTCATCCCGGGCCTGTTGCAGACCAGGGAGTACGCCGAGGCGGTGGTGGCGGGCACCCAGCCCGACACCGACCCGGGCGCGATCAAGCGGCGGGTGGACGTCCGGCTGAAGCGGCAGGACCGGATCTACGGCGAGGACCAGCTCGGGAGCCTGTGGGTGGTCATAGACGAGGCCGTGCTCCGCCGGGCGGTGGGCAGCCCGGCGGTGATGGCCGACCAGCTGGACCAGCTGCTGACGCTGAGCCAGCGGGCCAACATCAACCTGCAGGTGATCCCCTTCGACTACGGGGCACACCCCGGTATGACCGGGACATTCTCCCTGATGGAGTTCCCCGAGTCCGCGGATTCGACAGTTGTCTACTTCGAAGGGGTGACGAGCGATCTCTACCTGGAGAAGGACGCCGACGTCCGCCGCTATACCAATCTCTATGACCACCTGCGGGCCGCAGCACTCAGCGTCGCGGAGAGCCGGTCATTGATCCACACCTACGTAGAGAGGTTCAGAGCCACATGAGCACCAAGTCCACGAGCAACCTGACCTGGCGCAAGAGCAGCCACAGCGGCGGCAACGGCGCATGCGTGGAGATCGCGGTCCCCAGCTCCGTCTCGATCGCCGTACGTGACTCCAAGGACCCCGAGGGCCCGCAGCTGCACTTCTCCAACGAGGGCTGGGCGGCGTTCGCCGCCGCGGCCGCGGCCGGCGCCTTCGGCGAGGTCTGACCGGTCCGTCGCACGCCCGGTGCCCGCCGCCGTCCCGCGGCGGGCACCGCTGCGTACCGGGGGCCGGGGGCGCGCGGCCGTGGGCCGGCGGCCGGGGGTCAGCCCGTCGGGTAGCGGGTCCGCCAGCCCTCGGTGCCGTGCAGTTCCGGGCCGTGCATGAGTTCCAGGACGAAGTCGTCGGCCAGCTCCAGGATGGCGCCGCGGCCCTCCAGTTCGACCACCAGCTCGGACGGCAGTGCCGTCTCCCCGTGCAGTACCCCGAGCAGGTTGCCGCAGACCGAGCCGGTGGAGTCGCTGTCCCCGGAGTGGTTGACGGCCAGCAGCAGACCGGACTTCACGTCCTCGGCGACCAGGGCGCAGTACAGCCCGATGGACAGCGCCTCCTCGGCCACCCAGCCCTCCCCGAGCGCCTCCACCCGCTTCTGCGAGGGTGCGCCGGCCCGGACGGCGTCCAGGGCGGCCCGGAGCGCGGCGGTGGTCTCCTCGTGCCGGGGCCGCTCGGAGAGCAGCGCGAGGGCGAGGTGCACCCCTTCCTCCAGGGTGCCGCCGCGGGCCACCGTGTGGACGATCACCGCGAAGGCACCGGCCGAGAGGTAGCCGGTGGGGTGGCCGTGGGTCAGCACCGAGCACTCGACGGCGAGCTGGAAGACCAGGCCGGGCTCCCAGGCGGTGAGCAGGCCGAACGGCGCGGCCCGCATCACGGTGCCGCACCCCTTGGAGTGCGGGTTGCGGGGCTGCTCGACGGTGCCGAGCCGGTCGGCGTCCGGGCCGGAGAGACCGGAGAGGCAGGACTGGCCGGGGGCGCGCTGCGCGTACAGCCACTCCTCGCGGCCGAGCCAGCCGAGGTCGGGGCGGCGCTCGTCCGGGCCCCAGTCGCGCTGGGTGGCGGCCCAGCGCAGGTAGGCGCGGTGGACGTCGGTGGGCGGGTGCCAGTTGCCGCCGTCGCGGCTGATGTGCGCCCGGATCAGGCCGTCCAGGGTGTAGAGCGTCATCTGGGTGTCGTCGGTGATCGCTCCGCGCCGTCCGTACGCCGGGACGTACCCGGTGACGCCCTTCGGGCCGTGGGCGGCGACGATCTTCTCCAGCGACTCGAACTCGATCCCGGCGCCGAGCGCGTCACCGATCGCCCCGCCCAGCAGGCAGCCCCGTACCCGGCTGCGGAAGTCCTGCTGCTGCGCGCGTGACCACAGGGGCATCACAGAAGGGCCTTTCGTCCGGCGGGCGCCCGCTTTCGTTCGAGCGCCACCGCACTGTATTCGAAGAGGTTGTCGGGTTCACCTCCCGACCTCGGACGTCCGCCCCCCGGCCCCGGACGCCAGATCTTCAACATTTTGTTGATATCGGGACATTCGCAGGCCACCGGGGTCCGACCCGGCCTGCCTAGGGGTCCCGGGCCATGACCACCATCCCCCGCCGCCCGGCCGTCGCGGCGGCCCTCACCGCCGCCCTGACCGCCGGTGCCGCCACCCTCGCCGGCCCGGCCTCGGCCGCGCCGCTGCCCGCGCAGGCGCAGCACACCCGGATCCCGTTCACCGCCGCCACCGCCACCCAGCAGGCCGACGGCAGCTTCAGCCTCACCTGGACCGCCCCCGGCGTCCGCAAGGTCACCGTGTACGCCGGCACCGACCGCGACCGCGTCGCGCACCGGGTGCCGGTCGCCCGCGGCAACGGCTCCGCCACCGTCACCGTCAAAGGCCTGGCCGCCGCCGACCGCTGGTACTTCGACCTGGTGCCGGACCGCGGCGAGGCGCTGACCGTGGCCGACCGCTCGCTGCACCTGGCCTCGGCGCCCAACTTCCGCGACGAGGGCGGCTACCGCACCGCCGACGGCCACTGGGTGAAGCTGGGCGTGGTCTACCGCTCGGACGACCTCGGCCGGCTGACCGACACCGACCTGGCCGAGCTCCGCCGCCTCGGCATCCGGACCGTGTTCGACCTGCGCACCCCCGCCGAGCGGACCGCGGCGCCGGACAAGGTCCCGGCCGGTGCCACAGTGGTCGCCGCCAACGTGCTCGGCGTCGCCGACACCGGTGCCTTCAACGTGACCACCCCGCAGGCCGCCGTCCGGGCCATGGTGGACGCGGAGCGGACCATGGTCTCCGCCGACAGTGCGAAGGCCGCCTACCGTTCGGTGCTGGACGCGGTCGGCGAGGGCCGGGGCGCGGTGCTCTTCCACTGCACCGCGGGCAAGGACCGCACCGGCTGGGCCGGTGCCACCCTGCTGACCGCGCTCGGCGTGCCGCGCGGCACCGTCGAGGCCGACTACCTGGCCAGCAACACCTACCGGGCCGAGGCCAACGCGGCCGTCCTGGCGAAGCTGCCGCCGGCCTACCAGGCCGTCTACAAGCCGCTGCTGGACGTCCGCCCCGAGTACCTGAACGCCGGCTTCGACCAGGTCGCCGCCGACTTCGGCTCCTTCGACGCCTACCTGGACAAGGGGCTGCACCAGGACCGGCGCGACCTGCGCGACCTGCGCCGGGACCTGCTGGTCGGCTGAGCCACCGGCGAACTCGGCATCGAGGTGCGCCACGGGCCGCCGTCCGGCTGAGCGCCGCCCCACAGGACGCCCCACGGCACGCCGTCCGGCCGAGGGCCGTGGGGCGGCGGGCCCGGGCGTTCCCCGGCGGTCAGTCCAGGACCGGCAGCAGCTCCGGCAGGTGTCCGTCGGAGGCGAGCGCGGCGGCGCGGCGTTCGGCGGGCACCTCGCCGTAGGTGGTGGTGCGCTGGCGGTGCGGCCGGCCGGCCGCCTCCGCGATCGACTGCAGCTCCCGGACCGACTTGTAGCTGCCGTACCGGGATCCGGCCATCCGGGAGATGGTCTCCTCCATCAGGGTGCCGCCGAGGTCGTTGGCGCCGGAGCGGAGCATCTCGGCGGCGCCCTCGGCGCCCAGCTTCACCCAGCTGGTCTGGATGTTGGGGATGTGCGGGTGCAGCAGCAGCCGGGCCATCGCCACCACGGCCCGGTTGTCGCGCGCGGTCGGGCCCGGCCGGGCGATGCCGGCCAGGTACACCGGGGCGTTGGTGTGGATGAACGGCAGCGTGACGAACTCGGTGAACCCGCCGGTGCGTTGCTGGATCCGGGCGAGCAGCCGCAGGTGGCCGAGCCAGTGCGCCGGGGTGTCGACGTGGCCGTACATCATGGTCGAGGACGAGCGCAGGCCCAGCTCGTGGGCGGTGGAGACCACCTCCACCCAGGTGGCGGCGGGGAGTTTGCCCTTGGTGAGCACCCAGCGGACCTCGTCGTCGAGGATCTCGGCGGCCGTGCCGGGGATGCTGTCGAGGCCGGCCTCCTTGGCCTGCTGGAGCCAGTCGCGGATCGACAGCCCGGTCCTGGTCGCGCCGTTGACCACCTCCATCGGGGAGAAGGCGTGCACGTGGATGCCCGGCACCCGGGCCTTCACGGCGCGGGCGATGTCGAAGTAGGCCGTGCCGGGCAGGTCCGGGTGGATGCCGCCCTGCATGCAGACCTCGGTGGCCCCGACCTCCCAGGCCTGCTCGGCCCGGTCGGCGACCTGTTCCAGCGAGAGGGTGTAGGCGTCGGCGTCGGTGCGGCGCTGGGCGAAGGCGCAGAACCGGCAGCCGGTGTAGCAGACGTTGGTGAAGTTGATGTTCCGGGTGACGCAGTAGGTGACCTCCTCGCCGACCGCGGAGCGGCGCACGTCGTCGGCGATCCGGCAGAGCGCGTCCAGGGCCGGGCCGTCGGCGTGGAACAGGGCGAGGGCCTGCTCGTCCGTCAGCCGGGTGGGGTCGTCGGCGGCGACGGCCAGCGCCTCGCGCAGGTCGCCCGCCAGCCGCTCGGGGGCGCTCGCGGCGACCTGTTCGCGCAGCGCCTCCCAGTCCCCGTACACCTCGTCGAAGTCCGCCCGCCGGTCCCCCGTCCGCCCCTCGGTGTCGATGGTGCGGTGCAGGTCGGTGCGCCCGTACGAGGCGGGCAGGTCCTCCGGCTCCTGCCAGGGCAGCCCGGCGGGGAAGGCGTCCGGCCGGGCCAGCCCGGTCTCCGGGTCGGCCAGTGCCCGGACGTGCGGCATGATCCGCGGGTCCAGCCAGGGCTCGCCGCGCAGCAGGTACTCGGGGTACACGGTGAGCCGCTCGCGCAGCTCGAAGCCCTCCGCGGCGGTGCGGGCGGCCAGCTCCTCGATGTGCGGCCAGGGCCGCTCGGGGTTGACGTGGTCGGGGGTCAGCGGGGAGACGCCGCCCCAGTCGTCGATGCCCGCGCCGATGATCAGCGGGTACTGCTCGTCGACCAGGTTCGGCGGTGCCTGGATCCGGGCGGCGGGTCCGAGCACCAGCCGGGTCACCGCGATGGCGGCGGCCAGTTCGGACAGTTCGGCGTCCGGCATGGCGCGCATCGCGGTGTCCGGCTTGGCCCGGAAGTTCTGCACGATCACTTCCTGGACGCCGTGGTACTGCCGGGAGATCCGCCGGATCGCGAACAGCGCGTCGGCCCGCTCCTCGTACGTCTCGCCGATGCCGATCAGCACCCCGGTGGTGAAGGGGACGGCGCTGCGGCCCGCGTCCTCCAGCACCCGCAGCCGTACGGCCGGCTCCTTGTCCGGCGAGCCGTGGTGCGGACCGCCGGGCTCGGACCACAGCCGGGTCGCGGTGGTCTCCAGCATCATGCCCATGGACGGGGCGACCGGCTTGAGCCGCTGGAAGTCGGTCCAGCTCAGCACCCCGGGGTTGAGGTGGGGAAGCAGGCCGGTCTCCTCCAGCACCCGCACCGCCATCGCCCGCACATAGGCGAGGGTGTCGTCGTACCCGTGCGCGTCCAGCCACTCGCGGGCCTCGGGCCAGCGGTCCTCGGGCCGGTCGCCGAGCGTGAACAGGGCCTCCTTGCAGCCCAGGGATGCACCCTGACGGGCGATCTCCAGTACCTCGTCCGGGGAGAGGAACATGCCGTGCCCGGCCCGCTTCAGCTTGCCCGGCACGGTGACGAAGGTGCAGTAGTGGCAGCGGTCCCGGCACAGCCGGGTGAGCGGGATGAACACCTTCTTGGAGTACGTGATCACCCCGGGCCGCCCGGCCTCGGCGAGCCCGGCGTCCCGGACCCGGGCCGCCCCGGCGCACAGGTCCCGCAGGTCCTCGCCCCTGGCCTGGAGCAGCACCGCGGCCTCGCCCGGATCCAGCGCGACGCCGTCCCGGGCCCGGCGCAGCGCCCGGCGCATCGAGTTGGCGGTGGGGGCGGGCCGGGGTTCGGGCCGAGGGGCGTCCGTTGCGTCCATGGGGTGACGATACGCGAGCCGTCAGACCGCAGGAGGATCCGACCCTGACCCGGGCTCAGGGTCGGGTGGGTCGCCAGGCGTACGCCGGTCTGAGCCTGTGGAGCGATGCCCGGGGCGGGTCGCAGGGCCTCTAATGGGTAGGGCAACAGCAGCTACCGAGGGTGGGAGAACATGGTGGATCAGGACACGCCGTACCGCACGCGGCGCCGCACGGTGGGACGGGTACTGGTGCCCGTGGCCGTCGGGGCCGTGGTCGCGGCCGGTGCCGGGCTGGTGCCCGCGCTGGCCAGCGACTCCGCGCCGAACCTGCCGGCGGTCAGCGCCGAGCAGCTGGTGGCGAAGGTGCTGGGCAGTGAGACCGACGCGTTCAGCGGCACGGTGAAGGTCAAGGCCGATCTCGGGGTGCCGTCCCAGCTGCTGGGCGCGGCCGGGGGCGGCGGCGCGTCGCCGCAGGCGAAGGCGCTCGAACTGCTCGGCGGCGAGCACACCCTGCAGGTGGCCGCGGACGGGCCGGACCGGCAGCGGCTCGGCCTGGTCGGCGAGCTGGGCGGCTACGAGGTGGTGCACAACGGCGACCAGCTCTGGGCCTGGGACAGCAAGGCCAACGAGGCGCACCACGTGGTGCTGCCGAAGGACGCCGGGCACGGCCGGGCGGCCGGGGCTCCGCTCGGGGCGGGCTCGCTGACGCCGCAGGAGCTGGCGAAGCAGGTCCTGGCGGCGGGTGCAGGCACCACCTCGGTGACGGTGGACGGCACCGTCGAGGTCGCCGGGCGCGCCGCGTACAAGCTGAGCGTGAAGCCCACCCAGGCCGGCTCGACCGTCCGTGAGGTACGGATCGCGGTCGACGCGGAGCACGGGGTGCCGCTCGGGGTGCTGGTGCAGGTCGCCGGTGGCGGCAGCCCGGTGCTGGACGCGCACTTCAGCTCGGTGTCGTTCGCCACCCCGGCCGCGAAGACCTTCGAGTTCAGCGCGCCGAAGGGCGCCAAGGTGACGGAGGGCCGGGACGCCGCGGCGGGTGCGCCCGCGGGCGCCGCCGAGGCCGCCGAGGCTGCCGGGGCCGCGCGTGGGAAGGCCGAGCCCGCCCGGCCGGGCGGGGACCCCGGAGTCAACGTGGTCGGGGAGGGGTGGACGGCGGTGCTCTCCACCCGGCTGCCCGAGGGCGGCCCGTCGGCCGGGGCCGGCCAGGACGCCCGCGGCCACGGCAAGGGCGGGCCGGACAACCCGCTCGCGCTGGTGAAGTCGCTGGGCAAGCCGGTCGGCGGCGGTTCGCTGATCAGCACCCGGCTGCTGAACGTGCTGGTCACCGATGACGGCCGGGTCTTCGCGGGTGCCGTGACGCTGCCGGTGCTGCAGAGCGCGGCCGGGGTGAAGTAGGTGGCCTCTCCGGTGACGGAGCGGTCGACGGGCCGGGCCGCCGAGGGCGGCCCGGCCCCTTCCGCCGCCGACGACGTGATCCGCACCCGCGGACTGACCAAGCGGTTCGGCGGCGGCCAGCTCGCCGTCGACGGGCTGGACCTGACGGTCCCCCGGGGCAGTGTCTTCGGCTTCCTCGGGCCCAACGGTTCCGGCAAGACCACCACCATCCGGATGCTGATGGGCCTGATCGCGCCCACCGCCGGCGTGGCGACGGTGCTCGGCGGGCAGATGCCGCAGTCGGCCGGCCGGGTGCTGCCCAGGGTCGGCGCGCTGATCGAGGGCCCGGCCCTGTACGGCTTCCTCTCCGGCCGGGACAACCTGGCGCGGTTCGACGCGGCCGACCCGACCGCCGACCCGGCCACCCGCAGGCGCCGGGTCGGCGAGGCGCTGGAGCGGGTCGGGCTGACGGCGGCGGCCGGCAAGAAGGCCAAGGCGTACTCGCTCGGCATGAAGCAGCGCCTGGGGCTGGCGTCGGCCCTGCTGGTGCCGCGTGAGCTGCTGGTGCTGGACGAGCCCACCAACGGGCTGGACCCGCAGGGCATGCGGGAGATCCGGGCGCTGGTGCGGGAGGTCGCGGCGGAGGGCACCACGGTGTTCCTCTCCTCCCACCTGCTGGACGAGATCGAGCAGGTCTGCTCCCATGCGGCGGTGATGTCCCGGGGCCGGCTGCTGGTCCAGGGCACGGTGGCCGAGCTGGCCGCCCGGGCGCAGGGCCGGCTGGTGGTCCGTACCCCGGACGTGGAGCAGGCGGCGAAGGTGCTGGCCGCGCACCGGGTGGCGGAGGTCCGGGCCGGGGACGGCCGGGTGGAGGGCACCGCCGAGTTCGGCGAGCAGGTACTGGCGGAGCTGTGCGCCGCGCTGGTGGGGGCCGGGGTTCGGGTGCACGGCTTCGGGGTGGAGCGCGGCACGCTGGAGGACGCCTTCGTGGCGCTGACCGGGGAGGGATTCGATGTCGCGGGCTGAGGTGTCGCCGGAGGAGATGGCGCCGGAGCGGGTGGCGCCGGAGCGGGCGGTGTCCGGGGCGGTGGTCCGGGCCGGGGTCCGGGCCGGGGTCCGGCCGCAGACGGCGGCGGGTTTCCTGGCGCTGTTCCGCAGCGAGGTGGGCCTGACCTTCCGGCGGGCCCGGACGCTCGCCCTGCTCTCCATCCTGGCGGCGCTGCCGGTACTGATCGGCGTGGTGGTGCGGGTCGAGACCGGCGGTGAGAGCGGCGGCGGGGGTCCGGCCTTCGTCGCCCAGGTGACCCAGAACGGGCTGTTCCTGGTCTTCACCGCTCTCGCGCTGACCCTGCCGGTGTTCCTGCCGATGTCGGTCGGGGTGGTGGCGGGCGACGCGGTCGCGGGTGAGGCGAGCGCCGGGACGCTGCGCTACCTGCTGGTCGCGCCCGCCGGGCGGACCAGGCTGCTGGCCGCCAAGTTCACGGCGGCGCTGGTGTACTGCGCGGTGGCCACGGCCGTGGTCGCCCTGTCGGCGCTGGCGACCGGCGCCGCGCTGTTCCCGATGGGCGAGGTCACCCTGCTGTCCGGGGACGCGATCGGGCCGGGCGCCGCGCTGCTGCGGGCGCTGCTGGTGGCCGCGGTGGTGGCGGCCTCGCTGGCCGGGCTGGTCGCGATCGGCCTGTTCGTCTCCACCCTGACGGGCAGTGGGATCGCCGCGATGGCGACCACCGTGGTGCTGGTGATCACGGTGCAGATCCTGGACAGTTTCCCGCAGTTGCACGCGGTGCAGCCGTACCTGTTCACGCACGGCTGGCTGAGCTTCGGCGATCTCCTGCGCACCCCGATGTACTGGGACAACGTGCTGGACAACCTCGGCCTGCAGGCGGTGTACGTGGCCGTGTTCGGCTCGGCGGCGTGGGCGCGGTTCGCGTCCCGGGACATCACGGCGTAGCGCCGGCGCCCGGGCCGGTCAGGCGTACGGGCCGGTCAGGCGTGCGGCGGCAGCCGGGAGGTCGCTGCGGCGCAGGCCAGCAGCGCCAGTTGGGCGGGGGCGACCAGGAACAGCGGCGACCAGTCCGGGCAGACCAGCCGGACCCCGGCGGTCAGCCCGTGCAGCCGGGCCCGGTAGGAACCCTTGAGGTCGACCCGGTCCAGCCGGTACGGCGGTGCCAGGGTGATCGTCGGACAGCCGGGGCGCTGCCACTGGATGGTCGTCGGTCCGCCGGGCGGGCCCTGGGTGAGCACCAGCTCCCCGGTCTCCGCGCTGGCGGGATCGCGCCGTACGGCGGGGACCCGGACCGGGTCCGCGACGGCTCCCGGGCGGACGGCCCGGCGCGAGGGGCGGCTGATCCGCCGCGTGAGGTCGACCATCGCAAGCCCTCCTGCGGGCCCCAGGGCACGGTGCCGAGCTGGATGCCCGGCGACAGCCGCGGGTGAACCACCCGTGGCACCCCGGACGTTAGCAGCAGAGTGCTCCGCTTGAGGAGATCCGGAAACGAGATGTTCACCCGGCCCCGGCCCGGGCACGGCGGGCCCGTACGGCCACGCGGCTTGACGGCCCGCGGCCCGGCCGGGTGGGATGGGGCGTCGTCACCGAGCGTGCAGCAGACGTTCGCCCGGCGTACCGACCGACCTGCGGCCACCGACGTCCGCACGACCGGGGGAGCCCGTCAGCATGCCGATCACCCGTAGGGGGCTCCTGCTCGGTGTGCCCGCCGTAGGGGCGCTCACCGCGCTGGCCGGGTACGGCAGGGCGGGCGCCGCGCGGGCCTCCGCGCCGGGCCCCAGCGGGCAGTTGGAGCTGTACTCCTGGTGGACCGAGGGCGCCGACCAGAACGGGCTGCTCGCGCTGCTGGCCGACTTCAAGGGCCGGGCCCCGCTGCTGGCCTGCTACAACGGGGCGCGCAGCAGCCGGGCCGCGGCCGGTCCGCAGGCCGAGCTGGAGCGCCGGCTGGCGGCCGGCGATCCGCCGGACAGCTTCCAGTGCCACGCCGGCGCCGAGCTGGCCGGCCGGGCCGCGGCCGGGCGGCTCGCCCCGCTCGACCAGCTCTACCGGCAGCAGGGCTGGGCGGAGCGCTTCCCGGCGGAGCTGCTGCCGCGGCTGCGGGGCGAGGACGGCGGCTACTACGGCGTCCCGGTCGGCATCCACCGCACCAACATGCTGTGGTCGAACCCGGCGGTGCTCTCCCGGGCCGGGGCCGACCCGGCGCCGCGGACCGTCGCGGAGCTGCTCGACAGCGCGCGCCGGGTGGCCCGGAGCGGGCCGGTCGGGCTCGCGGTCGGCGGTTCCTGGAGCTGCCGCCACCTGTGGGAGACGGTGCTGCTGGCGGGGGTCGGGCCGCAGGGCTGGGACGCGCTGTGGCGCGGTACCGGCTGGGACTCGGCGGCGGTCGCGGCGGCGCTGCGCGACCTGCGCGACCTGCTGGCGCTGAGCAACCCGGCCGACCGTTCGATGACCGGCTGGGAGGATGCCACGGCGCTGGTCGCCTCGGGGCAGGCCGGGTACCAGGTGATGGGCGACTGGGCGGAGGCGTACCTGCGCGGGACGCTGGCGCTGCGGCCGCGGGTCGGCTACGACTGGGCGGCGGCGCCGGGGACCGACGGGGTGTTCCAGTACATGAGCGACACGTTCACGCTGGCGGCGGGCGCGCGGCACCGGGAGGCCGCGCTGGCCTGGCTCGCCGAGTGCGGCAGCCTCGACGGCCAGCTGGCGTTCAACGGGGCCAAGGGCGCGATCCCGGCCCGGACCGACCTGCCGCCGCAGGCCCTGGCGCTGTTCGGGCCGTACGCGCGGTGGTCGCTGGACCAGTGGCGCGACGGTGTGGCCGTCGGCTCGCTGACCCACGGGGTGGTGGCCTCCGCGGCGTGGGGTGCGCGGATCGACGCGGCGCTGACCGTCTTCCTGGCGGACCGGGACGTACCGCGGTTCCAGGACGCGCTGGTCCGGGCGGCCGGGGGCTGATCCGGTGCCGGGCCGGGGCTCGGGTCAGGACGCGGTGGGCGTCCCGGCCGGGGTGTCGGCGGGCACGGGAGCGGTGGCGGGCGCGGGCGCAGGCGCGCCGGCCGCGGGCGTCTGCGCGCCT
>NZ_JAIZ01000303.1 GCF_000710465.2 Kitasatospora sp. MBT63 | reverse complement strand
ACGACTCGGCGACGATCCGGCGCTCGCGCAGCTGCCCCCACCCCTGGCCGAGGCCGGTTCAGGAGCTCTTGGTGACCTCGATCCGCCAGCAGCACCTTGGCGAGGTCGACGCCGTGGGAGCGGGCGACGGCGAGTCCGAGGTCGGGCATCCCCACGACCGCCGTCCAGGTGCCGGCGCCGCCAGCCAGTCCAGCAGTAGCCCGGCGTAGGTGACCTCGACCGCGGTGCCCGGGCACAGGCCGCCGTCGGGGAGCAGCGGGAGGAGTTCCTGGTGGACCGGCAGGACGGGGGGTTGGTGACCTCGATGAGGGCGGCCAGGCGCTCGGCCCGAGGCGGCCGTCCGCCTGGCGCGGGCGCGGGTGCGGTCACCGGGTGGTCTCCGAGGGCGGGCCGGCGGGCTCGTCGGGCGGGGGGCGATGCGAATGGTGGCGGGGTCGTAGATCAGCCAGGCCCAGTTCAGGTCCTCGCCCCAGCGGACGTGGGCGACCCAGACGGCGCTGCCCGCGGGGCGGCGCCAGACGGTGAGCAGGTCGGAACACCACCGGCCGCCGATACGCACGTGGACCAGGCGCCAGGTGCGGTCCTTGCGGTACTGCGGCGCGCTCCGCGTCCCCGGCCGGTGCTCGGGCCGGCGCGGACGGCCGTGCGGCGCCCTCCTCGCACGCGCCCACCCCCCTCGGCCACAGCGGAGTGGGTGGCGAGTGCTTCGCCGCTTTATCGCTAGGTGCCTTTCACGGCCTCCGCCACAGGGTCTCCTGCCTCCGCGGTAACCAGCACCCCAGAGGCAGTTCACCCGGATGTCCACTGGTCAGGCGCGGACGCTCGCCTTCTCCTAACTTGAGTCCATGGCCAGCGAACCTTCCCCGTTCCCGCCTCCCGGGGCCACCCGGTGGTGGAACAGGTTCACCACCGGCTTCCTCAAATGGTGGAAGCGGCCGCTGTTCATCTGGTTCAGGCGGAGCACCTTCTGGGTCTTCGTCTTCGTCGCGCTCTTCTACCTGGCCACCAGTTGGAGCCTGGGTTGGAGCCTGCGCTCCTTCAACCGCGCCGCCCAGTACCTGCTCGGATTTGCGAACCCGTTCCACCCGGCCCCCGCGCTCGGCACAGCCCAGCAGGCCATGGCCATCACCCTGCGCGTCTTCGGCTGGATCCTGGTCCCTGCCACCGTCGGTGCCACCGCTGGCGTATGGGCCGCCGAGAAACTGCGCCGCCTGTTCAGCGGACAGAACAGCCAGACGTGAGCGACGTCTTCGTCCTGAGCGGATGGCCAGACGAACACCTGATCTGCGAGCTCTTCCACGAGATCCATGATCGGGACAACGGGCGAACCCGAGACCACTTCCGCGACATCTTCTACAAGCTTCACTGGCAGACGCCAGCTGTCTACAATGCCGCGAACCGCGACCTCGCCTGTAGGAGAGAAACGCTCAGCTTCATCGACCAGACGATCTTTGGCGACCCTACCGGGAAGTGCCCGTTCTGCCGACCTATCGGAACACCCCAGCGCGGCGCGGACCGTTAACCTGCGGATATGCCCCAGCATGGCGCGGGCCGTACCGTGGAGGTGTGCCGAAGTTGAAGCCAGTAGCAAAGCGAACACTCTCGCCCGACGAGCAGCAGAAGGTCGAGGGGCTACTCAACAACGCCGACACGCTCAGCATGTTCGCCAGTGCGCGCCCGGGGGCATCCGAAGCGGACCTTCGTGAGGCTGTAGAAGACTTCGTCCGGAACGTCAGTGAAAGAAACGCCATCGCGGACATGGAACAAGCCTTCTGAGAAGCTCCGACACAAGCCCCCCGGTTCCAGACACCCGAGGGCGTCAGCAGCTTCCGGTCACGAAGGAGGCCCTAGCGCTGGGCCGGTATGACGAGCGTCTCGACCTGCGCCGCCAGGGGCCTGGCATCGACGGGCGCGGAGCGGTGGAGGCTCGGACCGAGACGGGACCCGCGCTGCTTGCTCGGGCGGTGGGCCGCAGCTCCGCCAGCGGAGCGGTGGGCCGCCAGGAGCTCCAGGACCATCGCGGTGACCTGGCCGGCGGCGCAGCCGCTCGACGCTCTGCTCCTCCGAGTATGAGCACGGGTCATCCAAGATCATCCAACTGCCCGTGTGGGCCCACCTTGGCTGGACCCCCAAGATCGCCGAAGCGTGGGACGCAGGCTCGTCGGCTGGACTCCCCTGCAGCTCAGACGGGTTGGCAGGGCACTCCAGCCGGTGACAACAGCCGTGCTTTCCGTGTCGCTGGTGATAAGTAGCGCGCCGACCTGGCGACAACTGCCGCGCCTCGCCGCACCGAGGGCGCAGGTGAACGGTCGCCAGTGGTGACACCAATCGCGCTTTGGCGCATCCTTGCAGGTCAGGATGCGCCTCGGCCGGGCAGGTCAGCACCTTCCCCTCGGCAGCAACTGCGCAGCGAGCGTGGACCACACGCTGCCGACAGCGTGGGATAGGTTGGTGCGGCACTGAGAAAGCCGACGCGGCGCCGGGACAGCAACACTGTCCCGGCGCCGTCGGTCGTTTCACACCGTTGCTGTGAGAGGGCGGGGTCTGCGGCCGGGGCCAGTGCGGTCGGTGGTGCCGCCTCGGGCACCTGCACGACCGGTGCCTCGCCGGGCCCGGCGGCCGCGCGGGCCGCCTTCACCAGTTCGGCCGCGCCCTGCGGCCCGAGGCCTCGCAGTCAGCCGCAAGGCCTCACGAGCTTCCGCGAGGAAGACGACTGACGTCAGGGCCCAGGACTCCATCATGGCGACCGCGGGCCCTGACGGATGCAGAGGCAAACGGAATCAGGCATCGCCGTCCTCGGGCGTGCTCAGGGTCAGGATCTCGCCGAGAGCGATGTAGGTCTGCAGGAAAATGAAGCGGGCCTCATCAATGGTGACCTCGGCGTGAGTGCCTGCGGAGCACCGGGCATAGAGATCGGACAGGGTCCGACGTAGCCGGTCCCGGCGACTCTTGGACGCCGCGCAGGCATGAGTGTGAGCCTGGAGCCGGTTCAACACCTGCTGCTGTCCGACCTTCAGCTCGGCCTCGTCACCTATCTTGTACAGCTCGTCCCTGGCTGGGAACACGTAGTCCGCAGAGGATTCGATCAGCCGACGGCATGTGGTCAGCGCCTGGCTGACAGACTCGGGGTCGCCATCCCGGAGGCGGTCGGAGATACGCTCGATCTTGTCGAGCGCGGTTCCGCTCGCCGCCGCCAACGACCCGTCGACCTTCTCCTGGATGTCCGCGAACAGGCTTGCCTGGAGTTCGCTGAACAGGAGTTCGTGGTAGATCTCGGCAACCAGGTCGTAGACGGTCGCGACAACCTGCCCGCAGATCCCGGTCCACGTGGCCAGGCTGGTTGAGGACTTGACGATCAGACTGTCATGGTTGCCTGACGCTGCTAGGGCCCAGTCGCCCGAATAGTTGCCCCCACCGCGCATGGCATCGATGGCCTGCTGGCGGGACTCGACCTGAGCCTCCACCTTCGCAATCGACGCGGCGTAGAAGGTCCCCTCCTCTTCGTCGGCCCAGCGGCCCGCCCGTCCGATCCACGTCGCCGCCGAACCGTCCATCGAATACCCGCTGCGCTCGAACCCGAGGAACTCCGTCAACTCGGTGTGGCCGACCAACCGGGCAAGCCTGCTCGCCTTCAAGACGACCTCGGACGCCTTCAACCGCTTGAGCTCGATGTCAGCCAAGAGCTCGTCCGCCACGCGCATCGCTTCTTCCTGTCGCCCCACCGCGGACCGCCCGTCTGCTCGAACTCTGTTGGGTGCAGTCGTACCACGCGGGCCCGACACATCTGTCTTGCCTTTTTCGAGGCCCCCGGCGGCCCGGCCCGAACGACACCTCGAACTCACTGCCGCGACCGCTCGCTACGCCCGGCGGATCGCCCCGGAACCGAAGTACTGGACCAGCACCGCGGCGAGGTGAACGGCAGTCTTGGCCTCGGACGGGGTCTCCTTGCGAGTGGGGCGCTGCTTGCCGTGCCGGCTGGTCTGGCCGTCCCACAGCTGCAGCATCATCCGGCGCACCATCTCGATGCCGTTCTGCGGGTCGGCGCCCTCGATCTCGAACACCAGCTTGGGCGCGATCTTCGGCATCTCGCCCAGCATCGTGCCGAGCGTTGCCCGGGCGTGGTTGGGCTGCACGGTGGTGTGGGCCGCCGACTCCACCGCCTTGATCGCCTCGCTGTAGGCCGGGGTGAGGGCGTACGCCTGAGTGATCGCCTCGTGTAGGTGCTCCGAGGCAGAACCCCGCTCCGGTCGGTCCGCGCTTTTGACTGCGGCCTGAAGTGTCCGTGCGACGGCTGGGTCGATGCGGGTCACCAGGCCGCGGCCGTCCGCGCCGACCGTGTAGCGCGAGCGCGCGTCGTCCAGCAGCTGCTGCAGCGGGGTTCGGCTGACAGCGCCCTGCTGGGCAAGCACCGCGCTCACCCCAGCTGCCATATCCAGCAGCCCACCCGCTTTCGGAAAGTCAGCCGTCGGAGTAGCCGGCCGGGCGTGAACGACGGTCGGCACTGGGACGGGCAGCAGGTCCAGTAGGGCGTCGATCGCATCGAGCAGCTGCTCCACCGGCGTCCAGTAGGCGAGGCGCTCTGGGTAGTCGATCTCGCTATGGTCGAAGCCGTCGTCCGTCTCCAGGAGAAGATCGCAGCGGATCGCGACCCTCTGCCACACACCCCCGCCATGGCGCAGCACAGCAGTGTGAAGCCACTCCCGCAGTGGCGCCTCCAGAGCGGCAGAGACGTCCTCGCGCAGGGGAGCAGTGCCACCGTCGCGGTAGGACAGAGGGATCCACGGAATCGTCACCTTCACCGTAGAGGTTCAGCGCGCCGTGCAGCACGGGCATTTGACGGCAACCACCAGGGCAGTGCCCCGGGGCAGTCGGAGCAGGCCTACCCGGCCTCCCAGCGGCTGGCGCGCTACTCCTTCCAGCCCTTAGGCGGCGGCCACGGCGCGCCCCAGGCCACGAGCTGCGCGCGGGTCCGACCGCCCGCGGGAGTATGGACGAGAAGCGTGGCGAGTTGCAGCTTCGTCCTACGCAGGATGACCTCATGAAGATCCGCGCAGGTCAGGTCGGCACGCGTCAGATCCGCTACCAACAAGTGGGCCGGACGCGCCTCAACCCGTCGTCACAACCATTAACCGGGTTAACGCCTCGGTGGCCCGACACGCATGGACGCCACCCGTCCCGTCCATGATGTGGATCTTCTGGAACACTGGCTACGCCCGTAGTACCAGCACCATTGGGAATCAAACGGTGAATCACATGCAGCAATCCTCAGTCCTTGTCGTGTCCACAGACCCTCAGGGGTCCACCGTCTGGTGGGCCGACCGAGTCGGCGATGGACTCCCCTTCGACTTCATGCAGGCCCACGAGGACCCCGCCGGCCTGAAGGTTCTCCGTGACCTCGGCGCCCGGATCCACGTGGTGTGCAACCAGAAGGGCGGCGTCGGCAAGACGACCCTCGCCATCAACACCGCCGCCGTCGTCTACGACACAATCGGCGGCGCCCCGCAGTACAAGCACATCTTCATCGACACCCCCGGCAGCCTCGAGGACGAGCGGCTGCTCGCCGCGTCCCTCGCCATCGCCGACGACGTCATCGTGCCGATGCCCCCCGAGCCGCTGGCCTTCGACCCGACCGCGCGCACCATCGAGCAGGTCATCCAGCCTCGCGAGCTCCCCTACCGGGTCGTCATCAACAACTGGGACCCCCGCGACGGCAAGGCCGACCTCGAAGAAACCCAGCAGTACATCGACGCCAAGGGCTGGCCCAGGACGAACGCGGTCGTGCGCCGCTACAAGCTGCACACCCGCGCATCGGCTGAAGGCCGAGTCGTCACCCAGTACCAGCGCAACCGGGTCGCGCTGGAGGCCCGCGAGGACTTCTTCCGTCTCGCGCTCGAGCTCGGATACGGAGGCCGCTGATGGGAACCCGCACCAGCCTGGCAGCCCTGGCGACGCTGAAGACCGAACCGGTCCCGGGTCAGGGCGCCACAACCGTTCCCTCGGTGGCACCCGCCACTGCAGAGCCCAGCCTCGCGGCCGCCACAGTCCCGCTCGAGGACTTGATCCTCAACCCGTACAACCCCCGCAAGACCCTCAGCCAGGAGGCCATCGAGGAGACGGCGGCGAGCCTCCAGGAACGGGGCCAGCTGCAGGCCCTCGCCGTCGTCACCCGGGAGGCGTTCCTCGCAGCGCACCCGGGCAAGGAAGCCGCCCTTGCCGCGGACACCAACGCTAGCCCCACAGCCCGGTACGTCGTCCTTGACGGAAACCGGCGACTGCGCGCGGCCCGCCTCGCCGTTCTCGACTCTCTGCGCGTCGATCTCAACGACGACCTCGCCGCCACTGCCAGCGAGATGCTCGAGAACTCCCTGATCGCGAACATCTTTCGCGAGGACGTGGCCCCCATCGAGGAAGCCCAAGCCATCCAGGAGCTCCTCGACACCGTCTACGACGGAAGGCAGGCGGCGGTGGCCCGGGCACTGGGTAAGTCCGGGGCGTGGGTGAGCCAGCGACTCGCACTCCTGCACCTGGAGCCAGAGCTCCTGCAGCAGGTTGAGGCCGGCACCTTGAAGGTCAAGGAGGCCAGGTCGATCGGTGCTGCCGCCAAGAAGGGACTCCTTACGCCGGAGCAGCAGGTAGCTGCAGCAGCGGAGGCGATCGCCGCAGCCGAGGTACCCCGAACGAGAGAGTCGACCGTTAACCCGGTTAACGGCACCCCCGTTCCCACCCCGTCTCTCGTCACCGCGACGTCGACCGCAACCGTTAACCCGGTTAACGCTCCGGCTGCGTCGCCCAGCGCCGCCACCATCGGTGCTCCGCGCGAGCCTGTCGTTAACCCGGTTAACACCGAGCTGGCTACGGAACCGGCAGAAAACGCACTCACTGTCAGCATCGACCCCTCCGACATGGAGGGATCGGCCCAGACGATCCGTGCGGCTGTCGGGGATCGGAAAGCTGTAGCCCTGGTACGTGCCCTCATCGAGTCGTTGAAGCACGAGCCTGATATCGACATCGCCGACTGACGGCACACCACCCATGGAAGCCCCGTCCAGTTGGACGGGGCTTCCTGCCGTCGGCGAGCGTCCCTGCCCGCAAACCCAGGAGTGAGGATCTCAGCCCCTCCGAGTAGCCGCCCGCTGCGCCGAGCTGGCCCGCCTGGTCCCACGCCGAGATTGCGTCCGACGCCGCCGAGTAAGGCGACGGAACGCAGAAAGGGCCCGCCTCTCGGCTTCGACGCCGAGGAGCGGGCCCTTCGCTGTACTGCGGGTCAAGCCGAAGCGCAGATGCCGGTACAGCCCAGCCCGATCGCGTGACTGGCTGCGGCGAAGGTAGTCACCCAGTCGCCGGCATGGTGGACCGCGCGGTCGTCCACATACGCGGCCGCGCCGAGCTTGATATTGGTGACCAGGATCAGGCCACCGACTGTGTGCCTTGTCCCGGCACGCTCGTGTCCCGCGAGCAGCATGTCTCGCAGGAGTAGGCGCTAGTAGGGCTTGGTCAGGTTGGTACTGGCGTGGGTATGT
>NZ_JAIZ01000302.1 GCF_000710465.2 Kitasatospora sp. MBT63 | reverse complement strand
TGCGCCGCTGGCGGCTGGTCCTCGGCGGTGACGCCGACGGCACCGGCTGCACGCTGTCCGGCCGGGACGCCGCGATGGACGGCGCGCTCGCCGCGCTCTACCGCGGCTCCGGCGCGGAGCCGGGCGGCCAGGGCCGGACCGGCGGCCGCAGCGCGGGCCTGGGCGGCTCGGCCCCGCAGGTGGCGCGCTGGCTCGGTGACATCCGGGAGTACTTCCCGACCACGGTGGTCCAGCTGATGCAGCAGGACGCGATCACCCGCCTCGGCCTGGACCGGCTGCTGCTGGAGCCGGAGATGCTGGCGGCGGTCGAGCCGGACGTCCACCTGGTCGGCACCCTGCTCTCGCTGAAGCACGCGCTGCCGGAGACCACCCGGGAGAGCGCCCGCGCGGTGGTCGGCAAGGTGGTGGCGGAGCTGGAGCGACGGCTGGCCGACCGCACCCGTTCCACCCTCGGCGGCGCGCTCGACCGCAGCGCCAGGGTCAACCGCCCGCGCCACCGCGACATCGACTGGGGCCGCACGATCCGGGCCAACCTGAAGAACTACCTCCCCGATCACCGCACGGTCGTCCCCGAGCGGCTGGTGGGTTACGCCCGCGCCCAGCGCGCGGTGAAGAAGGACGTGATCCTCTGCATCGACCAGTCCGGTTCGATGGCCGCCTCGGTGGTCCACTCGGCGGTGTTCGGCGCGGTGCTCGCCTCGATGCACAGCCTCGACACCCGGCTGGTCGTCTTCGACACCTCCGTGGTCGACCTGACCGAGCAGCTCACCGACCCGGTCGACGTCCTGTTCGCCACCCAGCTCGGCGGCGGCACCGACATCAACCGCGCCCTCGCGTACTGCCAGTCGAAGATCTCCCGGCCGTCCGAGACGATCGTGGTGCTGATCAGCGACCTGTACGAGGGCGGCATCCGGGACGAGATGCTCAAGCGGGTCGCCGCGATGAAGGCCTCGGGCGTGCAGTTCATCGCCCTGCTGGCGCTCTCCGACGAGGGTGCCCCGGCCTACGACCACGCGCACGCCGCCGCACTGGCCGCGCTCGGCGCGCCGGCCTTCGCCTGCACCCCGGACGCCTTCCCGGACATCATGGCCGCCGCGATCGAGAAGCGGCCGCTGCCGGTGCCGGCCGACCGCTGAACCCCGCCCGTCCGACCGCTGAACCCGCCCGTCCGCCGGTCTCCGCAGGACACGGATTCACCCGAAGGTGTGGCCCTGGTCCGGTGCCCGCACCCCCGGCGCCGGGCTCCGGAGGGGGGTGGGTGGTAGGCCCGGGTCCGCCTGTTGTGACGGTTCTCACCAAAGCCGAGCCGGTCCCGGGCGAAACACGCCCGTCGTACGGGGATAACCTGCCACACGGACGTGACGCGCGTGTTGATTGACGGTGCGCCCGGCGCTGTGTGGGCCGCAAGGCCGCAAATCTGCGTACCTGCGCAGCCCCGACGACCCGCAGCGAAGATCCTGCCGTGGCACGCTCGTAGAGACACAATCCGCGACCACGAACAAGGACAAACACGTGGACCTGTTCGAGTACCAGGCGAGGGACCTCTTCGCCAAGCACGGTGTACCCGTGCTTGACGGCGATGTCATCGAGACCGCCGCAGACGCTGCCGCCATCGCGGAGCGCTTCGGCGGCCGCGCCGTCGTCAAGGCTCAGGTGAAGGTCGGTGGCCGAGGCAAGGCAGGTGGCGTCAAGCTCGCCGCCGACCCGGCCGACGCCGTCGCCAAGGCCGAGGCGATCCTCGGGATGGACATCAAGGGTCACACCGTCCACAAGGTGATGCTGGCCCAGACCGCGGACATCAAGGACGAGTACTACGTCTCGTTCCTGCTGGACCGCACCAACCGCACCTTCCTGGCGATGGCCAGCGTCGAGGGCGGCGTGGAGATCGAGGTCGTCGCCGAGGAGAACCCCGACGCGCTGGCCAAGATCCCGGTCGACGCCAACGAGGGCTGCACCCCGGAGAAGGCCGCCGAGATCGTCGCCGCCGCGAAGTTCCCCGCGGACGTGGCCGACCAGGTCGCCGACGTCCTGCAGCAGCTGTGGAAGGTCTTCATCGCCGAGGACGCGCTCCTCGTCGAGGTCAACCCGCTGATCAAGTCCGGCGACGGCAAGATCATCGCGCTCGACGGCAAGGTCTCGCTGGACGAGAACGCCGAGTTCCGTCAGCCGGGCCACGAGGCGCTCGAGGACAAGGCCGCCGCGAACCCGCTGGAGGCCGCGGCCAAGGCCAAGGGCCTCAACTACGTCAAGCTCGACGGCGAGGTCGGCATCATCGGCAACGGCGCGGGTCTCGTCATGAGCACCCTCGACGTGGTCGCCTACGCCGGTGAGAACCACGGCGGCGTCAAGCCCGCCAACTTCCTCGACATCGGCGGCGGCGCGTCCGCCGAGGTGATGGCGAACGGCCTGGAGATCATCCTGGGCGACACCGACGTCAAGTCGGTCTTCGTCAACGTCTTCGGCGGCATCACCGCGTGCGACGCGGTCGCCAACGGCATCGTGCAGGCGCTGGCCCTCCTCGAGGAGAAGGGCGAGGCCGTCACCAAGCCCCTCGTCGTCCGCCTGGACGGCAACAACGCCGAGCTGGGTCGTCAGATCCTGACCGACGCCAACCACCCGCTGGTGCAGCAGGTGGACACCATGGACGGTGCGGCCGACCGCGCCGCCGAGCTGGCCAACAAGTAAGGGAGAGGACTGAATCATGGCTATCTTCCTTACCAAGGACAGCAAGGTCATCGTCCAGGGCATGACCGGCTCCGAGGGCATGAAGCACACCCGCCGCATGCTCGCCTCCGGCACCCAGATCGTCGGCGGTGTGAACCCGCGCAAGGCCGGCACCACCGTTGACGTCGACGGCACCGAGGTGCCCGTCTTCGGCACCGTCGCCGAGGCCATGGAGAAGACCGGTGCCGACGTCACCGTCATCTTCGTGCCGCCGAAGTTCACCAAGGACGCCGTCGTCGAGGCGATCGACGCGGAGATCGGCCTCGCGGTCGTCATCACCGAGGGTGTCCCGGTCCACGACTCGGCCGCCTTCTGGGCGTACGCCGGTTCGAAGGGCAACAAGACCCGGATCATCGGCCCGAACTGCCCCGGCCTGATCTCGCCGGAGCAGTCGAACGCCGGCATCATCCCGGCCGACATCACCAAGTCCGGCCCGATCGGCCTGGTCTCGAAGTCCGGCACGCTGACCTACCAGCTCATGTACGAGCTGCGTGACCTCGGCTTCTCCTCGGCCGTGGGCATCGGCGGCGACCCGGTCATCGGCACCACCCACATCGACGCCCTCGCGGCGTTCGAGGCGGACCCGGAGACCAAGATCATCGTCATGATCGGCGAGATCGGCGGCGACGCCGAGGAGCGTGCGGCGGCCTACATCGCCGAGCACGTCACCAAGCCGGTCGTCGGCTACGTCGCGGGCTTCACCGCCCCCGAGGGCAAGACCATGGGCCACGCCGGCGCCATCGTCTCCGGCTCCTCGGGCACCGCGCAGGCGAAGAAGGAGGCCCTCGAGGCCGCCGGTGTCAAGGTCGGCAAGACGCCGTCCGAGACCGCTCGCCTGGCCCGTGAGCTGATCGGCTGATCAGCCCGGTAACCACCCGAGGGCGCCACGGACGGATTCCCGTCCGCGGCGCCCTCGGCGTTTCCGCGGCTCCCGGCGCCGGGCAGCCCAGCAGCGCAGCCCGCTGGGCCGTGTCCGACGAGTCGCGTCGGATCAGCGGGCACCTCCTGGCCGAAGGCCGGGGGAGGAGGCTGCTCGGCGTCGGGCGCCCGGCGGAATCCTCAGGCGCGGCCCAGCCACCGCGGCCGGTCGGCCGGCGCCGGGACCCGGGCGGCACAGCGGCCGGACAGGACCGGGCCGCCGGGCAGTCCACCGGTGACCCGGTACCCGTTGCTCGGTACCCGACCCGGCACCCGCTGCCCGGAAGGCGTCAGCGGAGTCGGTCGGCGAGGGGTGGTACCCCGGGCGGCGCACCGGTCGGGCAGGGGCGGAACGCCGGGCAGCCCAGCAGCGCAGCCCGCTGGGCCGCGTCCGACGAGTCGCGTCGGATCAGCGGGCACCTCCTGGCCGAAGGCCGGGGGAGGAGGCTGCTCGGCGTCGGGCGCCCGGCGGAATCCTCAGGCGCGGCCCAGCCACCGCGGCCGGTCGGCCGGCGCCGGGACCCGGGCGGCACAGCGGCCGGACAGGACCGGGCCGCCGGGCAGTCCACCGGTGACCCGGTACCCGTTGCTCGGTACCCGACCCGGCACCCGCTGCCCGGAAGGCGTCAGCGGAGTCGGTCGGCGAGGGGTGGTACCCCGGGCGGCGCACCGGTCGGGCAGGGGCGGAACGCCGGGCAGCCCACCGGCACCGGCAGCGCCTCCACGGCGGCCGCCGTCGCCGCGGCCTCCGCCGAGGGCGACGAGGACATCATCGCGGCCTGGACCAGGACCACCGACTGCGTCCCCGCCGCCTCGCACCAGTGGCTGCGCACACCCGCGTCGGCGCCCGGCAGCAGCGGACCCGCGCTGCCGTTGTCCGCCGTCGTGCACAGCGGTGGCGGCGTGGGCGCGGGCGAGCGGAACAGCTCGGCCGGCCCGCTACCCAGCAAGGTCGCCACCACCGCGGCGCCGACCGCCACGGTCAGCAGGGCGGCGCCGCCGGTGACCGCGCCGGTCCGCAGCCGGCTCTCCACCGTCAGCAGCCGCGGGGACGGCCGCCACGGCGTCGCACAGCCGTGCACGGCCGCCCGGTGCATCAGCTCGCCCAGCCGGTCGCCGAACCCGGGATCGGACGGGTCCGGGCCCACCAGGTCGGGCACCTGCCCGGCCAGCGCCGCCCGGGCGGCGCGGATCCGCCCGGCGGCCGCCGCCGAACTCGCCTCCACCTCGACCGCCACCGCAGCCGCGGGCAGGCCCAGCGCGTCGTGCAGCACCAGCGCCCGCCGGCGCGGCCGCGACAGCCGGCGGAGCGCCTTGAGCAGCGCCCGGTCCCTCGGGGTGAGCCGGTCCTCCGGCCCGACCCCGGCGGGGCCGACCCGGATCCGCCGGTGCGGCAGGGTGAGCAGGTGCGCCCGCCGCGGGCCGCCCCGGCGCCACGGGGACAGTGCCGCGTCGAAGGCCCGCGCCCGCACCCAGCCCTCCGGGTCCGGCAGCGCCGTGACCTGCGGCCACTGCCGGGAGGCGGTGCCCAGGGCGAGGTGCGCGCAGTGCACGGCGCGGTGCCGGCAGCCGGTCAGCAGGAAGGTCTGTTGCACCAGCCGGTCGTGGACGGCGAGGCAGAAGTCGTCGAACTCGGGCGGAACGGCGTCCCCGCCCGCCCCGCCGCCGGTCTCGGTGCCCTCACCGGCTCCGGCCTCGGCCTCGGCCTCGGTGCCGGTGTCACGGCTCGTGCCGGGCGGGGCCTCGGCGGCCTGGTCGGCGGCCCGATCGGAGGCCCGATAGTCGGCCTGGTCGTCGGCCTGGTCGGCGAGCGCGGTGGCCTCCGCCGCGGACCGTACGCCCAGTTTGCGCAGTGCCCGGTGCAGCCGGGTCCGCGCCATGGCGGGCGACAGTCCCAGGTCGGCGGCGATGGCGGCCAGCTCCTCGCCGTCCGCCAGCCGGGCCAGCAGCTGCGCCTCGCGGGGCGTCAGCAGCCGGAGCAGCCGGGCGGCGTCCCGCCGGGGTGGCGACGGCGTCTTGGCGGCGGCGGGCTTCCCGGAGGCAGCGGACCTCCGGTTGCGCTTCCGGGTGGTCGAAGGAGCGGTCACCGTGATCCCTCGCCCCGGCTGCTGAGCGAATGTAGGCACATGTACCGATAATCCGGGACACGGCGAAGGTTTGCCCGTTGACACGACGCAACGGGCCCCCTTGGGAGCATGAAGCCCATGACGCAGCTGATGGGCCGTCCGATCCTGGGCCTGCCGAGCGGACTGGGCACCCGCTCGACCTTCGCCGACCTGCTGACGGGGGTACGGACGGCGCTCCTGACGCTCTCCGTGGTCGCTGTGCCGGTCCTGGGGCTGTGGGTGCTGGCGCCGTACTCGGACGACACCGCGGCCGGCGCGGTCCGGCTGGCCTGCGCGCTCTGGCTGCTCGGCCACGCGGCGCCGCTGGCCCGCGGGGGCGAGGCCGGGCCGGTCACCGTGACCCCGCTGCTGCTGACCGCGGTCACCCTGACGGCGCTCTACCGGGCCGGGGTCCGCCTCGGCCGGCGCGGGCGCCCGAACTGGCGCTCCCCGTTCGCCGTGGGCGCCGGCTACCTGACGGTGGCGGCGCTGGCGGTGGCCCAGTGCTCGGCCCAGGAGGCGGCGCTGCGGGCCCGGCCGGTGGCGGACCTGATGGCGGTCTCGGTGCTGCTGGCCTGCGGGCTCGGGTGCGGGGTGTGGGCCGGCGCGGGGCGCCTGCGGCCGGCGCTCGCCGCGCTGGTGGCGCTGGCCCCGCTCACGAGGGTGCCCCGGTGGTGGGCGGACGGCGGGGCGGACCGTGGGGCGGACAGCGGGGCTGAGGGGC
>NZ_JAIZ01000301.1 GCF_000710465.2 Kitasatospora sp. MBT63 | reverse complement strand
GGGATCGCCCAGCCCGGCCAGGGCGCGGCGCAGCGCCGCCGTCCGGTACGCGGCGGTCAGCGGCTGCTCCCGGCCGGCCGCGTCGACCAGCAGTGCGGCCTCGGCGCGGGGGTGCTCCCCGGCCGGGCCGTCCGGTGCCGGGCCGTCCGGTGCCGGGTCGCCCGGAGCGGGGTCGTCAAGGGCGGGGTCGTCAAGGGCGGGGTTGTCCGGAGCTGGGTCGTCCAGGGCGGCGAGCAGGCGCTCCAGCGTGCGGCGGTCCAGGAACGGCAGGTCGGCGGCGAGCAGCAGCACCCGGTCCGCGGTGACCTGCGCCAGCCCGGCGGCCACGGCCGCCACCGGCCCGCCGCCCGGCGGCTCCTCCCGGGCCCACCGCACCCCCGCGGTCGCCCGCTGGGGGCCGACCACCACGATCCGGTCCGCCCCCTCGCACGCCGCCACCACCCGGTCCAGCAGACTGCGGCCGCCGACCGTCAGCCCCGGCTTGTCCGCCCCGCCCAGCCGGGCCGCCGCGCCACCGGCCAGCACCACCGCGTCGTACCCGGCCGCGGGCCCGGGAGCCCCGTCCCCAGTCGTCATGCGCCCAGTATCGTCCGCCCGCGGCCTGCCCGGCGGGGCCCGGCTCCGGGCTCACGGCTCCGGGCTCACGGGTCCTCGACGATCTCCGCGTCGACGATCCCGTCCTGGTCCGGCTCGTGCTCGTGCGGTTCCAGCCGCCGCAGCTCGGCCGTCCGGGGCGCGGTGGCCGCCGCCGCGCCGAGCTCCAGCATCACGGGCAGCGTCAGCCCGCCGTAGCGCTCGTTGACGGCGGCGGCCAGCGCCTCGGCGTCGTGCGGGTGCGCGGCGAGCGCCAGGTCGAAGTCGCGCAGGTACCCGGCGGTGAAGCCGAGCACCCGCTGCGCGTCGTCGTCCGCGCCGGGCGCCCGGTGACCGGCCACCACCCGGACCACGCCGAGTTCGGCGATCCGGTCCAGGTTCGCCACCCACCGGGCCCGCTGACCGGGGTCGGTGTCGGCGGTCCAGACGTGGGTGCCGTTGTAGGCGAAGTCACCGGCGATCACCGTGCCGATGCTGGGGACGTGCACCGCGGTGGAGCCGTCGCAGTCGCCCTGGCCGAGCGGCAGCACCCTGATCAGCTGGCGGTCGATCATCAGCGGCTGCGGCAGCAGCGGGGCCGGGACCAGCGGCTGGTCCGGGATGTCGGCGCCGTACACCGGCTTCCACTGGGCGACCTTGGCGGCCGCGGTGTGCGCGATCCCCGCCACCACCGACGGGGCGGCCAGCAGCTGCGCGGACGGGAACAGCCGCAGCACCTCCTCCGCCCCGAAGTAGTGGTCCGGGTGCTGGTGGGTCACCACGATCGCCAGCAGCTGGCGGTTCTTGCCGGCCACCCACTCGGCCAGCTCGCGCCCCGCGGTCCGGGTGAGCTGGGCGTCGACCAGGATGGCGGAGCGCTCACCCATGATCAGGCTGGAGGTGGCGAAGAAGGCGGTCTCCGGACCGGTGAAGACGTCGACCTCGAGCAGCCGGACCGGTGGCTGTCCGTGGTCCGCTCGGCCCGGTCCGGCGGTCCCCTCGGGCGGTGACGGCGTCACTTCGGCTCCCTGGTCGGCGCGGCGGGCCCGCGCGGCCCCGTGCGCTACCAGCTTGGGAGGAAGCCGCCGGGAATGCCGGTTAGGCGCGCCCGGGCGGGTGGGTCCCGGCGCCGGGCCACCCGCCACCACGCGTACGCCGGGCTGGGCTAGAGTCTGACGCTCACCGGCCCAGCAGGCGCGGTGACCGGCCGAGCGGCTGGAACGGGCTCCGGCAGAGGACGGATCGGGAACACCACCATGGACAGGCTCCGCAACTCGGTCCGCCCCTACGCCTGGGGATCGGCCACCGCCATTCCCGACCTGCTCGGCCAGGAGCCCACCGGTGCGCCGCAGGCCGAGCTCTGGATGGGTGCCCACCCCGGCTCGCCGTCGCTGGTCGACCGTGGTGACGGCCCCCGCCCGCTGACCGAGGTGATCGCCGCCGACCCGGCCGGCGAACTCGGCGCCGCGGCGGTCGCCAAGTTCGGCCCCACCCTGCCGTTCCTCTTCAAGGTGCTGGCCGCCGGCATCCCGCTGTCCATGCAGGCGCACCCCACCCTCGCCCAGGCCCGGGCCGGCTTCGCCGACGAGGAGCGCCGCCGGATCCCGCTGGACGCCCCCGAGCGGAACTACAAGGACGCCAACCACAAGCCCGAACTCATCTGCGCCCTGGACGAGTTCGAAGGACTCTGCGGTTTCCGCCGGCCCGCCGAGGCGGCCGACCTGATGGCCTCGCTGGGCGTCCCCGCGCTGGACCCGCTGATCGAGACCCTGCGCGGCAAGCCCGAGGCCGAGGCCCTGAGCAGCACCCTCGCCACCGTCCTGACCATGACCGGCGCCGCCGCCGACGCCCTGGTCGCGGACGTCGCCGACGCCGTCACGGCCGCCGCCGCGCAGGACCCCGGCGGTGCCATGGCCGGGTACGCCTTCGCCGCCCGCAACCACCCCGGCGACACCGGCCTGCTGGCCGCGCTGCTGCTCAACCACGTCGTGCTGCGGCCCGGCGAGGCGCTCTACCTGGGCGCCGGCGTCCCGCACGCCTACCTGCGCGGCACCGGCGTCGAGCTGATGGCCAACTCCGACAACGTGCTCCGCTGCGGCCTCACCCCCAAGCACGTGGACGTGCCGGAGCTGCTGCGGGTGGTCGAGTTCCGGGCCGAACGGCCGCAGGTCCTGAGCCCCGGGCCCGGCCCCGACGGCGAGCGCCACTACCCCGTGCCGATCGACGAGTTCCGCTTCTCCCGCTACACCCTCGACGCCGAACCCCGGCGGCTCGACGGAGGCGCCCCGCAGATCCTGCTGTGCACCTCCGGCGCCGCCCGCCTGACCGCGGCCGACGGCACGGTCCTGACCCTCGCCCGGGGCGAGTCCGCCTTCCTCCCCGCCACCGGCACGGACACCGAGCTGACCGGCCCCGGCGCGGAGGTCTTCCGCGCCACCGTCACCCTCTGAGCCACCACCCCGACCCCTGCGGGTGCGCCTGCCCGGGACCGGCGATCCCAGGCTGAAGACGCCTCTCCTGCCCCCCGCGCGCCGGTGACAGTCTCGAACACGTCACCAGGAAGCACCCAGGGAGAAGGAGCGCACCGATGCGCGCAGTCCTCGTCACCACGTTCGGCGGGCCGGAGCAGGCCCGGATCGCGCGGACCGACCTGCCGGTCCCCGGTCCGGGCCAGGTCCGGATCCGCAACGAGGCGCTCGCCGTGCACCCCGCCGACCTCGCCGTCCGGGCCGGCCACCTCGCCGCGCTGCTGCCCGAGCAGAGCGCCTACCGGCTCGGCTGGGACACCGCCGGGGTGGTCGACGCCGTCGGCGCGGGCGTCGAGAGCGTGCGGCCGGGCGACCGGGTGATCGGGCTGATCCACTGGTTCGCCAGCCGCAACGGCACCCACGGCGACCAGGCGGTCCTGCCCGCCGACGCCGTCGCCCCCGCGCCGGCCGGGCTGACCGCCGCCGAGGCCGTGACCCTTCCGCTCAACGGGCTCACCGCGCTCCAGGCGCTCGACACCGCCGCCGACACCATCGGCCTGCGCGAGGGCGGCACGCTGCTGGTCACCGGCGCGGCCGGCGGCGTCGGGCACTTCGCCACCCAGCTCGCCCTGCACCGCGGCCTGCGGGTGATCGCGGTCGCCCGGGCCGGCGACCGCGGCCAACTGCTCGCCCTCGGAGCCGAGTTCGTCGAGGGCGCAGAGGACGGCGCCGACACCGCGGCGGCCGTCCGGGAGCTGGTCCCCGCGGGCGTCGACGCCGTCCTCGACACCGCGCTCACCGGCGCACCGCTGCTCGCGGCGGTCCGCGCCGACGGCCTCTTTCTCGCCGTCCGCCCGCCGGCCGCGCCCGCGCCCGAGCGCGGCATCCGGGTGCACGTGGTGGACGTCCGGCCGGACGGCGGCGGGCTCGCCGAACTCGCCGAGCTCGCCGAGGGCGGGGCCCTCACCACGAGGATCGCCGCCGCCTACCCGCTCGACCAGGTCGCGGCAGCCCACGCCCACGCGGCCCGGGGCGGTGTCCGGGGCGCCGTCGTCCTCACGGTGTGACCCCGCCGCGGGGCCGGTCCTGCGCCGCGGGTCAGGTGACGTCCCGGGTCATGTCGACGAAGCGGGAGTAGTGGCCCTGGAAGGCGACCGTGATGGTGGCCGTGGGGCCGTTACGGTGCTTGGCGACGATCAGGTCGGCCTCGCCCGCGCGGGGGGACTCCTTCTCGTAGGCGTCCTCGCGGTGCAGCAGGATGACCATGTCGGCGTCCTGCTCGATCGAGCCGGATTCACGCAGGTCGGAGACCATCGGCTTCTTGTCGGTGCGCTGCTCGGGACCACGGTTCAGCTGGGAGAGCGCGATCACCGGGAGTTCTAGCTCCTTGGCCAGCAGCTTCAGGTTCCGGGACATGTCGGAGACCTCCTGCTGGCGGCTCTCGGCCCGCCGCGAGCCGCCGGACTGCATCAGCTGGAGGTAGTCGATGACGACCAGCTTCAGGTCCTGGCGCTGCTTGAGCCGGCGGCACTTGGCGCGGATCTCCATCATCGACAGGTTCGGCGAATCGTCGATGTACAGCGGCGCGTTGGTGACGTCCGGCATCCGGCGGGCGACCCTGGTCCAGTCCTCGTCGGTCATGTTGCCGGAGCGCATGTGGTGCAGCGCGACCCGGGCCTCGGCCGACAGCAGGCGCATGGCGATCTCGTTGCGCCCCATTTCGAGCGAGAAGATCACGCTCGGCAGGTTGTTGTGGATCGAGCAGGCCCGCGCGAAGTCCAGCGCCAGGGTGGACTTACCCATCGCGGGCCGGGCCGCGATGACGATCATCTGGCCGGGGTGCAGCCCGTTGGTCAGCGAGTCGAGGTCGGCGAAGCCGGTCGGTACGCCGGACATCTGACCGGCCCGGGAGCCGATCGCCTCGATCTCGTCGAGGGCGCCCTCCATGATGTCGGCGAGCGGGGCGTAGTCCTCGTTGGTGCGCTGCTCGGTGACGGCGTAGATCTCGGCCTGGGCCGCGTTCACGATCTCGTCGACGTCGCCCTCGGCGGCGTAGCCCATGCCCGCGATCCGGGTGCCCGCCTCGACCAGGCGCCGCAGGACGGCACGCTCGTGGACGATCTCCGCGTAGTACTCGGCGTTGGCCGCGGTGGGGACGGAGTTGACCAGCGTGTGCAGGTAGCCGGGGCCGCCGACCCGGGTGAGCTCGCCGCGCTTGGTCAGCTCACCCGCGACGGTGATCGGGTCGGCGGGCTCGCCGCGGGCGTAGAGGTCGAGGATGGCGCCGTGGATCAGTTCGTGGGCCGGCCGGTAGTAGTCGGCCGGCTTGAGCACCTCGACCACGTCGGCGATGGCGTCCTTGGACAGCAGCATGCCGCCGAGGACGGACTGCTCGGCGGCGAGGTCCTGCGGGGGCACCCGCTCGAAGCCGTCGCCACCGGCGGAGCGCTCCTCGGCGCGGTCGGCCTCGTCACGGCCCCGACGGGCCACCTCGCCACCCTTTCCGCCCTTGCCGCCCTGGAAGCCCCCCCGGGAGCCGCCCGGGGTGCCGGGCGCGCCGCCGCCGTCCCGGCGCTGCCGGGAGACCGGCAGGCGGTCGCCGGGGACGTCGGGGAAGGGGTCGCCGGGGAAGGCGTCGTCGGAGGGCTGCCAGTCGTCCTCCGGCGGCGGCGGCACGTCGTGGTCGTCGTACTGGGGGCCGGTCACGCGTCTTTCCCCGATCAGCGAGTGTGGAGCGAGTTGGTGCTGCCGTGCCGGTGGCGCGTCCTGTCCTTCTTACGCCAGCGGGCCGACACTTCCGCTCCGGGCCGGGCGGTGTCGCCGGGCAGGTGGAGTCGGGGCGGCGTCCACGCTACGGGGCCCGCGGGCGATCGGCCAACATGGTTATCCACAGGCCATGTGGATAACCGGACCACTCCTGTGGAGAACCCGCCCAAACCTGTGGGCAACCCTGTGGACACCTCTGTGGATAACCACACGATCGCCCCGGTGTCAACTCGCTGACCTGCGATAACCCCTTACGGGGGCTGTGCATGAGAAAAACTTCACACACACCGTGCAGTCGCCGCGGAGCCGGCCGTCCACACCGTCCGCGGCTCGTCGCTCCGGATTTCGAGTAAGTGGTCAAGGCCATATTCATCACTTACCTGTGGATGAGTAGGCTGACCCCATGACCACCCCCACCGCCCACCGTCGCGGGCACGACCGCGAGATCCTCACGCTGGCGGTCCCCGCGTTCGGCGCGCTGGTCGCCGAGCCGCTCTTCCTGCTGGCCGACTCCGCGATCGTCGGCCACCTCGGCACCGCCCAGCTGGCCGGGCTGGGCGTGGCCTCGGCCGCGCTGACCACCGCGACCGGGGTCTTCGTGTTCCTGGCGTACGCCACCACCGCGGCGGTCGCCCGGCGGATCGGCGCCGGCGACCGCCGGGCCGCCGTCCAGCAGGGCGTCGACGGCATCTGGCTGGCCCTGCTGCTCTCGGTGGGCATGGTGGCGCTCACCCTGGCACTCGCCCCGCAGGCCGCAGAGGCACTGGGGGCCTCGCCGACCGCCGCCCCGTACGCGGTGAGCTACCTGCGGATCAGCGCCCTGGGCATCCCCGCGATGCTGATGGTGCTGGCGGCCACCGGAGTGCTGCGGGGACTGCAGGACACCAGGACCCCGCTGGTGGTGGCGGTCGGCGGGTTCACCGCCAACATCCTGCTCAACCTCGGACTGGTGTACGGCGCCGGGCTCGGGGTGGCGGGCTCGGCCTGGGGCACCGTCATCGCGCAGAACGCGATGGCCGCCGCCTACCTGCTGGTGGTGGTCCGCGGCGCCCGCCGCGAGGGCGCCGGACTGCGGCCCGACCGGGCCGGCATCCGGGCCTGCGCCAAGGCCGGCGGCCCGCTGCTGGTCAGGACCGTGAGCCTGCGCGGCGTGCTGCTGATCGCCACCGCGGTGGCCGCCACACTGGGCGACACCGAGGTCGCCGCGCACCAGATCGCCATGACGGTGTGGACCTTCCTGGCCTTCGCCCTGGACGCCATCGCCATCGCCGGCCAGGCGATCATCGGCCGTTACCTGGGTGCGGGGGACGTCCCCGGCACCCGGGCGGCCACCCGCAGGATGGTCGAGTGGGGCATCGGCTCGGGCGCGCTGCTCGGACTGCTGATGGCCGTGGCCGCACCGCTGTACGTGCCGCTGTTCACCGCCGACCCGGCGGTCCGCCACCAGCTGACCCTGGTGCTGGTGCTGGCGGCGCTCACCCAGCCGGTCGGGGGCGTGGTCTTCGTCCTGGACGGGGTGCTGATGGGCGCCGGGGACGGCCGCTACCTGGCCGGCGCGGCCGCGGTGACCCTCGCGGTGTTCGCCCCGGTGGCGCTGGCGGTACCGGCCCTGGGCGGCGGGCTGACCTCGCTGTGGTGGGCGATGAACCTGTTCATGCTGGTCCGCGCCGCCTTCCTGGTCCTGCGGGTGCGCGGCGGCGGCTGGCTGGTCACCGGAGCCGTCCGGGCCTGACGCCCGGCGCGCGGCTCAGCGGCCGGGTGCGGACGCACCGAGGGCCGGACCCCTCCGAGAAGGGGTCCGGCCCTCGGGCTTCGGTGGCGGCGGCTCCGGGGAGCCGCCGCTCACCTCACTGGCGCTGGGCCGTTCAGGCAGCCACGACGTTGACGTCGAGGTTGGCCTGGACGTCGCTGTGCAGCTTGACCGAGACCTTGTGGGTGCCCACGGTCTTGATCGGCGAGGCGATCGCGACGGCGCGCTTGTCCACGACCGGGCCGTCGGCGGCCTTGATGGCGTCGACGACGTCGGCCTGGGTCACCGAGCCGAACAGACGGCCGGCGTCGCCCGAGCGGACGGCCAGCTTGATCTGCAGGCCCTCGAGCTTGGCCTTGACCTCGTTGGCGGCCTCGAGGGTCTGGATCGAGTGGATCTTGCGGGCGCGACGGATCGCGTCGACGTCCTTCTGGCCACCCTTGGTCCAGCGGATGGCGAAGCCACGCGGAACCAGGAAGTTACGGGCGTACCCGTCCTTGACCTCGACGACCTCGCCGGCGCTGCCGAGACCGGGGACCTCGTGAGTGAGGATGATCTTCATTCTTCGGTCACCCTCTCTTAGCGCGTGGTGGAGGTGTAGGGCAGCAGCGCCATCTCACGGCTGTTCTTCACGGCCGTGGCGACGTCACGCTGGTGCTGGGTGCAGTTGCCGGTCACTCGACGGGCACGGATCTTCCCGCGGTCGGAAATGAACTTCCGCAGCAGGTTGGTGTCCTTGTAGTCGACGTACGTGACCTTGTCCTTGCAGAAGACGCAAACCTTCTTCTTCGGCTTGCGAGCAGGCGGCTTCGCCATCATGTGCTCCATTTGGTTGACGGTCCGGGTGCCTGCAAAAACACCGGCGGACCGCACGAAATCTCTCAGCATGCCTGGGCCCCGAGGGACCCGGCGCGCACCGCTTCAGTACCGCTTAGAACGGAGGCTCTTCCGAGAAGCCGCCACCGGACGGGGCTCCCCAGCCGCCGCCACCGCCGCCGCCCTGGTTTCCACCAGAGGGAGCGCTGGACGCCCAGGGGTCGTCGGACGGGCCGGACTGGCCGCCGCCGGAGTTTCCACCCCAGCCACCGCCACCCTGGTTGCCGCCGCCGTACCCGCCGCCGCCCTGCTGGCCGCCGTAGCCGCCGCCGGAACCACCCTGACCGCCGGGGCCGCCGGAGCGGTTGGCGCGGGTGACCTTGGCGGTGGCCGAGCGCAGGCTCGGGCCGACCTCGTCGACCTCGACCTCGAAGACCGTCCGCTTCTCGCCTTCCTTGGTCTCGTAAGACCGCTGGCGCAGTCGGCCCTGCACGATCACGCGCATGCCGCGCTGCAGCGACTCGGCCACGTTCTCCGCCGGCTGACGCCAGACGTTGCACGTGAGGAAGAGGCTCTCGCCGTCCTTCCACTCGTTCGTCTGACGGTCGAAAGTGCGCGGGGTGGACGCGATACGGAACTTCGCGACCGCCGCACCCGACGGGGTGAAGCGCAGCTCGGGGTCGTCGACGAGATTGCCGACGAGGGTGATGACGGTCTCGCCTGCCATGGTGTGGTGACCTCTCGGAACGGAGTTCTGCGGTGCTCGTCACGATGTTTCACGTGAAACATCGGACGTGAACCATCTGGCGCCCGGAGGCGTCAGAGGTGGCTCAGTGGGTGTCCGGGCGCAGGACCTTGGTCCGCAGAACCGACTCGCTCAGGCTCAGCTGACGGTCGAGCTCCTTGACGACCTCAGGCGTGGCCTTCAGGTCGATGACCGAGTAGATGCCCTCGGACTGCTTGTTGATCTCGTAAGCCAGACGGCGCCGGCCCCAGGTGTCGATCTTCTCCACCTTGCCGCCCGCGGTGCGGACGACGTTGAGGAAGTTCTCGATCAGGGGGGAGACGGCACGCTCCTCGACCGAGGGGTCGAGGATGACCATCAGCTCGTAGTGACGCATGTGAAACCCACCTCCTTTGGACTCAACGGCCACGGTCTCTCCGTGGCAGGAGGGTTGTGCAGCGTCGGCACCGGAGGAGTGACCGACCGCCCCACCGTAGCGAGGGGGTCCGACAATCCGGCCCCTCATCCCCGCGAACGGGCATGAAAGGGCACAACTACACCAGTGCAGACCGCACAGCCTACCTGGCCCCGGACGGCCCAACCAAACGCCCACCTCCCGGGGACCGGACACGCAGGGGTTGTGATCCGCGCCATACGGCAGCAATCTGGACAGAACGGCATGCCCCCACCGAGGGCGTGCCTCCTCCGACGGAGGTGGGTCCTCATGGCACAGACCGGTCACCGGATGCCCGCGTTCACCCTCAACACCGACGGCCAGCCGCACCCGCGGGAGAACACCCTGGTCGGCATCGCCGCCGTGCTCGGCCTGGTGGCGTTCATCAGCTGCTGGTTCTACAGCGTGCACCTGCTCAGCTCCTGGGCCGGCCTGTTCGGCATCGCCGTCGCCCTGTGGGGCCAGTTCGTCTCGGTGACCACGGCCGAGCGGTTCGTGCTGGTCATCTCGCTCGGCATGTCCGCGATCGGCTTCTACCTGGGCATCGCCCACGGCGGTATGTGGTGAGGCGCGCGCCGGCCGCCGAGCTCCGATCCACCGGCTGACTCGGCGCCGGCGCCGTAACCTTCGTTGCCCTCCTTGCGTAGATACCTTGCAGAGGTCCGCAAGGAGGGCCGCGTCGTGTCCGACGCACCCCACCAGAAACGGACCATTCGGGCGATAGGGTCAAACCCTGGAACGGCCCACCGAGGAGGAGCACCCGAGTATGAGCCTGCGCCTGAGGACCATCACCCGCGAGGAGCACCTCGCCTTCGTCCGGAACCGGCCCTCCGCCAGCCACATGCAGGTACCCTCCTGGGCCGACGTGAAGGCGGAGTGGCGCTCCGAGAGCCTCGGCTGGTTCGACGAGGGCGGCGAGCTGGTCGGCGCGGGGCTGGTGCTCTACCGGCAGCTGCCCAAGCTCAAGCGCTACCTGGCCTACCTGCCCGAGGGACCGGTGATCGACTGGTTCGACGAGGACCTGGACCGGTGGCTGGCGCCGATGCTGGCCCACCTCAAGTCGCAGGGCGCGTTCTCGGTGAAGATGGGCCCGCCGGTGGTGATCCGCCGCTGGGACGCCCCGACCATCAAGGAGGCGATCGCCGGGCGGGAGGCCAAGCGGCTGCGCGACGTCGACCCGGACTGGTACGAGCCGCGCGCCTTCGAGGTGGCCGACCGGCTGCGCAGGGCCGGCTGGCTGCAGGGCGAGGACGGCGGCGCGGGCTTCGGCGACGTCCAGCCGCGGTACGTGTTCCAGGTGCCGCTGGCCAACCGCTCGCTGGACGACGTCCAGCGCGGCTTCAACCAGCTCTGGCGGCGCAACATCAAGAAGGCCGAGAAGAGCGGCGTCGAGGTGGTCCAGGGCGGCTACGACGACCTGGCGGTCTTCCACCGGCTGTACCTGGTCACCGCCGAGCGGGACCACTTCACCCCGCGCCCGCTGGCCTACTTCCAGCGGATGTGGAAGGCGCTGAGCGCCGAGGACCCGGACCGGATGCGGCTGTACATCGCGTACCACGAGGGCGAGCCGCTGGCCGCGACCACCATGCTGACCGTCGGCGAGCACGTCTGGTACTCCTACGGCGCCTCCGCCAACCACAAGCGCGAGGTCAAGCCGTCCAATGCGATCCAGTGGCGGATGATCCGCGACGCCTACGCGCTCGGCGGCAGCCTCTACGACCTGCGCGGGATCAGCGACACGCTGGACGAGGACGACTACCTGTTCGGGCTGATCCAGTTCAAGCTGGGCACCGGCGGCCAGGCCGCCGAGTACCTGGGTGAGTGGGACTTCCCGCTGAACAAGCTGCTGCACAAGGCGCTGGACCTCTACATGTCCCGGCGCTGACATGCCGCTCGGCTGACCGACCACCGAACCACCCGGGGAGCACGAATGACCCTCACGTTGTCCGTGGAGACCGCCCGCTGGCGGGCCCACCAGCAGTCCGTCCTGGCCGAGTTCCCCGGCCTGGTGCCGGTCGCCAAGGGCAACGGGTACGGCCTCGGGAACGTCCGGCTCGCCGAGGAGGCGGCCCGGCTGGGGGTCCCGCTGCTCGCGGTCGGCACCGGCGCGGAGGCGGACGCGGTGGCCGGGGCGTTCCCGGGCGACCTGCTGGTGCTCACCCCGCTGCGGGCCGGCGAACCGGAGGCGGGACCGCGGGACCGGACGGTCCGCACGGTCTCGCACCCGGAGGTGCTGCCCGCGCTGCCGGCCGGCTCCCGGGTGGTGGTGGAGTGCATGACCTCCATGCGCCGGCACGGCATCGCCCCGGCCGACCTGGGCCGCCTCGCCCTGGACGGGCGGGCGCTGGAGGGCTTCGCGCTGCACCTGCCGCTCGACCGCCCGGACGGCTCCGACCCGGTGGCCGAGGTCGCCGCCTGGGTGACCGCGATCACCGCGGCCGGGCTGCCGGCCGCGTCGGTCTTCCTCAGCCACCTGGCCGCGGCGGACGTGTCCCGGCTGCGGCGGCAGTTCCCGGACACCGCCTTCCGCTCCCGGATCGGCACCCGGCTGTGGCTCGGCGACGTCGACGCGCTGCAGGCGGTGGCGACCGTGCTGGACGTGACCCCGGTCGGCCGCGGCGAGCGGTACGGCTACCGCCAGCACCGGGCCCCCTCCGACGGCCACCTGCTGGTGGTCACCGGCGGCACCGCGCACGGGGTGGGACTGGAGGCCCCCAAGTACGTCCACGGCGTGGTGCCGCGGGCCAAGGGGCTGGCCCGGGCCGGCCTGGCGACGGTCAACCGGACCCTGTCCCCGTACGCCTGGGACGGACGGCAGCTGTGGTTCGCGGAGCCGCCGCACATGCAGGTGTCGATCCTGTTCCTGCCGTCCGACCACAAGCCCCCGGCGATCGGGGACGAGCTGGCCCTGAACGTCCGTCACACCACGACCCACTTCGACCGGGTCGCCGACCGCTGAGCCGCCGACGGCGCCGCTCGTTGCGCGCCGGGCCGCTCAGGAGGTGTCGGCCGGCTTCCCCAGGTGTACCGCCGGACCGCCGTCCGGGGTCAGCCAGTCCGGCTCGCCCTCGGGGGCGAACTGCGCGTACGTCTCCTCCTCGCGCAGCCGCCGGGCGGTGCCGAGGACGAACGCGTCGGAGGTGAAGTCCAGGACGCCGCCGGACGGGTCGTCGCTGCCGTCCCAGCGGACCGGGTCGCGGTCCGGGTGGAGGATGTCGCGGACCACCATGAAGCACAGGTAGAGCGTGCCGGCCAGGTGCAGCACGATCGCCACGTGGTACCAGTCCTGGCCGATGCCGTGCTGCTTGGCGTCGCCGATGAAGGCCAGGTACGACCAGACGCCGAGGAAGTACAGCGCCTCGCAGGCCTGCCAGATCAGGAAGTCGCGCCAGCGCGGGCGGGCCAGCGCGGCCAGCGGGATCAGCCAGAGCACGTACTGCGGCGAGTAGACCTTGTTGGTCAGCACGAAGGCGGCGACCACCAGGAAGGCCAGCTGCGCGAAGCGCGGGCGCCTGGGCGCGGACAGCGCCAGCCAGCCGACGCCCAGGCAGCAGGCCACCAGCAGCGCGCCGATCCAGGTGTTGAGGGTGGACAGCTGCTGGTTGCGGTCCTGCATGAGGATCAGCCAGAACGAGCCGAAGTCCTCCTTGCGGGTCTGGCTGAAGGTGTAGAAGGTCGCCCAGCCGTCCCGGTTGGCGATGAACACCGGCAGGTTGACCAGCAGCCAGGCGCCCGCCGCGCCGCCGAGCGCCTGCCCGAAGGCCCGCCAGCGGCCGGCCCGCCAGCAGAGCACCAGCAGCGGGCCGAGCAGCAGGACCGGGTAGAGCTTGGCCGCGGTGGCCAGGCCGATGAAGACACCGGCCCAGCCGGGGCGGGAGTTGGCCCAGTAGGCCATCGCGACCGCGGTGAGCGCGACCGCCAGCAGGTCCCAGTTGATGGTGGCGTCCAGCGCCAGGCAGGGGGCCAGCGCGAACAGCAGCGCGTCCCAGGGCCGTCGGCGATGGGTCCGCGAGACCGCGACCACCGCGACCACCACGCAGATCAGCAGCATCGCCGCGTTGACCGTCCAGAACCACTGCTCGCGGTGCTCCAGCGTGCCGTCCGGCGTGGTCAGCCAGGCCGCGACCTGCATGAACAGGCCGGTGAGCACCGGGTACTCCAGGTACTGCATGTCCGGTGACGGCGAGGGCAGCTTGTCCAGGTAGGGGTGCAGCCCCTGGTCGAAGCCGCGGCCCGAGTACAGGTGCGGGACGTCGCTGTAGCAGGCGTGGGTGTACTGGGCGGTCGCGCCGTGGAACCAGCCGCCGTCGTAGCACGGCAGCTTCTGGACCATCCCGAGCAGGTAGACGGCGATCACGACCAGGGCCAGGAATCGGGCCGGGATCCACCAGGAGGTGCCGAGCAGCGCCCGGCGCCCGGGCGGGCCGCCGAGCAGTTCACTGCCGGCGGCCGCCACCGGATCCTCGTCCGCGGGGACGACCACGGTGTTGGGCTGCGGGCCCTCGGCCGCGGCCGGGGCGGAGGCGGGCCCGGCGGCCTCGTCAGGCGTGCTCGACGTCATGGCGGACATACTGCCGCACCAACGGCCCCACGAGGAGACTGCCCTCCCAACACGCCGCGTCCGGACGGCAGAACGCCGGCGGCCCCGGGAACGGGACCGCCGGCGTTCTGCTGCTGCCGGTGGAGCGGGTCAGGGAATCGGGAGCCCGCTCGGTGAGCCGCTCGACGACGGTGAGGACGACGGCGACTTGGTGCCGGTCGGCTTCCCGGTCCGGGTCGGGCCGGTCGACGGGCAGAGCGGCCCGAGCAGGCAGGACGGACCCGGGTCCGGCGTGGTCGTGCTCGCCGACGGGCTGGTCGACGGCGCAGCCGTCGGGCCCGGCTGGACATCGGTCGGGGCCGCCGCGGACGGCGAGTCGCTCGGCGAGGCCGAGGCGGAGGCCGAGGCCGGCGCACCGGAGGAGTCGACTTCCTCACCGATCGGCTCGGGGTTCGGGAAGTCCACCTTGGGCTGGCCGTTGAGGGCAGCCTTCATGTACCGGGTGAAGATGTCGGTCGGGAAGTCACCACCGTGCACGGAGGCGTGCCCGGCGGTGCCGTTGAGCGACAGCAGCTTCGAGGTACCCGGCTCCTCACGCCACATGCCGACCGCGGTGGTCAGCTGCGGGGTGTAGCCGACCCACCAGGCCGAGGTGCCGGCGTCGGTGGTACCGGTCTTGCCGGCCACCGGGCGGCCGAGCTCGTTGGTCTTGCTACCGGTACCGGCCTTGGCCACGTTCTCCAGCACGTCGGTGACGTTGTCCGCGACCGCCTGGTCGAGCACCGCCTTGGGCGCCGACTTGGTGAAGGCCGGCACCGCCGTGCCGTTGTAGGTCAGCTTGCTCACCGAGTACGGGTCGGCCTGCTGACCGCGCGCGGCGAACACCGAGTAGGCGGTGGCCATCCGGATCGAGCTCGGCGTCGAGGTGCCCAGCGGGTAGGTCAGGGTGGAGTTGGCGACCAGGCTCTCCTTGCGCAGGCCCAGCTTGAGAACCATGTCCTCGACGGCCTTGCCGCCGACGTCCTGGCCGAGCTGGACGAACGGCACGTTGTACGAGTACTGCATCGCCGTCTTGAGCGAGACGTAGCCCGGGCTGGTCTTGCTGTCGTTGCGCTGATGGTACGGCTTGCCGTCGTCGCCGATGGCGAGCGAGCCGTCCGACTTGTGGATCTCGGAGTTGTCGTCGGCCAGGTACTTCGACGCGCTGTTGATCCGCTTGGGCTTGCCCTGGTCGTCGGTCTGGGTCAGCACGCCGGTCTGCATCGCGGTGGCCAGGACGAACGGCTTGAAGGTCGAGCCGACCGGGATACCGGTGGAGTCCGCGTTGTTGGAGTAGTGCCCGTTCTCGATGCCGGGCCCGCCGTACAGCGCCACGATCGCACCGTCGCCCGGCCGCACCGAGGCGGCACCGACCTGGACGAACTTGTCCGCCTCGCGCTTGTCCGGCTTCAGCGAGTCGGCCTGCACGTCGTCGACGGCCTTCTTCAGCTGCTCCACCTTGTCCTTCTCGAAGGTGGTGTAGATCTGGTAGCCGCCCTGGTCGATCTTCTGCTGGGTGATCGACGGGTCCTTGCTGGTCAGGTACTTGTTGACGGTGTCGACCAGGTAGTAGACCTCACCGTTCATGTTGGCCGGCGCCTTGCGGGCGATCGGCTCCGGGAAGGTCTTGCCGCAGGCGTCGCTGTCGGCCTGGCTGAGCTTCTTGGTGGCCACCATCCGGGACAGGATCCAGGTCCAGCGCTCCTGCATGTTCTTGCGGTTGCCGTCGCTCAGCGTCGGGTCGTAGACCGCGGCGCCCTTGAGCAGGGCGGCCAGCATCGCGCCCTGGCAGACGTTCACGTCCTTGGCGTCGATCCCGTAGTAGGCCTGCGAGGCGGCCTGGATGCCGGTCGCGCCGCGGCCGTACCAGCTGGTGTTCAGGTAGCCGGTGAGGATGTCGTCCTTGGAGAGCTTGCCGTTGATCTTCAGGGTGATGAAGAACTCCTTGACCTTGCGGGTCAGGGTCTGGTCCTGGCTCAGGTAGGCGTTCTTCACGTACTGCTGGGTGATGGTCGAGCCGCCCTGGGTCTCACCGCCGGTGGCCATCTTGTAGACGGCACGGGCGATGCCCTTGGGGTCCACGCCGCTGTCATCGCGGAAGGACTCGTTCTCGGCCGCGATCACCGCGTCCTGCGCCGGGCGGCTTATGTTGGCGAGCTCGACGATCTGGCGGTTGGTGGTGCCCTTGCGGGTCATCTCCGAGCCGTCGGCCCAGTAGTAGATGTTGTTCTGATCGTGCACCAGCTTGTTGACGTCGGGGATCGGCGTCATCTGGTAGGCGACGCCGATGGCGGTGACGCCACCGCCGAAGAAGATCAGGAAGAGGCTCAGCACCAGCTTCCAGGACGGCACCCAGCGGCGGAACCCGCTCTTGCCGAACCGGGGGTAGTCGATGAACCGCTTCTTCCCGGGCTTGCCGGGACCGCCCTTGTCACCGCGGCCGGCCGGACCCGCCGGACCTGCCGGTCCGCTGCCCTTCGCCCCCTGCTTGCGCATCTCGGCGCGGGTCAGCCGGGGCTGCTGGGCGGTCTCCCTGGCACCGCGGCGGATGCCCTCGGAGCGCAGCTCGTCGGAGCCCTGGTCGGGCCCGCCGCCGGGACGGTACCGGGGCGTGCCCTGGGCCGGGCCGCCCTGGCCGTAAGGGCGTTGGCCGTCCGGCCGACGGCCCGGAGGCTGCTCCCCGTCGCCCGGGTTGGACGACCTCCGCCGGTGTTCGCTCATCGTTCAGCAACTCCTCGGTCAGGCCCTGCGGACCTGAAGGCAGGGTTCTCCGGTGCCGAGACCACCGTGCCCCCTGGAGCTGGTGTTTCCTCGGGGGCGGTCCTCGTGCACACGCGACAGCGTACGCACCTCTGAAACCGTACTAATCGGGCATCAGCCGTCAATAGCCTCAAAAAGTCGTCAGATCATTACATGCCCGTTGCCCAGGACCCCTCGCGCGTGCCCGAGGCAGGGAGTCCGGTCCACCCTCTGGTCACCTTGTGATCACCTTCACGCGTGGCCCCCTTGCTCGTTCCGTGACCCAGGTTTACTGTTCTCGATATATCGAGCCGATACATCGGGACGGCATAAGCCACCCCGGCGTGCGGCCGCCACGACTGCGGGGAAGGAGGCGGGCAGGGTGAGCAGGCGCTCCGGAGTGCTGGAATTCGCCGTTCTCGGCCTGCTGCACGACGCCCCGATGCACGGCTACGAGCTGCGCAAGCGGCTCAACGTCCTGCTCGGCTCGTTCCGCGCCTTCTCCTACGGCACGCTGTACCCCTGCCTGAAGAGCCTGGTCGCCCAGGGCTTCCTGGTCGAGGACAACCCGGACTCCGAGTACGTCCCGGCCACCGCGCTCAACGGCAAGCGGTCGAAGATCGTCTACCGGCTCTCCCCGGAGGGCAAGGAGCGCTTCGAGCAGCTGCTCGCCGAGTCCGGGCCGGACGCCTGGGAGGACGAGCACTTCGGTGTGCACTTCGCCTTCTTCGGCCGGACCGACAAGGCCGTGCGGATGCGCGTGCTGGAGGGCCGCCGCAGCCGGCTGGAGGAGCGGCTGGAGCGGATGCGCAGCTCCATCGCCCGGACCCGCGAGCGCTTCGACGACTACACGCTGGAACTCCAGCGGCACGGTCTCGAATCGGTCGAGCGCGAGGTCCGCTGGCTGAACGAGCTGATCGAGACCGAGCGGGCCAACCGCGGCGTGCGCGGCGGGCCGCTCGGCACCCCACAGACTTCGGACGGCCGTGGCCAGGAGGCCGGGTCCTCGGACCCGCCGAGGCCACCGCACGACCGCCCGGGGCGTTCCTGACCGGAACGCTGCACCGCCCGCGCCCGGCGCAGGCGGTAGGTGAGGGCGCCTCGTGCGCCCGTCTGACAAGTAAGACAGTCATACAGATGTTGAACGCGAGAACCGCTGATCCACGGCGGATCTCATGAGATCTCAGGGAGCAACCGGAATGGGTTCGGTTCGCGTAGCCATCGTCGGCGTGGGCAACTGCGCCGCCTCGCTGGTGCAGGGTGTCGAGTACTACAAGGACGCCGACCCGGCCGGCAAGGTCCCCGGGCTGATGCACGTGCAGTTCGGCGACTACCACGTCAAGGACGTGAACTTCGTCGCCGCGTTCGACGTCGACGCCAAGAAGGTCGGCTTCGACCTGGCCGACGCCATCGGCAACAGCGAGAACAACACCATCAAGATCTGCGACGTGCCGCCGACCGGCGTCACCGTCCAGCGTGGCCACACCCTCGACGGCCTGGGCAAGTACTACCGGGAGACCATCGAGGAGTCCGACGAGGCCCCGGTCGACGTCGTCCAGATCCTCAAGGACCGCCAGGTCGACGTCCTCGTCTGCTACCTGCCGGTGGGCTCCGAGGACGCCGCCAAGTTCTACGCCCAGTGCGCCATCGACGCCAAGGTCGCCTTCGTGAACGCCCTCCCGGTGTTCATCGCCGGCACCAAGGAGTGGGCGGACAAGTTCACCGAGGCCGGCGTGCCGATCGTCGGTGACGACATCAAGTCGCAGGTCGGCGCCACCATCACGCACCGCGTGATGGCGAAGCTCTTCGAGGACCGCGGTGTCGTCCTCGAGCGCACCATGCAGCTGAACGTCGGCGGCAACATGGACTTCAAGAACATGCTCGAGCGTGAGCGCCTGGAGTCCAAGAAGATCTCCAAGACGCAGGCCGTCACCTCGCAGATCCGCGACCGTGAGCTGGGCGCCAAGAACGTCCACATCGGCCCGTCCGACTACGTCGCGTGGCTCGACGACCGCAAGTGGGCGTACGTCCGCCTCGAGGGCCGCGCGTTCGGCGACGTCCCGCTGAACCTGGAGTACAAGCTCGAGGTCTGGGACTCCCCGAACTCGGCCGGTGTCATCATCGACGCCGTGCGCGCCGCGAAGATCGCCAAGGACCGCGGCATCGGCGGCCCGATCCTCTCCGCGTCCTCGTACTTCATGAAGTCCCCGCCGGTCCAGTACTTCGACGACGAGGCCCGCGAGAACGTCGAGAAGTTCATCAGCGGCGAGGTCGAGCGCTGAGCCGACGGCTCCGCGGAAGGCCCGGCGCTGTCTCAGCGCCAGCGCACTTCGACGCTCTGTGACCCGAGGGGGTCCCGGTCCACCACCGGGGCCCCTTCGGGCGTCCACGGCCTATGTTTCACGTGAAACATAGGCCGTCGGCATGGCACCCTGGGCGGGTGTCGATCACGGAGCACGACCACCCGCGGACCACGCACCGCACCTCGCTCGGCAGGCTGCTGCGCGGCCGCGACTTCCGGCGCCTGCTCACCGTGCGGATGCTCTCCCAGCTGTCCGACGGCGTCTTCCAGGTCTCGCTGGCCGCTTATGTGATCTTCTCCCCGGAGCGGCAGTCCTCACCGGCCGACATCGCGGCCGTGCTCGCCGTGATGCTGCTGCCGTTCTCGGTGGTCGGCCCGTTCGCCGGGGTGATGCTGGACCGCTGGCGGCGCCGGCGGG
>NZ_JAIZ01000300.1 GCF_000710465.2 Kitasatospora sp. MBT63 | reverse complement strand
GGTCGCCCCCGCCGGTGCCCATGCGGCGCCGACGCCGGCCCCGACTGCTCGGCCCGCAGCTCCGACGCCTGCAGCCCCGACGCCCGCAGCTCCGACGCCCGCAGCTCCGGCACCTGTGGCTCCGACGCCTGCCGCCGCGAAGCCCACCGTTCCGAAGCCCACCGTTCCGAAGCCCACCGTCCCGATGCCCGCCGCCGTGCGGTCCGCCCCCTTCCAGCCCGCTGCCGCCAAGCCCGGCGCTGCCGCCAAGCCCGGCGCGGCGGCGACGTCCGCGGCGCGCAGACCGGTGCCGCCGAGGGCCGCCGGGCTGGGCCGCCGGCTACTGGCCCGGACGGTCGACACGGCGGTGGTCGCCGTGGTCGCCGCCGCCGCGGCCGTTCCGCTCGCCGCCTCCACCCTCGACCACCTGCGGGAGAAGCTCGACCAGGCGCAGGCCCGTTCGCAGCTGACGGGCCGGTCCGTGCAGGTCTGGCTGGTCGACCCGCTGGTGGTCGGCAAGGCGGCCGCCCTGCTCGGCGTGCTGGTCCTGCTGGGCGTGGTGTACGAGGTCCTGCCGACCGCCCGGACCGGTCAGACCTTCGGCAAGCGGCTCGCCAGGATCAAGGTCGTCGACGCCGGACCGGCCGCGGGCCGGGCCCGGCCGCAGCCGCCGCGTCCGGCCCGATCGCTGCTCCGCTGGGTGAGCGGCCAGTTCGCCGCGGTCCTCGTGGTCGGCCTGGTGTGGCCGCTCCTCGACCGGCGGGAGCGACGAGGACTGCAGGACCGTGCGGCCCGGACCCGCGTGGTTCGCGCCTGACGCGCGATCACCGCGCCGGCTGCGACTGACGGGCCGTCCGGCTCGAAACCGGACAAAACATCATAGATATCCCAAGCCTGCCGTGCGCGCGGTGTTCTACTCGGGGCATGAGCACCAACAACTCCTCAGGCAGCGAGCAGGAAGGGGGCGACAAGCCCTCCTTCGACAAGCCCCCGCAGGCGGGCCCGCCCCCAGGTGCGCCCTCCGACCCGTACGGCACCCCGCCCCCGGCCGACACCCCGTCGGACCACGCGTCCGGCCATGCGTCCGACCGTCCGCCCGGGTACGGCGCCCCGTACGGCGCGCCCCCCGGCGGCCAGGCGTCCCCGTACGGCGGTTCCCCGTACGGAGCTCCCTACGGTGCTCCGCCGCCCGGCGGCAGCCCGTACGGGAACGTCGGCGAGGGGCCGGTCCCTGGGATGCCGCCGCTGGGCAGCTGGTCCAACCGCATCGTCGCCAAGGTGCTCGACTTCCTGATGATGCTGATCCTCGCCGTGCTGGTGTCGCTGCCGTTCGCGGACCTGACCAGCAACAACGGCTGGATCGGCCCGATCTGGCTCGCGTACGCGTTCTACCTGGTCTACGAGGGCCTGATGCTCGGCCGGGACGGCCAGACCGTCGGCAAGAAGCTCTTCAAGCTCAGGGTCGCGATGCTCGTGGACGGGAGCATCCCCACCGGGAACGCGGCCTGGATCCGGTCCGCCACTTTCGTACTGCCCGCGGTGATCTGCTGCGGCGCCCTGTGGTGGCCGGTCGACGGCCTGTTCGGCGTCTTCGACAAGCCGTACCGGCAGTGCATCCACGACAAGGCGGCGAAGACCGTCGTGATCTCCACCGCCTGACCCCGCCGTACGACCCGGGGCTCAGCCCCGGCCGGCGTACTCCGGCCGCGGCGCTCCCGGCCGCTCACCGACCCCGGTAGCGACGGCCGCCCGGCGCTGCGCGGCCACCGACATGAGCAGCGCCGTCGCGAGTGTCCCCAGCGCGACGGCGAACGCCACCAGCACGGCGACCTCGAACACCCCGGACGACCCGGAGACGGCCAGCAGGGCCACCGTGGTGGCGACGACGATCAGGATGCCCGTGCAGAGCTGTGCGGTGGTGGGGCGCGGCATGGCGGTCAGTCCTTCGCGCGGGGGATGGGAATCCGGCACTGAGTGCCTACCCATGACGGCAGGCAGGTAAGTACAGCCTCACCAGGGTAATCGGCGGATCCGGGCATATGCAGAGTCAGAGGGGGCGCACGGGCTCATACCGGCCAGGCGCAGCCGCCCGCGGTGCGCTCGGTACGGTGATCCCGCAGACCGACACCCTGGGGGACCGCATGCCCGTACCCGCCGACTGGCCGACCAGCGAGGCCGAGGCACTCGCCGCGCAGCAACGGCTGCGCCCGCTGGTCGTCGCCGCCGGACCGGCCCCGCAGGCGGGCGACGGGGCCCTGGTGGCCGGCGTCGACGTCGCGTACGACGACGGACGCGACCTGGTGGTGGCCGCCGCCGTCCTGCTGGACCTCGCCACCCTGAAGGTCGTCGAGCAGACCACCGCCACCGGCCGGATCGCCTTCCCCTACCTCCCCGGGCTGCTCGCCTTCCGTGAACTGCCCGCCGTCCTGGACGCGTTGGCCGACCTGCGGACCACCCCCGACCTGGTGGTCTGTGACGGCTACGGGCTCGCGCACCCCCGCCGCCTCGGCCTCGCCAGCCACCTGGGCGTCCTCACCGGGCTGCCCGCGATCGGCGTCGCCAAGACCCCGTTCACCTTCACCCACCGGGAGCCAGGACCCGACCGCGGTGACTGGTCCCCGCTCCTCGACGGCGCCGAGGAGGTCGGCCGGGCGGTCCGCACCCGCCGGGACGTCAAACCGGTCTTCGTGTCGGTCGGCCACCGCATCGGCCTGCCGGAGGCCGTCGCCACCACGCTGGCCCTGGCACCCGCCTACCGGCTCCCCGAGACCACCCGCCACGCGGACTCGCTCTGCCGCCGCCGGCTGGCCGAGGCCCAGCAGGCGCACGGCACCCCGTAGGTGTACGGCACCGGGTAGGCGGACGGCGCCCAGCAGGCGTACGGTGCCCAGCAGCCGGGAAGCCACAGGTGGGCGGCCGCGGCGCCGGCGGGCGTACGGCCGGGTGCACGGCTGGAGGTACGGCTGGAGGTACGGCTGGAGGTACGGCCAGGTGCACGCCGGGCGGGCCGGCTGGCTCCGAGTCGCCGTTCTGACACCGCGTCGCATGTGTTAGACATATGGGTTGAAGCTTGGCAACGGCCAGTGAGCGGCGAGCGGTGCGGTAGCACCGGGCCCGCCACACCGGGTACGGGGGAGGTACGAGGACGTGAGCACGGGGAGCGGTTCGACCGGCGGCTCCGGGGCCGGCTACCGCGTGGAGGTGGACGGCCTTCGCGCCTTCGCCTCCCAGGTACGGGGTCTTCTGAACGAGTTCCAGACGACGGCGGACGGCACACGCGTCCACGGCCAGAGCGGCGTCGGCGGTACCGCCTTCGGCAGCTTCCCGGAGGCGGTGGACCTGCACGAGAAGTACCAGCAGATGCGCGACGGCCTGCGGGACGTCCTCAACGCCCTCTACGACGCGATCGACGAGGCCCAGCGCAAGGCCGACCTGACCGCCGTCAACTACGAGGAGCAGGAGCACGAGACCTCGCGCACCCTGCGGATCAGCTCCGACGGCTGGTCGGTCGGCAACCCCTCGGCCACCAGCCAGGCCGCGTACGGCACCAACACCGGCACCGGGAACACCGCCTCGCAGCCGAAGCCGACCGGCACGGCCTCCCCGACCGGACCCGTGAGCAGCGCGTCCCCGTCGGGCAGCGGAGAGCCGAAGCCGTCGTGGTAGCGGGACACGTCCTTCGGGGGACGACCACAGCTCCTGAAACCCACTCCGGAGCCGGGACGAGGACGGAAACGGGAGGCGACCGGCCATGACCAACTACACCAACTTCCACGACTACAGCCATGGCGACCTGCGCCAGATGGTGCAATCCATGGACTCCGGCGGCGTCATGGCCGCCAGCGACCCCTGGCGCAAGGCCACCGAGACCCTCAAGCAGATCCGCACCGCCCTCAACACCGCCTCCGCCGACGCCACTTCCTCCTGGGAGGGGTCGACCAGCAGCGCTTTCTACTCGAAGATGACCAAGCTCGCGAACGCGGTCAACAACGCGGCCGCGTACGCCAATGACGCCGCCGCGGCGATGCAGATGATGTCCGAGGCGATCGACACGGCCAAGCGGGACATGCCCGAGGAGCCCAGCTGGCTCGACAAGGCCGGCGACGCCATCGGCGACTCCATCGAGGCCACCGTCGGCGTCGACGACGAGGACACCCGCACCACGATCACCGACGAGAAGAAGGCCCAGGCGGTCGCCGTCATGGAGACCCTCTCCAGCAAGTACCGCGCCACCACGGCCTACCTGAAGCCGCCCACGGGTGGGTTCGAGTCCGTGGAGGACATTCCTCCGCCGGACTCGTCGGGTCCGGCGGCGCTCGGGGCGCTCATCATGGGCGGGGGCATGGGTCTCTCGGCGGGCGGGCGTACCTCAGGTGGCCTGTCGACGTCTCCTCGGTCGTCCGGGCCTTCGCTCGGGGCCACCGCGCAGGCACCGAAGACCACGACGGCGACCATCACCGAGCCTGGGATCAAGGGCGGTGCCTCCACCCCGGCGCCCAAGCCGAAGTCGCCGGGCTCGTTGACTCCCGGCACCGGCATCGACGGTATCCACGCGGGCGGCCCCGGCACGGTCACGGGCGGAAGCCTCGGCCAGAACACGGGCCACGGTGGTGGCACCTCCACGAACGGTGGGGGAGGTTCGCATGGTGGTCTCGGCGGCGGCGTCGGCGGGATCAAGGGTGGCAGCACCTCGACCGGCGGCGGTGGTAAGGGCTTCGGCGGTGGTGGGCTCGGTGCCAAGGGTGGTTCCACCGGTGGCGGTGCCGTAGGTGCCGGCAACGGCGGAGGCGCTTCCGGTTCGTCCGGCGGCGCAAACGGCCGGGCCGGAGCGGCAGGTGGTGGCGGCGGTGCCGACGGAACCAAGGGCGGCGGACTGGGAGCCCGTGGTGCCGCAGGCGGTCGCTCCGGATCCGGGTTGGTCCGTAAGGGCGGTGGGGTTGTCGGTGACCCGGCCCACGGTGGCACCGGAAAGACCGCGTTCACCGAAGGCGGCTCGGGTCTCGGCCGCGGTCGAGGCCAGGGCGCTCAGGGCGGGGCCGGTCAGCAGGGAAACGGCATGCCCGGTGGCACCCATGGCAGCAAGAAGGACAAGAAGCAGACGAAGGCGCGGCCGGACTACCTGGTCGAGGACGAGGAGACCTGGGCGCCCGGTGGGCGGGTGAACCCCGACGTGGTGGAGTGACCCGCCGCCACGGGCCGCCCATCGCTGCCGTGGTCCACTGATCTGCAATCCCAGGATTCCCCACGTGTGAGGTGACGTAGCTTGACGACCAACCGAGCGGCGCAAGGTCTGGCCGTGCTTGCGGCAGCATCCTTGGTGTGGGGGGTCGGTATCGGCCCTGCCGGTGCAGACACCATCCGCGACGGGCAGTGGGCTCTGCAGAACTACGGGGCGGAGAGCCGGGTCTGGCCGATCACCCAGGGCGACGGCGTCGTGGTCGCGGTCATCGACAGCGGTGTGATGGCGAGCCATCAGGACCTCACGGGCCAGGTCCTGGCCGGCACCGACCTGTCCGGGGAGAACACCGACGGGCGGGTGGACAAGCTCGGTCACGGAACCCAGATGGCCAGCATCATCGCGGGCCACGGGCATGACAACGGCAGTGCCGGAGTCATGGGGCTCGCGCCGAAGGCCAAGATCCTTCCGGTGAGGGTCGCTCTGAACGAGAACGGCGACATCGACTCCGGGCAGGAGGCCAAGGTGGCCTCGGCGATCACATACGCCGTGGATCACGGGGCCAAGGTCATCAACATGTCCCTCGGCGGCGGTCAGAACGGCCGGGATGTGCGAGAGGCAGTTGCCTACGCCGTCAGCAAGGACGTGGTCCTCGTGGCGGCCAGTGGCAACACCGGCAACCACAACACTCCGGTGAGCTACCCGGCGGCGTTTCCCGGCGTGGTGGCCGTGGGTGCGGTGGACCAGGGCGGAGCGGTCTGGGACAAGTCCAACAAGGGTCCAGAGACCACCCTGGCCGCACCTGGTGTGGGGATCTACGTTGCCACCAACAAGTCCGACACCAGCTACGGCAACGGCTTCGGCACCTCCGCGTCCTCGGCCTACGTGTCGGCGATCGCCGCGCTCGTCCGGGCCAAGTACCCCGAGCTGTCGGCCGGGCAGGTGATCAATCGGATGATCAAGTCGGCGGTGGCCCCGCCGGACAAGTCGGCCGTGCCGAACAACAACTACGGGTACGGGATCGCTTCGCCCGCCGCCGCCCTGGCCGCCAACCCGGCGGTCGACGGCGGGCCGAAGGAGAACCCGCTGCTCGGGCGGGCCGAGTCGCAGAAGGACTCGACCGCGCCCGGTACGGCACAGCCCGCGCCGAAGGCCAGTGGCAGTGCCGGTGCCGGCGCGGCCACGGGTGCCACCGCCGGCAACGGGTCGCAGGCCGAGAAGAAGGACGACGGCGGCGTGCCGGTGGCGGCCCTGGTCGGCGGGGCGGTCGGACTGCTCCTCGTGGTCGGGCTGGTGCTGTTCCTGGTGCGCCGGTCGCGTGGCGGGTCGGGCGGGCCGGGTGGTTCCGGTGGGGCCGGTGGGACGGGCGGGGGTCCGGGTGGGCCCGTGCCGCAGTCGGCGCCGGGCTACGCCTACCCGCCGCAGCAACAGGCAGCCCCGTACCCGGCGCAGGCCCAGCAGTACCCCGCGCAGCAGTACCCGCCGCAGCAGCCCCCGGCCCCGCCCGGTGGAAATCCGTATCAGCGCTGACACGCCCACGGACGGCCGAGGGTGACCCCATGGGAACGGCCCTTCGGGTAAGAGATGGCTCGACAGCCGTCGACTACCTGAAGGGCCGCCATGTTGAAGAAGCTTGCCGTTCTCGCTCTTGTTGCCTCGGCCGCCGCGACCGGCCTGCTCGCCTCGGCGGGTCCGGCGTCGGCGGAGGGGCCGCGCAACGAGCAGGAGGCGGCGGTGTGTTCCGCGCTGCTGCCGTTCGCGGTCTCCGGCAGCCTGGTGGATGCGATCTGCGTGGTGCGCAAGAACGGCTGACGCGCCTGCCGTACTGCCGTACGGCGGGCCCGGGAACACGACGGAGCCGGCCCCGACCCCCACGGGCGGGGCCGGCTGCGTCGTGTTCCTGGGCGCACCAGCTGCAGCCACCCGGAGGGCCGTACGCTGGCGGGCGTGGACTGCTACTCGTGCCTGACCGACGCCGCCCTCACCGGGCCGGCTGCCTCGACAAGCTCGGCCTCGACGGTGGCGCCCCGGGAAGTGGTTGCCTTCGACGAGCACTGGCGGGTGGCGCACGCCTTCGGTACGGCGGTGCCGGGCTGGCTGGTGCTGCTGCCGCGGCGGCACGTGACCTCGATCGCCGAGCTGACGGACACCGAGGCGGCCGGTCTGGGGGTCTGGCAGGTGCGGCTGTCGCGGGCGCTGGTGGAGGTGACGGGGTGCGCGAAGACCTATGTGGCGCAGTTCGCGGAGGCGGCCGGCTTCGAGCACGTGCACTTCCACGTGGTGCCGCGGGCCGCTGGGCTGGCGGAGGAGTTCCGGGGGCCGCGGGTGTTCGGGCTGCTCGGCGCCGGACTGTCCGGCGCCGGGGCGGCGGAGGTGCCGGAGGCGGTGCGGGACGGCATCGCGCTGAGGCTCCGCGCGGCGCTGGACCGGTGACTCACCGGTGGTTCGCTGGTGAGTCGCAGTTGAGTCACCGGTAGGCCGCAGCCGCGCGGAGCCGTCGGACGGGTGGCGGGCTCAGCCGGCCGCCGTCCAGGGGGACTTGGCCATGATCGCCTTCACGTTGGCGACGTAGCTCGGGTTGGGGATCACCGAGGTGCCGACGGTGGCGCCGGTCGCCGGGTCGGTGGTGGTGTTGTAGTGGACGTTGCCCGCGCCGGCGTTGTAGGCGGCGATGACCAGGTCGAGCAGCGGGGTCTTGCCGGTGACCGGGTCGGGGGAGAGGTCGTAGTTGCCGCCGAAGCAGGAGTCGCCGTAGTAGGCGACCAGCCAGTCGATCAGCTGTGCACCGAGCTGGACGTTGCCGTTGAGGGTGTTGACGTCGCTCTTGGTGCCGAACTTGGTGTTCATCCAGCTGACCGTGTTCGGCATGATCTGCATGGTGCCGATCCCGCCGTCGCAGGCCAGGATCGTGGACTGCCAGCCGCTCTCCTGCCAGGAGATCGCCTTGACCAGGGCGACCGGCAGCGGCGGGAGCTTGTCGGTGCCGCCGCTGCCGAGCGCGAGGGTGCGGGACTGGCCGGCCGCGGCGGCGAGGGCGTCACCGACGGTGGCGCGCGGGGCGTCGGTACCGGTGTGGCTCGGTGCGCAGCCGCTCTGCAGGGGCGGCGTGTGCGGGGTGGCCGGGGGTGGCGGCGGGGCGACCGGGCCGGGCTTGGCGGTGGGCGGCGGGGCGGCCGCGACGGGCTTGGCGGCCGTCTTGGCGGGGCTCGGCGAGGCGCTGGTCCGCTTGGCGCTCGGAGAGGCGGTGGCGGAGGCGGACGGGCTGGGTGAGGCGCCGGTGGTGGGGGCGTCACTCGCGGTGGGCTGGGCGCTGGGTGAGAGGGTGGCCGAGTCCTCCGGGGACGGCCGGGCTGCGGTCGCGGCCGCAGCTGCCGCGGTGGCGGTACCGTCGGCCTTCTTCGCGCAGCCGGCCAGCGGTACGGCGGCGATGGTGACCGATATCAGGCAGAGCGCGGCTTTACGTGGGCCGGTGGCCGTCATGGTGGTGTTCCCCCGAGGTCATGTGTCCGCCCGGGCACGGGCGAGGGCCACATCCTACGGCCGGGTAACGGCCTCCGGTGGGGCGGGCGGGAGATGTGAGGCCAGGGCGGGAGAGCCGGGGCCAGGGCGGCGGCCCCGCGGTGGCGCAGGCGCCGGTGGCGGCATTTTGCGGGTGGTTGGCGGTCCGGCCGCTGGTGGCCGCCGACGAGAGGGACGCATCCTTGAGTCATGATCACTCCTGACACCAAGGACTGGACCTGGGTGCTCGAACGCCCCTGTGCCGACTGCGGCCTGGACACCCCGGCGGTGGACCCCGAGGCCGTCGCGGGCATGGTGCGCGTCAACGCGGCGGCCTGGGTGGACCTCCTCGCGGGTGACCCGGCGGAGCTCCGGCGGCGGCCGGATCCGCAGACCTGGTCCCTGCTGGAGTACGCCTGCCATGTCCGGGACGTGTTCCGGCTGTTCGAGATCCGGCTCGGCCTGATGCTCGACCAGGACGACCCGGCCTTCCCGAACTGGAACCAGGACGACACCGCCGTCGAGGACCGCTACGCGGAGCAGGACCCGGCCCGGGTCGCCGTCGAACTGGCCGAAGCGGCAGCGGTGTTGGCGGGCTCCTTCGAGCAGGTCGGGGGCGCACAGTGGCAGCGGACCGGCGCGCGCAGCGACGGGGCGCGGTTCACGGTCGCGTCCTTCGCGCAGTACCTGATCCACGACCCGGTCCACCACCTGCACGACGTCACGGCCTGACCCGGACCTGACCCGGACCTGACCGGGCCGGCCCGGCCCGCCCCCGGGCGGCAGCGCGGGCGGTGCGGCGCACGTTCAGCCGAGGACGAGGCCGTCGGCGGTCCTGGCCGGCAGGCCGTGCGGGGCGGCCTCGGCGAGGAGCTGCTCCGGGCCCTCGCCGATCCGGACGGCGAGCACGAAGCGGTGCATGTCGCCGAACTGCCGGGGCTCGAAGGCGATGTGCGCGTACGGCGCCTCGGCGGTGGCGGAGGCGGCCAGGCGGGCGGACTCCCGCTCGACCTCGGCCCACTCCTCGGCGGGGACGTACTGCCGCATGACGGAGTGCCAGACCACCGTCACCGCGCCGGGGCGGACCTCGACGCCGCGCAGGAACTCCGCCGCGCCGACCGCCTCGACCCGGGTCGGGAACTCGGCCGCGAGCCGCAGCGCGCCGTTCAGCCGGGCCACCCGGGCGGGCTGGTCGGCCCAGAGGTACGCGCGCAGGGCAAGCGCGCCGCCGGGGGAGCGCGGATCGATCGGGGTGAGGTCGCAGCCGCGCCGCTCGGCGAAGTCCAGCGGCGGCGTACCGGCCGGCAGCTCGGGCGGCCGGCCCTCCCACGCCCCGGCGAGCACCACGGGGGAGTCCTCGGGCCCGTACGAGTAGCCGGGGGCCTCGCAGCGGAAGCGGTCGGCGAGCAGGTTGAGCCCGGCGCTGGCGCCGAGCTCGTACAGCCGGACCGGGCGGGGGCCGCCGGGCAGCGTGTGCAGGGTGTGCAGCAGGCCGGTGATCAGCAGGTTGGCGCGGCCGACCTCGTTGGTCTGCGGGGGCCTGGTCAGCCAGTCGCGGACCCACGGCAGGTTGTCGGCGACGGCCGCGCGGAACGCCGGCCAGGCGGCGTCGGGCCGGTCCGGGTCGAAGCTGCCTCCGGCGCTCGGGTAGTGGGCGGCGAGCTCGGGGGCGCGTCCGGTCAGAACCAGGGCGTGCACTCCGCCCAGCAGGCGCAGGGCGACGGCTTCGCGCCAGGGGTCGGCCTCGTGACCCGCGAGAGCCGCGGCGCAGGGGCCGTCGGCGGCCAGGTCGAGGGCGACCTGGTGGAGCAGGGCGGCGTAGAGCGGGGAGCCGAGTTCGGCACAGGCCCGCGCCTGCTGCTCGACCATGGCGATGGCGTTCGCCCTGGCGTCGTTCCCCTCGGCCGCCCCGGGGGCTGCTGGCGCTGAGGACATCTCCTGGCTCCGTTCCGTCGGCTGGGATCATCATTCGCCTGCCGACGGCCCGTCAGCAGAGGGCATCCGGGTGATTCCGATCACGGTCGCGGGGAGGAAGGGGGGAGGGGGAG
>NZ_JAIZ01000299.1 GCF_000710465.2 Kitasatospora sp. MBT63 | reverse complement strand
GGCGCCGACCCCATCAACCACACCGACCCCACCGGCAACGTCAGAAAGAAAATTGTCGACGCCGCCGCTGACGAGTTTGAATCTGGCCGCGACATCGAGCGGAGAAGCCCACAGATCAACAATATTTCAATGAACGCAATGCCGGAGCCCTTGGCGCCAACCCATAATTCAGTCCCTAAACTACTAGGGCCTCCAGCTGGATCAAAAAGGGCACCCGAGGGTGAGGCTCGGGTTGCAATTAAGCGCTACCCTCCGACTGCGATAAAATTTGCCAATAGCCCAGAAAAGCCCACCCCGGAAATGATTCGAGCATGGAGCACGGTTAACAATTGGGTGGCCCCGTTCAAGAAGGCGGCGGGTGCCGATACGCAAGTGAAGATCGTGAGGGAAATTCGCAAAAATAGCGTGGACCCAAATGGGACGATGGGGACATGCGCTCCATTCACCTGGTGCGCCGCCGTCGGAATTATTAAAAATAAGTCCTTCGCTCCCACCAAGGAGAAGATGCGAAATTACAAATCCGTTTATGGGCCCGATAGCGCATGGCGGAATATTGATTCAAACTTCATTGAGTCCTTGGCCGTGGGGCAGATCCATGCGATATCGAAGGCGGCGGTAGAGCCTGGCCTTCCTGGCCACATATCACTCCTGACCACGACGGAATTCAAAGGGGTCAAGGAGTCATTCTACTTCGACCAAGGTCCAGGCTGGGGAAAGCTTGATAGTTGGCTTGCTGACGATCCGAGTCCAAGCGGAAAGAAGTACAAGAACCCCACGGCAATCTACCTGGGAACCACTACTATGCCATTCAAATAGTTGACTCCGCCTGGGTAGCCAGGGCTGGTCCGCGCTCTGGTCGAGTGGGCCATGCATCCCGGCGGCAGGGCTCGCACGCCTCCCTCCACGTCGCTCCGAACCGCGACGATCTCGACATGAGAACGGTTGCGGTAGCGCTGCGGGACAAGGGATTCGATGCCGACGACTTCCTCGTCGAGGCGACTGCAACTGGCACGAAGGTGCTTGGGCCGGCGAGGAAGTTCGCCGGCCGCCACCGCGAGCGCTGGGATCACGAGAGCGCGTACTGCGAGATCCGGGACGGTGACCCGCTGAACTTGACCGTGAGCAGGTTCCCGTTCTGACTGTGCAGGTCGCCCCGGGCGAGCAACCCGGCTGGTATCACGGCGACGCGGCAGGCCGCCTGCGCTGAGCTTGGCGTTTGTCCACGCACGTCACTCGACTTGCTGATCTGCGGTTCTTCCCGGGACAGCAGAGGCGGCCGTTCTCCACGCTTCGAGGTGTCGAGTCAAGAGGCACGAAAGAACGGCCGCTGAGTATGAGTCTGCCTGCCGATGTGCCCGCTGGGTGATGCACTGGGCGTGCTGTCCCGCTTTCGGGTCGAGTTCTACGAGTGCCTTTACGCCCGCGCGGATGTGCTCTTCGAGCTCACGGATGCGGTGCTGTGCACGGACGGGCCGGTCAGGACGCTGGTTGAGCTGTCGTTGGCGGCCGGGCACCGGCGCGGACACAGCGCGCTGTGAAGAGGGTTGGAGCGAGGCTGGGTCGACTCGCCCGACCGCGCAAGGTCCTGGCAGGTCTGCCGCTGCCGCGGGCTGCCGACGGGCGGATCGTGCCGGCCGTGGACGTGAGCAACTGGCTCCGTCCCGATGCCCCGACCAGCGACGAGCGTCTGTTCTGCCATGTCTACGGGCGCGGGGACCGCAGCCGGGGCCAGTTCGTGCCGGTCCGGCTGTACTCCTTCGTGGCCGCGCCGGAGTCCGGCCGCACCTCCTGGGTCGCGGTGCTGGATGCCGTGCGCCTGGGGCCGGCCGACGACGCGACCGCCGTCACCGCCGTCCAACTGCGTGACGTCGCAGGGAGGTTGATCCAGGCAGGACACTGGGAGCCGGGCGACCCGGAGATTCTGATCGTGATGGAGTCCGGCTACGACGTCACCTACCTCTCCCCCGCCCTGGCCGACCTGCCGGTGATTCTGCTCGGACGCCTGCGCTCGGACCGAGTCATGGACGACGCGCGCGACCATGCCCGGCGCGTCGAAACCAGCGACACCGCGGACGCCGACGACGAGCCCCAGCGTGACGACTGGCCGAGACTGTCACGGCTGTGTGACCTGCTCGCCAGGGCCCGCACGGCCCGGGACCGGCCTTATCAGCGTGCCCTGCCATCCGCCAACGAGACAAGGATCAAGATCGAAGCTGCCGAACGCATCGTGGCCCGCGCAAAGAGGCGGCTGGCCGCGGAGATCGCGGCCCACCAAGAGAAACTGAGGGGCCACGAGGCTCGGGCCGAGGCCGGCCGGGCAGCAGGCCGCCGAGGTGCCACCGGCCGGCCACCCGTCCCCATGGAGCACAAGACCGTCCTGGCCCGGCAACAGGCCCGACCGGCGAAGACACTCGTCCATCTGGAGCGGGCACGCAGCCCCGAGTCAGGGCCCTCCCCGACCGCCGTCGCCAGCCTGAGCGATCCCCACTCACGGCTGCAGCTCGGCAAACGCGGCGGCTACCTGCGGGGATACAACCTGCAGACTGTCTGCGCGCGCCGCCAGATCCTGCTGGCCATCGACCTGCACGACAACCCGTCGGACCGCACCGCCCTGGTCCCCATGGTCAGGAAGACCCAGGAGAACCAGCACGCGGCGGGACTGCCGGGCGGCATCCTGCTCTGGCTCGCCGACAGCGGATACGCCAGCGCCGCCTCCTTCGAGGAGCTCGCTGATCTACCACTGCTGGCCTCGGTCACCAGTGAAGCCGACCAGGCAGGATTCCCCGCGAAGCGCCAGACCGCCCCCGCCGGCCAACAGGCCATGGCCGACCGCCTCGCCACCCCGACCGGCCGAGCCCAGTACCGCCAGCGCAGTGCCCTGGTCGAACCGGGCTTCGCCCAGCTCTTCCAACGGTTCGGCCGACACCTCAACTACCGCAGCCGCCGAGCCGTCGACACCGAGATCAAGCTCCTCGGCACCGTCCACAGCCTCAGCAAACTCCTTGCCAGCACCGCAAAATCGCGCTCTTGACTCCCGGGCGGGGGAAGTCGTGCGACAGCCTCCGGCCCGTCCGGCAGCCGCGCCGAAACCGCCCCGACCAGGACCGGGACGGCCGCTCGGCTCGAAGAACAGGCAACAGGCCCCACGCCACAACGTCGGCAAGGCGGCCAAAGGAGCCGAATCGATCAAGGAACATCAAAGCAGACAAGGATAAACGCCAAGCTAAGGGGGCGGCGAAGGCCTGGCTGCCGTTTTCCCGTCCTACCTCTTCGCTGCCGCCCGCACCTCAGCTGGGACTATCACGATCTGATTCATGACGCTCCTCGTGGCGGCCTGCGGTCTTGGAGGTGCTGCGCTCTCGGAGGCCTTGCAGCGGGGTCAGTTAGTGCAGTTGGGGATAGGGATGGTGCTTGCCTGGCAGTTGGTGGGGTTGTTGTTCTTGATGACGGAGAAGGTGTTGTGGATGGCGGCGGGGGTGTAGAGGCTTGCGGCGAAGACGCCTGCGGGGCCTGTGGTGGAAGTGTTGTCGGTGATGCTGCTCAGGGACAGGCTGACGGTGCCGCCGTTGATGTAGAGGCCGCCGGTTCGGCCGCCGGCGGTGTTCCCGGTGATGCGGGTGGCGTTGAGGTTGAGGGTGGCGGCGTAGTTGCCGATGCCGGCGCCGTTGCCGTGCGGGGTCCGGTTGCCGTTGATGGTGCTGGCGGTGACGGTGAGCGGTGCGCCGTTCAGGATTCCCCCGCCGATGGAGCGGTCGGCGCGTTCGGCGTCGGCGCTGTTGTCGGTGATGGTGCTGGCGGTGATGGTCATCATGGGGCCGGTGTCGTGGAGGACTCCTCCTCCGAAGCTGGCGGTGTTCCCGCTGATGACGGTGGTGCTGACGGTGGTCGCGCTCCGGACGACGAGTCCTCCGCCCGACGCCGAGGCGTGGTTGTTCTCGATGCGGGACAGGGCGAGGGCCATGGAGCCGCCGTATTGGGCGATTCCTCCTGCGAGTACGGCCGCTGTGTTCTCGCTGATGACGGTGGTGTTGATGGTGGAGGTGCCGGCGGCTTGCAGGAGTGCTCCGCCTGATGAAGCTTGATTGTTCTGAAGCCGGGACTGGGTGAGGGTGAGGGCGCCGTTGTTGTAGATTCCTCCGCCGTTGTCGGCAGTGTTGTCGGTGATGGCGAGAAGGGTGCCGCGCAGGGTTCCTCCGTTTTCGACGAGGATGGCGCCTCCGGCGGCTCCGGCGCCGGCTCCGGTGGTGTGGCCTCCGGCGAGGGTGGCCAGGTTGAGGTTGAGGGTGCCGTGGTCGGCGATGTCGAGGAGCCGGAACAGTGGTGCGTTGGGGTCACGCCGGATGGTGGCGCCGTTGCCGTTGAGGGTGATGGGGGTGGTGATGGCGGGTAGTGCGGTGTCGCCGCCGGCGGTGGCGGGCTGGGTGTAGGTGTAGGTGCAGCCGGGGGTGAGGGTGATGGTGCCACCGGTGTTCGCATTCGCCGTTTTGATGGCTGTGGTGAGGGCGGCGGCGTCGCAGGGAACTGTGCCGGCAGCGTGGGCGGGGGCGGCGGTCAGGCCGGCGGCGAGTGTCGCAGCGGCGAGGGCGATCGTTGCTCGTGCTGCGGTGGCCCAGGTCGGTGCGCGGCCGGTGTGCTTCGCGGTGGTGTTGCTCTGCTGTGCGCTGGCATCGTTCATGGTTACCCCCTGGGGGCCCTGATGATTATTGGTTTTTCACTGTATGGAGCGCTGGGAGAGCAGGTCAGGGAGGGACGGCGGGGCGTAGGGGAAGGGAGCTGTGCGCGGTAGCCGGGCCGTGGGAGCAGTACTGTTCACGGGTTGGTGTGTATCCGATGGTCGGGGACGGCGCCCCGCAACGCTGGCGCGCTCCACCCCGTCAACCTTGCCACCACAGGTCAGACCCGGTGCGATCCGGGATCGCACGTCACCACCGGACAACTGCACGCCGCTCAGAAGCCGTTGTCGTACCGATAGCGACGGGCGTGTTTC
>NZ_JAIZ01000298.1 GCF_000710465.2 Kitasatospora sp. MBT63 | reverse complement strand
CGCCGCGGCCGTGGCGGGATCAGTGCCCCTGGGCCTTGAGCTTGGTGAGCATCGCCGTCATGGCGGCCGTGGTCTGCGCGCGCAGGTCGGCGAGGGAGGCGTCCTCGGTGCCGTCGAGGTAGGCGTTGAGGGTGACGCCGCCCTTGCGGACCGTCAGCTGGTAGTAGGGGAGCTTGGCGCCGGTCTTGTCGTCGGCGTACCGGACCTTGCCTTCCTGCGCGTACGCCTCGTCGGCGAGCGGGAGGGCCGGGGCCGGCACCTCGTGCTCGTCGGTGTCGGTCTCGCTGCCGTCGTCGCTGGTCCAGGTCGGGCAGCGCTTGACCACGCCCCGCGAGGTGGTGAAGTCCTTCTGCGCGTCGGCGACGTCGCCGAAGACCAGGGCGCTGGTGGAGCCGAGGTGGTCGACCAGGTCGGCCTTGCCGGCTGCCGGGACCTTGACCAGGCGGGTCATCGCCCCGGCGAGGCTGGCCGGCGCCTTCCCGAGCACGCCCTTGCAGTTCGCGTCGGTGACGTAGTAGTCCAGGCTCGGGTCCTCGTACGGGTCGTCCTCGGTGTAGCCCTTGCCCCACTCGGCCGGGCCGAGCGTGATCCCGGCCGCCACCTTCGCCGCGTCGCCGCCGGCCGGGGCCTTGCCCGCGCCGGCCGTACCGGTGGCGGCGCCGCCGGTGGTCGCCCCGGCCGCGGCGGAGGCCGCCGGCGGCGGCGTCCTGAGGCCGCCCTTGTCGGAGTTGCAGGCGGTCAGGAGCAGGGCGGGGGCGAGCCCGCCGACGGCGGCCAACGCGATTATTCGCATACGTGTCTGATTCACGGTCACCTAGTGAACCACCGTGCCGACCCGGCGAACAAATAGGTTCGACCGCCACCCAGCAGGTGCCGGTCGAACCTGGGGAGTGCCCGCGCCCGCGGGCCCGGTGCGGTCAGCCGAGGTAGCCGAGCCCGCCCAGCGCCCCGATACCGCCGAGCACCATGAAGACCGGCGTCAGCACCTTCAGCTCGACCCAGCTGCCGGCCCGGAACCGCATCGCCTTCGGCGGGCCGATCGGGTACCAGCGCTTGCGGCCGATCGGGATCGGCCACATGATCGGGCAGCCCGAGACCGTCAGCGCGTCACCGATGCAGTGCACCAGCGCACCGAGCACGATCGGCAGGCCCACCCACAGGTACTGCTGCCCCGGCGCGGTGAACAGCCAGTCGGAGCCGTTGCCGGGCTTGTCGAGGATGTCGGCGATCATCCAGGCGCTGCACACCCCGAGCAGCCACACCAGGATGTCGCTGGACATCCGGGCGGCCTTCCACAGCAGACCCTCGATGGCCAGCACCATGTGCACGAACAGCACCGCCAGCACACCCCAGCGCCCGCCGAACCAGCAGACCGCCGCCGCGCCCGCCCCGCACATCACGGCCCACACCCAGGTGTGGGTGAGCGTGCGGTGGCCGCCCGAGCGGCGCGGGTCGCCCGGCTTGCGGGTGGACTTGTAGGCCGCGTACGAGAGCTTGTCGATGATCTCGCACAGGTTGCGCGAGACCGGCCCGAAGGCCCTCGATATGGTGGCGGCCTTGTGGTCGAGGTCGGGTGCGAGCGCCGCTCCGGCGCAGATCAGCGCTCCGGCGAGGAGCACCGGCCACGGCATCGGGTTGTCGAGGGCGGCCGCGGCCGCCCCCACCCCCAGCCAGGCCGCTGCACCGGAGAGCGCATGCGCCGGTCCCATCATGGCGATAACCGTCCCTTGGTCAGTTCCCAGGTGCGCCGCGCACCTGACGGTGCCGCAGCATACCGGCCGCCGATCATGGCCGGTCACCGGGTGTCCGGGCGGCCGGACGGCGGCCCGAATTCGATGGCCCGGCGGGTGCCGCCGGACCTACCCTGACCTCGGCCGACCCATCCGTCACCGGGAGCACAGCATGCGGACGCACTACCCACGCACCCCGCATCTGCCCTGGTCACCGGGCGCCACCCCGGACGATCTCCGGACCGCCGACCTGGCCGGGTTCCGCGGCCTGGAGGTGGTGGTCACCGAGAAGCTCGACGGCGAGAACACCACCCTCTACCCGGACGGCCTGCACGCCCGTTCGCTGGACTCCGCCCACCACCCCTCCCGCGCCTGGGTCAAGGCCCTGCAGGGCCGGATCGCCCACGCCATCGGCCCGGGCCTGCGGGTGTGCGGCGAGAACCTGTACGCCCGGCACTCGATCCCCTACGACGACCTGGAGAGCTACTTCTACGCCTTCTCGGTCTGGGACGGCGGGCACTGCCTGGGCTGGGACGCCACCGTGCGCTTCGCCCGCCGCCTCGGCGTGCCGCTGCCGCCGGTGCTGTGGCGCGGGGTCTTCGACGAGCGGGCACTGCGCGCGCTGCGCCTGGACACCGCCCGCCAGGAGGGCTACGTGGTGCGGACGGTGGCCGGCTTCGAGCGGGCCGAGTTTCCGCACCGGGTCGCCAAGTGGGTGCGTCCGGCGCACGTCCGCACCGACACGCACTGGATGCACGCCGCCGTCGTCCCCAACGGCCTCGGGCCGCGCGCCGCCCTCTGGGACACCGCCTCGGGCGCCCCCGTCGACCCGGACGCGCTGCTCGCGGCCCTGGCGCTCGACCCCGAGGGGCCCGAGGGGCCCGACGACCCCGTCGGGCCCGCTGCCCCCGGCGGCCCCGGGCGGCGCGAGCGCGCCGCCGCG
>NZ_JAIZ01000297.1:7659-15943 GCF_000710465.2 Kitasatospora sp. MBT63 | reverse complement strand
CCCCGCCCCGGGCCCGCCCCGGACCGGGCCTCCGGTGGCGGGACGGCGGGCGGGCGGCCAAGGTGGGCGGGGGACCCCGACCCTGGGAGGCGCTATGCCCGAAGTCACCACCCCGTACAAGCCCGGCACCCCGTGCTGGGTCGACCTGATGGCCAAGGACCAGCAGGCCGCGCTCGACTTCTACCGTGACCTGTTCGGCTGGCAGGGCGAGATCGGCCCGGCCGAGTTCGGCGGCTACGCGATCTGCACCCTCAACGGCAAGCCGGTGGCCGGCATCGGCCCGGCGATGGCACCCGAGGGCATGCCCGAGCCGCCGGTCGCCTGGACCACCTACCTGTCGTCGAACGACGCGGACGCCACCCTGGCGGCGATCAGCGCTGCCGGCGGCACCGTACTGATGCCCGTGATGGACGTGGGCACCGTCGGCCGGATGCTGGTGGTGGCCGACCCGACCGGTGCGGTGTTCGGCGTCTGGCAGCCGGTGGACTTCGCCGGCGCCCAGGTGGTCAACGAGCCCGGCGCGCTGGTCTGGAACGAGCTCAACACGGCCGACCCGGAGGCCGCCAAGGCCTTCTACCCGGCCGTGTTCGGCGTCCGGCTGCCGCTGATGGAGGGCGCCACCCACTACTGGTCGCTGGAGGTCGACGGCAAGGCCGTCGGCGGTGTCCAGAAGCTCGGCGGCAGCCTGCCGCCCGGCACCCCCTCGCACTGGCTGACCTACTTCGCGGTGGACGACACCGACAGCACGGTGGACGCGCTGGTGAAGGCGCGCGGCTCGGTGCTGATGCCGCCGACCGACGCCCCCTGGGGCCGGTTCGCCGTGGTCCAGGACCCGCAGGGCGCGGTCTTCGCCGTGATCAAGTCGCCCGAGGAGTGACCGGTGCGGTGACGCCCGGTCCTGACCGGGCGTCACCGGCCGTACCGCCGCCCGTTCGCGACGCGCCAGCCGAGCTGCAAATGGGCGGCTCTGCCGTGTGTTCGAGCGAGACTGACAGGCATGCTGGGACTCCCGGACGACATCCGTGCCTTCCTGTTCGACCTCGACGGCGTGCTCACCCAGACGGCCAAGGTGCACGCGGCCGCCTGGAAGGACATGTTCGACACCTTCCTACGGGCGGAGGCGGCCCGCGGCGGCCCGGACTTCGTCCCGTTCGACCCGGTCGAGGACTACGACCGCTACGTCGACGGCAGACCCCGGCTCGACGGCACCCGGGGGTTCCTGGAGGCCCGCGGCGTCCACCTGCCGGAGGGCACCCCGCAGGACCCGCCCGGCACCCGTACCGTGCACGGCCTCAGCAGCGCCAAGAACGACACCGTGCTGCGCATGATCAAGGAGCAGGGCGTCCAGCCCTACCCGGGCTCGGTCGACTACCTGCACCGGCTGCAGGCGCTCGGGCTGCCGCGCGCGGTGGTCTCCTCCAGCGCCAACTGCCGGGACGTGCTGCGGGCCGCCGGGATCAACGGGCTGTTCGACGTGGTGGTGGACGGCGTGGTCGCCGAGCGCGAGCAGCTGGCCGGCAAGCCCGCCCCGGACACCTACCTGGCGGCCGCGAAGGCGCTCGGCGTGCCGCCCGAGCACGCCGCCGTGTTCGAGGACGCGCTCGCCGGGGTGGCTTCCGGGCGGGCCGGCGGCTTCGGCGCGGTGGTCGGCCTCGACCGTACCGGCCAGGCCGACGAACTGCGCGCCCACGGTGCGGACCTGGTGGTCGCCGACCTGTCCGACCTGGTCGAGGGGGACCCGCTGTGACCGCGCCCGACGCCTTCTCGGTCGACCCGTGGGGGGTCGCCGAGCACGGCCTGGACCTGGACGCCCAGGCCCGGGCCGAATCGGTGTTCGCGCTGTCCAACGGCCACATCGGCCTGCGCGGCAACCTCGACGAGGGCGAGCCGCACGGTCTGCCCGGCACCTACCTGAACGGCGTGTTCGAGCTGCGTCCGCTGCCGTACGCGGAGAGCGGCTACGGCTACCCGGAGTCCGGGCAGAGCGTCATCAACGTCACCAACGGCAAGGTCATCCGGCTGCTGGTCGACGACGAGCCGTTCGACCTGCGCTACGGCGAACTCCGCAGCCACCAGCGGAGCCTGGACTTCCGGGACGGCCTGCTGCGGCGGTACGCGGAGTGGACCTCGCCGGCCGGGCGGACGGTCAAGGTGACCTCGGTGCGGCTGGTCTCGCTCACCCAGCGGGCGGTGGCGGCGGTCGACTACACGGTGGAGGCGGTGGACGGCCCGGTGCGGATCGTGGTCCAGTCCGAGCTGGTCGCCAACGAGCAGCTGCCGGGCGGGGAGCGCGACCCGCGGGCGGCCGCGGTGCTGGAGCAGCCGCTGGTCTCCGAACTCCACCACGCGGCCGGCACCAAGACGGTGCTGGTGCACCGCACCCGCTACAGCGGGCTGCGGGTGGCCGCCGGGACCGACCACGCCATCGAGGGCCCGGACCAGGTCGACACCACCGCGGAGTCCACCGACGACCAGGGCCGGATCAGCGTCACCACCGTGCTGGAGGCCGGGGAGAAGCTGCGGCTGGTCAAGTTCATGGCGTACGGCTGGTCGGCGACGCGCTCGCTGCCCGCGGTCCGGGACCAGGTGGAGGCGGCGCTGACCGCCGCCCGGCACACCGGCTGGGACGGGCTGGTGGCGGAGCAGCGCCGCTTCCTGGAGCGGTTCTGGTCGAACAACGACATCGAGATCGAGGGCGACGTCGAGCTCCAGCAGGCGGCCAGGTTCGCGCTGTTCCACGTGCTGCAGGCCGGTGCGCGCAGCGAGGAGCGGGCCATCCCCGCCAAGGGTCTGACCGGGCCCGGCTACGACGGGCACAGCTTCTGGGACACCGAGATGTTCGTGCTGCCGGTGCTCACCTACTGCCTGCCCGGCGCGGTCGGGCAGGCGCTGCGCTGGCGGCACACCACGCTGCCGATGGCGCGTGAGCGGGCGGCCCAACTGGGCCTGGCGGGAGCGGTGTTCCCGTGGCGGACGATCCGCGGGGAGGAGTGCTCCGGGTACTGGCCGGCCGGTACCGCGGCGTTCCACATCGGCGCCGACATCGCGGCGGCCGTGGTGCGTTACGTCCGGGCCACCGGGGACGTGGAGTTCGAGCAGACCTACGGGCTGGAGCTGCTGGTCGAGACGGCCCGGATGTGGCGTTCGCTCGGCCACCACGACCCGGTCGGCCGGTTCCGGATCGAGGGGGTCACCGGGCCGGACGAGTACAGCGCGGTGGCGGACAACAACGTGTTCACCAACCTGATGGCGCAGTCCAACCTGCGGCACGCCGCCGAGGCCGCCAACCGGCACCCGCTGCAGGCCGCGGCGCTGGGCGTGGACACCGAGGAGGCGGCGGCCTGGCGGGACGCGGCCGCCGCGATGTTCATCCCGTACGACGAGAAGCTCGGGGTGCACCCGCAGGCGGACGGCTTCACCGACCACCAGCTGTGGGACTTCGAGAACACCCCGGCCGAGACCTACCCGCTGCTGCTGCACTACCCGTACTTCGACCTGTACCGCAAGCAGGTGGTGAAGCAGGCCGACCTGGTGCTCGCCATGCAGGTGCGCGGCGACGCCTTCACCGAGGACCAGAAGGCCCGCAACTTCGCCTACTACGAGCGGCTGACCGTCCGCGACTCCTCGCTGTCCGCCTGCACCCAGGCGGTGATCGCGGCCGAGGTCGGCCAGCTGGACCTGGCGTACGACTACACCGCCGAGGCCGCCCTGATGGACCTGCGCGACCTCGGCGGCAACACCCGCGACGGGCTGCACATGGCCTCGCTGGCGGGGGCCTGCATCGCGCTGGTGGCGGGCTTCGGCGGGCTGCGGGACCACTCGGAGCACCTGTCGTTCCGCCCGCGGCTGCCCGCGGGGCTGCAGCGGCTGGCGTTCACGCTGCGGATCCGGGAGAGCCTGCTGCGGGTCGACATCACCCACGCCACCACCGTCTACACGGTCCGCAAGGGCGGGCCGCTGACCCTGCTGCACGACGGCGAGCCGGTGCGGCTCGGGGTGGAGGAGAGCGCCACCCGGCGGACCGCGGTGATCGAGGCGCCCGAGCGGTGCGTCCAGCCGCCCGGCCGCGAGCCCGCCCGGCGGACCGCACGGGCCGGGGTGCAGGGTGTCGTGCAGGCGGGCGGGACGGAGCACCTCGCCGCCGAGTGACAAGGCATCAACAAGCTTTCTCCCAGGAGCCCTTTACCGTCGCCAACCGGCGGTAAAGGGCTCCTCCAATTTTCTGACGGTCCGTTGTTGGGCGTGAACATGTCCGTCTAGCGTCGTCGTCAGCTCCCCGCACCACCCAGGTGGGAGGCGGCGGCCCCCGGGCCGTCCGGCCGTCCCGCTGCTTCCGCCTGCCCCTCCGCGCCCCGGACCACCCCATCCGGCGCGCGGCGCATCCGCACGGCCCCCGGTTCACCCCAGCCACAGGAGGCAGTCCGTTGCGTACCCCCACGCCCCGCACCCGTCGGGCCGTCCTGGCCGCCGCCGGCACCGCGGCGCTCGCCGTCTCGGCCTTCGCGTCCGCCGCACCCGCCGGCGCCGCCGCCACCCCCACCACCTACAGCAAGGGCGGCACCTCCTGGGTCCGCTCCTGCGCCACCCTGGCCAAGGGCGACACCATGGCCTGCCACGCCCTGCGGGTCACCAGCACCGTCGAGCCGGTGCACGCGCTCGGCGTCACCCCGGACCTGACGCCGGCCGGCTACGGCCCGTCCGACCTGCTCGGCGCTTACAAGCTGCCGGCCGGCGGCGGCGCCGGGATGACCATCGCCATCGTGGACGCCTACGACGACCCCTCGGCCGAGGCGGACCTGGGCGTCTACCGGGCCCAGTACGGCCTGCCGGCCTGCACCACCGCCAACGGCTGCTTCAAGAAGACCGACCAGAACGGCGGCACCAGCTACCCCGCCAAGAACAGCGGCTGGGCCGGGGAGATCTCGCTCGACCTGGACATGGTCTCCGCGATCGCCCCCAAGGCGAAGATCGTCCTGGTGGAGGCGGCCAGCGCCTCGATGGCCAACCTCGGCAAGAGCGTCAACACCGCGGTCGCGCTGGGCGCCAAGTTCGTCTCCAACAGCTACGGCGGCGGCGAGTCCTCCGCCGACACCTCCTACGACAGCTCGTACTTCAACCACCCGGGCGTCGCCATCACCGTCTCCTCGGGCGACTCCGCCTACGGCGCCGAGTACCCGGCCGCCTCCCGGTACGTCACCGCGGTCGGCGGCACCGCGCTCAGGCGGGACTCCAGCAGCCGCGGCTGGAGCGAGTCGGTCTGGCTCACCAACTCCACCGAGGGCGGCGGCTCCGGCTGCTCGGCCTACGACGCCAAGCCCACCTGGCAGAAGGACACCGGCTGCAAGAAGCGGACCATCGCCGACGTCGCGGCGGTCGCCGACCCCGCCACCGGCGTCGCGGTCTACCAGACCTACGGCGGCAGCGGCTGGGCGGTGTACGGCGGCACCAGCGCCTCCTCGCCGATCATCGCGGGCGTCTACGCGCTCGGCGGCGCCCCGTCCGCGGGCAGCAGCCCGGCCTCCTTCCCGTACGCCCACACCACCTCGCTGTTCGACGTGACCACGGGCTCCAACGGCAGCTGCTCGCCGGCCTACCTGTGCAAGGCCGGTGCGGGCTACGACGGCCCGACCGGGCTCGGCACCCCGAACGGGACGGCCGCCTTCCACGGCTGACCCGCTCCGCTCCCCACGGCGGTGCGCGCGGCGGCCGGGGCCTGCGGGCCCCGGCCGCCCTTCCGTGCGCCTCGGCCGAAATGTCCCCTTTGCCGTGCTAGGCATGGTCCGACAGCGGGCGACGGGCGAGACGGGACGAGGTACCCCATGGGCAGCGTGGCCGAGCAGATGGTGGAGGTGCTCCGGCAGGCGGGCGTGGAACGGGTCTACGGGGTGGTGGGTGACAGCCTCAACCCGGTGGTCGACGCGATCCGGCGGGCCGAGGGCATCTCCTGGGTGCACGTGCGCAACGAAGAGGCCGGGGCCTTCGCCGCCGCCGCCGAGGCCGAACTGACCGGCCGGCTCGCGGTCTGCGCCGGCTCCTGCGGGCCCGGCAACACCCACCTGATCCAGGGCCTGTACGACGCGCAGCGCAGCGGCGTCCCGGTGCTGGCGCTGGCCTCGCACATCCCGTCCGGCCAGATCGGTACCGGCTTCTTCCAGGAGACCCACCCGGAGCGGGTGTTCACCGACTGCAGCACCTTCTGCGAGCTGGTCTCCACCCCCGAGCAGCTGCCCCGGCTGCTGCGGGTCGCGGTGCAGCACGCGCTCGGCGCCCCCGGAGTCTCGGTGCTGGTCTTCCCCGGCGACGTGGCCGCGCTGCCCGCCGCCGGGCCCACCGGCGAGGGCACCTTCCTGACCGAGCAGGCGGTCGCCGCCCCGCCCTGGTCCCAGGTCCGGGCGCTCGCCGAGGCGCTGAACTCCGCCGGCACCGTGACGGTCTTCGCCGGCGCCGGCACCCGCGGCGCCCACGAGGAGGTGATGAAGCTCGCCGCCACCGTGCAGGCGCCGGTCGGGCACTCGCTGCGCGGCAAGGAGTGGATCCAGTACGACAACCCGTACGACGTCGGGATGAGCGGCCTGCTCGGCTACGGCGCCTGCCACGAGGCGCTGCACGAGGCCGAGCTGGTGGTGCTGCTGGGCACCGACTTCCCGTACGACTCGTTCCTGCCGCAGGCCCGGACCGTCCAGGTGGACCACGACGCCACCCGGCTCGGCCGCCGCACCCCGCTGGAACTGGCCGTGCACGGCGATGTCGCGGCCACCCTGCGGGCGGTGCTGCCGCTGCTCGACCAGAAGCAGGACCGGCGCTTCCTGGACGCCATGCTCGACAGGCACTGCCGGGCCCTGGAGACCGTGGTCGGCGCCTACACCAAGGACATCGGCCACCACCGCCCGGTCCACCCGGAGTACGTCGCCTCGGTCCTGGACGAACTGGCCGCCGACGACGCGGTGTTCACCGTCGACACCGGCATGAACAACGTCTGGGCGGCCCGCTACCTCACCCCGAACGGGCGGCGCCGGGTGATCGGCTCCTTCCTGCACGGCTCGATGGCGAACGCCCTGCCGCACGCGATCGGCGCCCAACTCGCCTTCCCCGGACGCCAGGTGGTGTCGCTGTCCGGCGACGGCGGGATCGGCATGCTGCTCGGCGAACTGCTCACGGTGGCCAAGTACCGGCTGCCGGTGAAGACGGTGGTGTTCAACAACGGCGCGCTCGGCATGATCAAGCTGGAGATGCTGGTCAGCGGCTACCAGGAGGCCGAGACCGACAACGGCGACGTGGACTACGCGGCCATCGCCCGGGCCTGCGGCATCCCCGCCAAGCGGGTGACCGACCCCGCCGCGGTCGAACAGGCGCTGCGGGAGGCGCTGGAACGCCCCGGCCCGGCCCTTGTCGACGTGGTCACCGACCCCAACGCGCTGTCCATCCCGCCGCGGATCACCGCCGCCCAGCTCAAGGGCTTCGCGCTGGCCGCCGGCAAGACCGTGCTGTCCGGCGGGGTCGGCCGGATGATCGACCTGGCGCGTAGCAACCTGCGCAACATCCCGCGCCCCTGATCGGACCGTAGCGCCACCGCTGACCTGCGGGTTTGCCCGGGAGGCAAGTTTCTTGCCTCTGAGGCACCGGCGGGTGTGCACTGGAGGCATGACAGACGACCAAGAGGTCGCGGGCCTCGGCGCCCGACTGCGCGAACACCGGCTCGCCGGACGGTTCACCCTGGAGGCCGCGGCCGCCCGGGTCGGACTCTCCCCAGCTTACGTGTCCCGCCTGGAGACCGGACAGCGCCAGCCCTCGCTGCCCGTCCTGCTCGGCCTCGCCCGCGCCTACGGCACCACCGTCGCCGGACTGCTCGGCGAACAGCCCGGCGAGCCCGACCCGGTGATCCGCGGCGCCGCCATCGAACCGGGCCGGGCCGGTGGCTGGGGCTACCGGCGGGCCGGCGCCCCCGGCCGGGCCATGCAGGCCCTGCACGTCCAGGTGCCGCCCGGCCTCCAGGACGCCGTGGTCCGGGTCCATCCGGGCGAGGAGTGGCTGTACGTCACCCGCGGCCGGCTGCGGCTGACCCTCGGCGAGCGCGTCCACCTGCTCGACGAGGGCGACTCCGCCCACTTCGACTCGCTCACCCCGCACTGCATCGCCGCCGACTCCGCCGACGGGGTCGAGCTGCTCTTCCTGCACACCCTGCTGCAGAGCCCGGGCGGCGAACTCTGCCTCGGCGACACGCCCCGGCTCTGAACCCCGCTCCACCCGCAATCACCCCCGCGGCACACCCACCACCGGAGGACCG
>NZ_JAIZ01000297.1:0-7559 GCF_000710465.2 Kitasatospora sp. MBT63 | reverse complement strand
CGCCCCCGCCAGTGACCTCGCCACCCACCCCGCGACCGGCCCCGCCGCCCATCCCGCCGCCGACCTCACCAAGGACGCCGGACGCCGCACCGACCGCCGGGTCTGGATCCGCGCCGCCATCTACATGGTGGCCACCCATGCCTTCGCCGGGTTCGTCATCCTGCTCTTCGAGATCGGCCACCGCGGCGGCCGCTGAGCCGCGCCGCGCCGCCGGGGCGGTCACAGCCGCAGCAGCGTGCACAGTGCGTCCAGCGCCGCCGGGAACGCGTGGTCGGCCGGCGTCCCGTACCCGACCACCAGCGCCGCGGGCGCGTCCGCGGCCGGCGGCGCCTCGGACGCCCGGCACCAGGACAGCACGCTCAGCGAGATCCCCAGCCAGCGCGCCTGCCGCAGCAGCTCCTCCTCGCCGAGCGAGCCCGGCGGCAGCTCCAGGACGGCGCTCAGCCCCGCCGACAGGCCGGTCACCCGGACCTCGGGCACCCGCTCGGCCAGCACCTCGATCAGCCGGTCGCGGCGCCGCCGGTACTGCAGCCGGCTGCGCCGGATGTGCCGGTCCAGGTCGCCGGAGGTGATCAGCTCGGCCAGCGCCAGCTGCTCCACCGCGCCGCTCTGCCCGTCCGCCAGCCGCTTCTGCCGCATCACCGGCTCGACCAGCCGGCCGGGCAGGGCCAGCCAGGCCATCCGGATCCCCGGCGCCAGGCTCTTGGACGCCGTCCCCGCGTACACCACCCGCTCCGGGTCCAGTGCCTGCATCGCGCCCAGCGGCTGCCGGTCGTAGCGGAACTCGCCGTCGTAGTCGTCCTCGATCACCACCCCGCCGGTGGCCCGGGCCCAGGCCACCGCGGTCGCCCGGCGCGCGGCGCGCAGCGCCACCCCGGTCGGGAACTGGTGCGCCGGGGTCAGCACCGCCGCCCCGGCCGGCGAGCCGAGCAGCTCCCCGGTGCGGGCACCCCCCTCGTCCAGCGACAGCGGCACCGTGCCGAGACCCGCCTCCGCGATCACCGCCCGCTGCGGCGGCAGGCCGTACTCCTCCACCGCCACCGTCCGCACCCCCTGCTCGTGCAGCGCCCGGCAGAGCAGCCCGAGCCCCTGGGTGTAGCCGGAGCACACCACCAGCCGCTCCGGGTCGGTACGCACGCCGCGGACCCGGGCCAGGTAGGCCGCCAGCGCCCGGCGCAGCTCGATCCGGCCGCGCGGGTCGCCGAGCCCGAAGGCCTCGTGCGGGGCGGTCGCCAGCGCCCGCCGGGTGGCCGCCAGCCACGCGTTCCGCGGGAAGCGGGAGAGGTCCGGGCTGCCCGGCATCAGGTTGTGCCGGACGGCCGGTTCGGGCCGCACCCCGGGCGGCGGCGGGGCCGGCTGCGGCTCGCCGCGCTCGGCCACCACCGTGCCCGAGCCCTGCCGGGACGTCAGCCAGCCCTCCGCGCCGAGCTGGGTGTACGCCTCGGCGACGGTGTTGCGGGCGATGCCGAGGTCCGCCGCCAGCGCCCGGGAGGACGGCAGCCGGGTGCCGGGACCGAGCCGGCCCTCCCGGACGGCGGTGCGCAGCGCGTCCTCCAGCGCGGCCCGCAGGCCCAGGCCGCGGGCCCGGCCCGCGGACAGGTCGAGGTGCAGGTCGCCGCCGAAAGTGGCCCAGGATCCCATGACCCAAATGAACCACACTGACGGGCCATCAGGCACCTACGGTGGAGACATGACGACGCACGAGAACACCACCCCTGACGCCCTCGTCCCCGCCCCCGTCCAGCGGATCTCGCTCCCCGAGCAGGCCGCCGAGTTCTACGCCGCGATGATCAAGCTGGACCGGGCCGCCCGCACCGACGTCGACCCGACCCTCGCCGAACTGGTCAAGATCCGTGCCTCGCAGATCAACGGCTGCGCCTTCTGCCTGGACATGCACACCACCGACGCCCGGGCGCAGGGCGAGCAGGAGCACCGGATCCACACCCTGCCGGCCTGGCGCGAGACCCCGTACTTCACCGCGAAGGAGCGGGCCGCGCTCGCCCTCACCGAGGCCGTCACCCTGGTCACCGACGGCCATGTCCCGGACGCGGTCTACGACGAGGCGGCCAAGCTGTTCGACCAGCGGGAACTGGGCCAGCTGATCGCGCTGATCATCGCCATCAACTCCTGGAACCGGATCGCCATCGCCACCCGGCTCAGCCCCGCCCCCAAGCAGGCCTGACCACCCGGCAGGCCTGACCACCAGCCCCGGCCCACCACCCGTCCGGCCCGCCGTCCAGGTCCGATTCCCGCCGGACCCGGCACCCCCAGACCGACAGGCTGTCACCATGACCACACCGCACGACAAGGCGAAGCTCCTCCACGCCCTCCACCGCCCCGGCACCCCCCTGGTCCTGGCCAACGTCTGGGACGCCGCGAGCGCCCGCCTGGTCGCCGGGGCCGGCGCCCCGGCCATCGCCACCGCCAGCGCCTCCGTCTCCTGGACCCTCGGTGTCCCCGACGGGCAGGTGCTGGGCCTGCCGCGCGCCCTGGCCCAGACCGCCCTGATCGCCGCCGCCGTCGACCTGCCGGTCACCGCCGACCTCGAACACGGCTTCGCCGACACCCCCGAAGGCGTCGGCGCGAGCATCACCGAGCTGATCGCCACCGGCGCCGTCGGCGTCAACCTGGAGGACGGCTGGTCCGGTCCCGGTCCGCTGCGCCCGGCCGCCGACGCCGCAGAGCGGATCGTCGCCGCCCGCCGGGCCGCCGACGCGACCGGCGTCCCGCTGTTCCTCAACGCCCGCACCGACGTCTTCCTGCTCGGCGCGGGCGAGCCGGCCGGCCGCCTGGACGAGGCCGTCGCCCGGGCCCGCGCGTTCGCCGAGGCCGGCGCCGACGGCGTCTTCGTCCCCGGGGTGGCCGACCCCGCCACCATCGCCGCCTTGGTCGCGGCCGTGCCCGTGCCGCTCAACGTGATGGCCGGCCCCGGCGCCCCCACCGTCGCCGAACTCGCCGCCCTCGGCGTCGCCCGGATCAGCCTCGGCCCCGGCCTCGCCAAGGCCGCCTACGCGGCCGTGCAGCGCGCCGCCCGCGAGGTGTACACCCACGGGAGCTACGACGCGCTGGCCGACGGCCTCGGCTACGACGAGCTGAACGCCCTGTTCACCGGCTGAACCGGGCTCAGCTCACCGACACCGGCGGCCGGTCCAGCACCCGGCCGACCGTCCCGCACACCCCCGTGGTGCGCTCCGCCGCCGGCCCGACCACCGGGTACTGGGCCAGCTCCTGGTGGCACACCTCGTCCGCCGACGCCCCCTGGGAGTAGTCGCGGGCCTGCTCCGCGTGCGCGGGGGCGGCGGCCACCGCGACGGCGGCCAGGGACAGGGCGGCCAGCGCCGGGATCTTCGTCATGACCTGCCCAACGAGCCCCCGGCCGCCGGGTACCGGCCGCCCCCGCGGATACGCCCGTCCGCCGGGGCGGCCGCCCGCTACGCGGTGCGCACGTACAGGGTCCGCACGCTGTTGCTGACGAACGAGGCGATCGGCTCCGGCGCCGGGGCGTCCTTCGCCGCCGTCAGCCCCGGGAAGCGGCCGAACAGGCCGCGCAGCGCCGTCTCCGCCTCCAGCCGGGCCAGCCCCGCCCCGAGGCAGAAGTGCGGCCCGTGCCCCAGCGACAGGTGCCGGGCCGGCTGCCGGGTCAGGTCGAACCGGTCCGCGTCCGGGTAGTGCCCCTCGTCGCGGCCCGCCGAGGCGTACGAGGCCAGCAGCGCCTCACCCCGGCGGATCAGCACCCCGCCGACCTCGATGTCCTCCACCGCGTACCGCAGCGGGAACTGCCCCACCGGGGAGTCGTACCGCAGCGTCTCCTCCACCACCGCCGACCACGGCTGCTGCCCGGACAGCACCAGCTCCAGCTGCGACCGGTCGGCCAGCAGCGCCCGCACCGCGTTGGTGATCAGGTTGAGCGTGGTCTCGTGCCCCGCCACCAGCATCAGCAGCAGCGTGCCGACCAACTCCTGCTCGGTCAGCCGGTCGTCCGCCTCCCGGGCCGCGATCAGATCGGTGGTCAGGTCGTCCCCGGGCTCGGCCCGCTTGGCCGCCACCACCGACCCCAGCAGCGCGAACAGGCCCCGCTGCGCCGCCACCGCCGCCTCCGGCGTCGCGGAACTGCTCACCAGGGTGTCGGACAGCTCGTGCAGCTGGTGCTGCTGCTCGACCGCCAGCCCCAGCAGCTCGCCGATCACCTGCATCGGCAGCGGGTACGCGAAGTGCTCGCGCAGGTCGAACTCGCCCTCCAGCGTGGCCATCGCGTCCAGCAGCCGCTCGCAGCGCGCCTCGACGGCGGGCGCCAGCTCGGCGATCCGGCGGGGTGTGAACGCCTGGGTGACCAGACCGCGCAGCCGCCGGTGGTCCGCGCCGTCCACGGTGATCATGCCGGGCACGGTGACGAAGTTCAGCAGCGGCCAGCCCTCCGGCAGCCGACCCTCCCGGAAGGTGGTCCACAGCTGCGGGTTCTTGCCGACCCGGGGATCGGCGAGCAGCTCCTGGAGGGTGTCGTGGTGGGTTATCGCCCAGACCACCACCCCGCCAGGGAGTTCCACCAGGACCGCAGGGCCAGCCGCCCGGAGCCGGCTGTTCTCTCCGTGCTGGTCCCGTCCGAAGGCGTCGAGTCGGACGGGGGTGAGAGTGTCGGCGGTGTCCATGGCGGCCTTTCGGGTGCGGGGGCTCGGGGCGGGGTGAAAGCGCTGTACAGCACCGGCAGCGACACCAGCGCGCGCGACCACGGCGACTGCCGCCAGGCCAGCTCGTTGGCGGGAACCGCCAGTTGGAGGTCGGGCAGCCGGTGCAGCAGGGTCTCCAGCGCCGTCTCGACGATCAGCCGGGCCGGGTGCTGGGCCGGACAGACGTGCCGGCCGGCCCCCCAGGCGAGGTGCGCCCGGTTCCCGGCGATGCCGTCCGAGGCGGCGTGCACCGCCGGGTCGGCGTTGGCCCCGGCCAGTCCCAGCACCAGCATGTCGCCCGCGCTGATGTACTGGCCGCCGAGCACGGTGTCACCGGTGGCCCACCGGCCCGGGAAGTTCTGCGTCGGGGGATCCCGCCACAGCACCTCCTCCAGCGCGTCCGCGACGGTCAGCCGGCCACCCGCCAGGGTGGACCGGAAACGGCGGTCGGTCAGCAGCAGCCGCAGCGTGTTGCCGGTCCAGTTGATGGTGGTCTCGTTGCCCGCGACCAGGATCACCACCAGGTGGTGCAGCGCCTCCTCGTCGCTCAGCCCAGCCTGGTGGGCCAGCAGCCACGAGGTCAGGTCCGCGCCCGGCTCGGCCCGGCTGCGGCGCACCAGATCGGTCAGGATCGCCTGGAACTCGGCGTTGGCCCGCACCGACTTCTCGCTGCTGTCCACGAAGTGGCTGATCAGCTCGATCAGGTGCGGGCCCATCTCGGCCGGCAGCCCCAGCAGCTGGGTGAAGACCAGCAGCGGCAGCCGGCGCGCGTACTGCGCGATCAGGTCGGCCGTACCGTCCGGACCCCAGCTGTCGATCAGCGAGTTGGCGGCGGTCTCGGTGGTCTCCCGCAGCTGCCGGTGGTCGATCCGGCCGAGCGTCTGCGCCACCGCGCCGCGCAGCCGCTGGTGCTCGCCGCCGTCCAGGTTGAGCAGCGTCGGCCGCCACGCCGTCATCGGCAGCAGCCGCGAGTCCGGCTTCAGCCGGCCCTCGGCCGGCACCCGCCAGCGCCGCGAGTCCTTGGAGAACAGCTTCTCGTTGCGGGTCAGTTCGAGCAGTTCGGCGTAGCCGAGCACCAGCCAGGCCTCGACCCCCGGCTCCAGCTCGATCGGCGCGACCGGCCCGTGCTGCTCGCGCAGCCGGGCGTACAGCCCGTGCGGGTCGTCCGCGACGGCCGCGCCGTACAGCTGCGCGGCGGGCGCCGGCGGGCCGCCGGCCCGGTGCGCGGGACAGCCGGGCGGCGGGGTGGCCGCCTGGGGCTCGGGAGTCGTCATCGCTGGAGCTCCAGTACGGCGGTGGAGAGCAGATGGTCCACGAAGTCGATCAGCACGTCGTAGGCGGCCTGCCGGTCGCGCGCGTCGCAGCGCAGGATCGGCACCTCGGGCAGCAGGTCCAGGGCGGAGCGCAGGTCGTCCTCGGGGTGTTCCGGGGTGTCGGGGAAGACGTTCACGGCGACCGCGAACGGGATCCGCTGCTCCTCCAGCTGCCCCAGCACGTCGAAGCTCTCGTCCAGCCGGCGGGTGTCCACCAGCGCGATCGCGCCGAGCGCCCCGCGCGACAGGTCCTCCCACAGCGGCCAGAACCGCTGCTGGCCCGGTGTGCCGAACAGGTACAGGGCGAGCTGCGGGTTGAGCGTGATCCGGCCGAAGTCCAGCGCGACCGTGGTGGTGGTCTTGTCGGGCCGCCCGGTCAGGTCGTCCACCCCGACCCCGGCCGAGGTCATCACCTCCTCGGTCCGCAGCGGCGCGATCTCGCTCAACGCCCCGACCAGCGTGGTCTTGCCGACCCCGAACGGGCCGGTGACCAGGATCTTCACCGCCCCCTGCACGGTGGCCGGCAGGTACGACGGCGCGTCGCCTTCGGTGCCGGCAGTGCCGGTGGTGTCAGCGGAGCTGGCGGAGGCCAACGAGTACCTCCTCGAGGAGATGCGTCGGCAGGCGGTCGGCCTGCGGCGCGGGCGGGCGGACCTGGACGGCGCCCAGGTCCCAGAGGTCGTCGACCAGCACTCGGACCACGCTGACCGGCAGCCGCAGGTGGGCCGCGACCTCGGCGACCGACAGCAGGTCGTGGCAGAGCGCCAGGATCCGCTGGTGCTCCCGGTTCAGCGTGTCCCCGGACCGCAGATCGGGGTCGAGGTCGGCCGCGGGGACCGCGCTGACCAGGCTCTCGATGGCGAGCGCCGGCCGGTTGGTACCGCTGCGCCCGCCGGTGATCACGTACGGCCGGACCGGGCCGCTCACCGGGCGTCCCCGGCCGCCTGACCGACCCGCGGCGGACTGGTCAGGTGGGTGCCGATCCGCTCGACCAGCACCTGCATCTGGTACGCCACCAGCCCGGCGTCCACCGATTCGCCGGTCACCACCGCGAGGTGCGCACCCGCGCCGGCCGCCACCACGAACAGGTAGCCGCCGCCGTACTCGACCACGATCTGCCGGGTGCTGGACCCCCGGCCGCCGAAGCCCTGGGCCACCCCCCGGGCCAGCGACTGCAGCCCGGAACAGGCCGCGGCCAGCCGCTCGGCGTCGTCCCGGCCGATCTGCTCGCTGCGGCCGATCTCCAGGCCGTCGTTGGACACCACGACGGCGTGCCGGACGTCGGGGACCGCGACGATGTCCGAGAGCAGCCAGCCGAGGTCAGGATTGGTGGTCATGGAAATCTCCGGAGCGCTGGGGAGGTCGGGGGGATTCGGGGGCCGACCCCGCCGGCCCGGCGGGCGGGCGGGGGTCGTCGTCGGACTGCCGGGCCTGCCGGGCGGCCGACCGGCCACTCGCGGTACCGGCCTGGAACAGGGCCATGAAGGTCTTGGCGCCGTCGGCGGAGCGCGCCGGCGGCGCGGCGGCCTCGGGCTGCGCGGGCGGCCGCGGCGGACCGTCGGTGCCCCGGCGGTTGGCCCGC
>NZ_JAIZ01000296.1 GCF_000710465.2 Kitasatospora sp. MBT63 | reverse complement strand
CGGCGCGCGCGGGTGGGGGCGGTCCGCCGGCCTGCCGCACCCGCGCCAGCAGTTCGGCCGCGCCGAGCCGGGAGCGGACCGCCGGATCGCCCGCCAGGCAGTCGGCGATCACGGCCCGCCAGCCGTCCGGCAGCCGCTCGTCCAGGCGCAGCGGGGCGGTGCCGCGCGCGTACGCCTGCGCGGCCAGCGACCTGGCGCGGGCGGTGGCGCCGAGGAACGGGTGGAGTCCGCCGGTGAGCACCTGGTGGGCGAGCACCCCGAAGGCCCAGACGTCGGCGCTCGGCCGCAGTTCCACACCGCGGGCGCCGGCCCGGTGCGACCACCACTCGGGCGGGACGTGGTCCGGCGAGCCGAGGGGCGGGGCGTAGGCGTGGGTGCCGCCGTCGAGTTCCGCGCTCAGGCCGAAGTCGGCCAGCCGGACCCCGCCGTCGGCCATCAGCAGGATGTTGCCGGGTTTGAGGTCGCCGTGCACCCAGCCGCGGCCGTGCATGTGGGCCAGCCCGGTGGCGACCTCGGCCAGGATCCGGGCCGCGCCGGTCACGGCCGTCCCGGGCTCGCCGTCGGCCAGCACCTGCTGGAGGCTGCGCTCGGCGCGTTCCATCACCAGGGCCAGGGCACCGTCGAGCCGGGGATCACCGGGGTCGCGCACGGTGACGGCGGCCAGCGTACGGATCAGCTGGGGGTGATCCGCCCGCCGGCTGAAGTAGTCCTCCCGGCGGACCAGTTCGGCCATCGTCCGGTGCCGGCCCGGGGTGGGCAGGCCCGGCCGGAGGAACTTCACGGCGACCGTCCCGCCCGCCGGGTCCTCGGCCGCGTACACGCTGCCCCAGCCGCCGGACCCGATCAGCTCGGTGATCCGCCAGCCGGCGACCTGGTACCCGGCGGGGACGTCCAGGGGCGGGGTGCCGTCGTCGTCCATGGCGCGGGTCAGCCGGCGCCGCGCCGCGGCGGGAGCAGCGCCAGGTGGTCCTCCCGGACCAGGTCGAACCGCAGCGCCAGCGCGACGAGTTCCTCCCGCTTGCGGCCGGTGCGCCCGGCCGCCGCGCGCTCGTGGTCGCCCTCCTCGCGCAGCCTGAGCTTGGCCTCGGCGAGGTAGTCGATGTGGTAGTTGACGGCCGAGCGGGTCAGCGTGCGGCAGGTGGGCAGGGCGCGCAGCCGTTCCAGCACCTCACCGACCCCGGGCACGGCGGCGGCGGACGCCTCGCGCAGCCGCGGCTCGCACAGGGCCAGCAGGACCAGGAAGTACTTGGAGGTGGGGTCGAGGGCGAACGGGCTGACGGTGTGCTCGCCCGCGCCGGGCCGCGGGCCGCCGTCGAGGTAGGCGTGCTGCGGCGCGAACACCTTGAAGGCGGTCGGGCCGGCCACCGCGGGCAGCACCACCCGGGAGAACTCGAACGGCACGGGCGCGCCCAGCCGGCCCGGTGCCACCTTGACGTGCTCGCCCGCGCCCTCGAGGTTCTCCACCACGTACGTCGCGGAGCCGCTGAAGTTGGAGAGCCGCCAGTAGTCCTCCGCGGCGGTGACCTCGCCGGCCCGGCGTGAGACACCGCGGTCCGTCAGCTCGATGGCGGCCGGGCTGCCCGGTGCGCCGCGGCCGAAGACCGCGCTCTCACCGGGCCCCATCCGCAGCAGCCCGGGCCGCTGCGGACCTCGGCCGCCGCGGGCCCCCGGGGCGTCGGGCAGCTGCACGATCACCGTGTCCAACGGTCTCCCCTTCCCACCGCGCGCGCACGAAGCATCCTACGCGCTCCGATGACGGACGGTCACCCTCAGTCATCGGGCGGCGTGTTGGGGGAGGGACGGGAGGACGGCCGTTCAGCCGACCACGGACTGCTTGTGGTGGAAGACGTTCCACGGGTCCCAGATCCGCTTGGCCTGCTGCAGCCGCGGATAGTTGTCCTTGTAGTACAGCCGCGGGTAGCGCGGCGCCGGGTCGGTGGCGATCCCCAGGTCCACGTCCGGGTAGTTGACGTAGGCGCCGTCGGTGCCGAGGTCGTGCGCGGGGTCGCTGACCTCGGGCACCCCGCCGGTCTCCGCGTAGACGTCCTGGTAGAACCCCTGGAGGAAGTCCAGGTGGGCCTGGTCCTGGGCGGGCACCGTCCAGTAGGTCTGGTACTGCAGTTTGGCGATCGAGTCCCGCTGCGGCACGGCGGTGTCGCAGGGGCGGACGGCGTTGACCCGGCACCCGTAGGAGTCGATCTGCACCAGGGTCTGGGTCATGTCCACACCCGGGTTGTCCTTGGTCAGCCAGGTCCAGGTGGCCGCGATGTTGTGGTCCGAGAACGGCTTGCGGTGGTAGGCGGACTTGTACTTGCCGCGCTGGTTGGCGCCGGAGCCGTTGAGCGTCTGGGTGGCCTGGAGCCAGGGCATCTGCCGGCGGCGGTCCGGGTACGGCAGGTACAGGCCGCCGGCGGCGTCGGTCTGGACGGTGGCGCGGGTGGTCAGACCGCTCTCCATCGCCTCCAGGTACGCGTCGAGCGGAGCCGGGTCGTCGCCGACCCACTGGCTGAACAGCGCGATGTTGCCGTTGGTCTTGTGGGTGAGCTTCAGAATGCTGAACAGCTTGTCGTACAGCTGCTCGCCGGGGCCGCTGTGCGCGGCGAAGAACTCGCCGAAGTTCTGCATCAGCCGGGTGAAGTCCTCCGGCCGCTTCAGGATGTCGGCCCACGGCCAGGCGATGCTGCTGAGCCAGACCCGGGCCGGCGGCCTGGGCAGCTCCTCGCTGAAGTAGTAGCGCAGGACCACGCCGAAGTTGCCGCCACCGCCGCCGGTGTGCGCCCAGAACAGGTGCGCGGTGTCCGAGCCGGCCGGGTCCGCGCGGTGGGCGCGGGTGACCTCGGCCCGGCCGTCCCGCACGGTCACCACATCGACCTGGGTCAGGTGGTCGACCGTCAGGCCGTCGCGCCGGTTCAGCACCCCGTAACCGCCGCCGCAGACGTGCCCGCCCGCACCGACCGAGTAGCAGGACCCGGCGGGCACCGCCACGTCGTAGCGCCGGAACAGTTCGGTGTACATCTCCCAGATGCTGGCGCCGGACTCCACGCAGTAGGCGGGGCGGCCGTACTTGTCGGCGGTCCGGCGGACGCCGGTCATGGTGCTCATGTCGAGGATCGCGCCGCCGGTGTTCTCGACGAAGTCCTCGTAGCAGTGGCCCCCGCTGCGGACGGTCGGGCGCAGCCCCCGGTCGAGCGCCTCGCGGACCGCGGCGACGGCGGACCGGTCGTCGGTGACCAGCTGGATGTAGGCCGGTTCGCTGGTCCAGCGCTGGTTGAAGCCCTGACTGAGCGTCTCGTAGCGGCCGTCGCCCGGCAGGACGCGCAGCTGCCCGGGGTCTGCCGCCCCCAGGTCTCCGCCGGGATCGCCACCACCGGGGTGGCCCGGCTCGGCCCGGGCCGCGCCCGCCCCGAGGGTGGTGACGGACACGCCGGCGGCGACCGCGCCGGCGGCGGCGCCCAGCAGCCTGCGGCGGGAGACCTCGTGGTTCACGTGCTGACTCGCCTTCACCGGGGTGCGGGCCCGGGGGACGGGCCCACCGGGTACGGGCCCACCGGATACGGCGGGCGCACAAATGGGGAGCAAATCGGGCGAATTGAGGCTAGCAATCGGCCTTTCCCGCGCCTCCCCGACACTCCGGCGGCAGGCTAGGTGCTCAGGAAACCGGCGTCCATGAGCACCTGCTGCCCCTCCGGGGACTGCACCAGGGCCACGAACGCCCGGGCGCCCGCGCTGTTGGGCGCATGGGTCAGGGCTGCGATCGGGTAGTCGTTGATCGCGGCGGAGGCCTCCGGGAAGTTCACCCCGTCGACCTTGCCCGCCGCCGACCTGACGTCCGTCCGGTACACCAGCGAGGCGTCCGCCTCCTGGAGCTCGACCTTGGTCAGGGCGGCCTTCACGTCCTGCTCGTAGCTGACCGGGGTGAGCCGGACGTTGCCCGCGGCCAGCGCCTTCTGGGCAGCGGCGCCGCAGGGCACCTCCTGGGCGCACAGCACCACCTTCAGGCCGGGCTGGGCCAGGTCCTGGAGGGAGGCGATGTGGTGCGGGTCACCGGGAACGGTGGCGATCTCCAGCTGGTTGCGGACGAAGGTCTGCGGCTGCCCGGCCGCGTCGCCCTTGTCGGTGACCGTCTTCATGGTCGCCGGACTGGCCGCCGCGAACACGTCGGCCGGCGCACCGTTGACGATGCTGGCGGCGAGCGCGTCACTGCCGGCGAAGTTGAACACCACCTTGGTGCCGGGGTGCGCGGCCTCGAACTTCTGGCCGAGCGTGGTGAAACTCTCCTTCAGCGAGGCCGCCGCGAACACCGTCACGGTGCCGCTGACGCCGGCACTGCCCGAGGCCGCGGAGGACGCGGAGGCCGAACCGGACGCGCCCGAGGACCCGGACGAACTCGACGAACACCCCGCGAGCGCCAGCGCGGCGGCCAGGAGACCGCCCGCGAACCGCAGGCCGGGGCGGGAGAGGAGACGGTTCGTCACAAGGAACTCCCTGTCTGCCGTGCGCGGATTCGGGGGCGCGCTCCGGGGGCCACGGCGCCGATCATAGGGCCGCACCTGCGGGGCGAACCGGCACATCGGCCTCGCATTCGCCCGGTCGCACGAGCCGTGAGGTCCGCAGAGGCGGATGCCGTCGACATCGGACAACTGCGCATTCCGTCCATTCCGTCGACCGCCGCTCAGGTGGATCGTCCGCGGCCCGGGGATGCCCGGGCCCTAGGCTGGCTGCGCCCCGCCGCACCACCCCCTGGGAGCGACCTCGTGCCCGACACCACCGACGCCACCGACTCCGCCGTCGTCCGCGAACTGCAGCTCGACGGGCGGGTCACCTACCAGCGGCTGTCCGAACTGCTCGGCATCTCCCGGGAGGCGGCCCGGGCCCGGGTGCAGCGGCTGCTGCAGCGAGGGGCGGTACGGATCGTCGGCATCGTGCCGCCCGCCGTCGCCGGGATCGAGGCCGTCGCGCACGTGTCGCTGGACGTCGCAGGCGCCGGCGGCCCGGCCGCCGCCCTGGCCGCGGCCCGCCGGGCGACCAGCTTCGTCTCCTGCACCGCGGGCCGGCTCGCCGTGGTCGCGGAGGTCCGGGTCGCCGACGAGGCCGCTCTGGAGGAGGAGTTCGCGGTGCTCCGGGCGGCGCCCGGGGTGCGCGGCGTGGAGGTGTTCCGCTGCGCCGAACTGGTCCGGGACGCCTACTCCCCGGTCCTCCCCGGTACGGCGGCCCCCCGGATGCCCGCCCTGGACCGGGCGGACCGGCGGCTGCTCGGCCTGCTGCAGACGGACGGGCGGGCCAGCTTCGCGGCGCTGGCCGAGCAGGTCGGGCTCTCCCAGCCGGCCACCCGGGCCCGGGTGCTGCGCCTGCTGGAGGTCGGTGCCGTGCACGTCACCGGCCTGGTGGAGTCACGTGCGCTGGGTGTCCGGGAGGCGGCCGGGGTCGGCCTCGGCGTGCACGGGCCGGTCGCAGTGGTCGCCCGCGCGGCGGCCCGCCTGCCCGGGGTGAACTACGTGGCGACCGGCTACGGGCGGTTCGACCTGGTGTGCGGCCTGGACGCCCCGGACCGCCGGGCGCTGTCGGCCGGCCTGGAGGCCGTCCGGAGCCTGCCGGGGGTGGTGCGCTGCGAGTCCTGGGTGCACCTGGACATCGTGAAGGAGTCCTACACCTACGATCTGCCCATCGAATAGGCGATTCATCGGCACTGATGTCGCTGCCCCTATGAATTGCCGGGGACTACGAATTTGACAGGCGAAATGATGCAAAGAAACCCTTGACGCATTCTTTTTGCCTCGCCTTCAATGGCCGGACACCTTCCCCCAGAGAGCCCGGTCCCCGATGACGACTTCCCCCCAGCCTGCCGGCGCGCAGCCCGCCGTCGCGGCGCTGCCACGATCCCTGGGCGTGTTCGGCGGGGTCCTGCTGACCCTGTCGTGCGTCACGCCCGCCTCCTCGCTGTTCATCGTCGTCCCGCCGCTGCTGCAGTCCCAGGGCAGCGGCGCCGTGATCAGCCTGCTGATCGCCGCGGTGCTCTCGCTCGGCGTCGGCCTCTGCTACGCCGAGCTGGGCACCCTGGTACCGAGCGCCGGCGGTGAGTACTCGATCGTCGGCCAGGTGCTCGGCCGGATGGCCGGCTGGCTGGTGTTCGTGATCTCGATCGTCTCGCTGCTGGTGATCCCGCCGATCATCGCGCTCGGCACCGCCGGCTACCTCGGCTCGGTGCTCTCGCTCGACCCGGCCGTCGCGGGCGGCGCGGTGATGGTGCTCGCCATTGCCGTCGGCGTCCTGGACATCAAGTCCAACGCGCTGATCACCGGCGTCTTCCTCGGCCTCGAAGTGGTCGCGGCCGGCGTGGTCAGCGTGCTCGGCCTGACCCACATCCACCAGCCGGCCTCCTCGCTGGTCCACGCGGTGGTCCCGGACGGCCACGGCGGCACCGGCCCGTTCACCGCCGGCCTGCTGATCTCCGGACTGGCCGTGGCGATCTTCACGTACAACGGCTTCGGCACCGCGATCTACCTCTCCGAGGACCTGCGCGAGCCGCGCCGCTCGGTCGCCCGGACGGTGCTGTGGTCCCTGCTGGCCGGAGTCGTGGTGATCACCGTCCCGGTGGTCGCGATCTGCCTGGGCGTCAGCTCGCCGGACCAGCTCGCCGCGGGCGACCTGGTCGCGATCGTCGACTCCTGGGCGGGCAGCACCGTCGGCACCTTCGTCAGCCTCTGCATCGCCGCGGCCATCCTCAACGCCGTCATCGTGATGGTGATCCAGAACGGCCGGGTGCTCTACGCCTCCGCCCGCGACCGCACCTGGCCCGACCCCGTCAACCGGGCGCTCGGCACCCTGCACCCCCGCTGGGGCTCCCCGTGGGTGGCCACCCTCGCCATCGGCGCCCCCGGCGCGGTGCTCGCCCTCACCGTCCCGATCGACGCGCTGCTCGGCTTCACCGGCGTCGTGGTCGCGGTCATCTACCTGCTGCTCGGTGTGGCCGCGCTCGCCGCCCGCCGCGGCCGCCACCGCACCACCGACGCCTGGCGGATGCCGCTGTGGCCGCTCGCGCCCGTCCTGACCACCGCCGTCCTGGCGTACGCGCTCACCCAACAGGCCCGCCGCGACCTGCTGATCACCCTCGCCGTCCTGCTGGTCGGCGCCCTCTACTGGGCGTTCTACCTGCGCCCGCGCAGCGCCACCCACTGGGTGCTCAGCCTGCCCGCGGACCAGTCCGGCCGGACCGCTGCGCCGCCCGCCGCGGCCGCACCCACGTCCGTTCCCGCCACCGCCACCGCCGCCACCGCCGCCACCGCTCCGGAGAACCTGTGAACCGCCCCGCCGACCTGATCGTCCACCATGCCCACGTCCACACCGTCGACGACCGGCGCCCCCGGGCCGAGGCCGTCGCCGTCCGGGACGGCCGGATCGCCTGGGTCGGCGACGGCGACGGCTGGCGCGAGCTGGCCGGCCCCGGAACCGAGGTGGTCGACGCCCGCGGCCGGCTGCTGCTGCCCGGCTTCGTCGACAGCCACAACCACGTCCGGCTCGGCTCCGACGCCGCCTGCGTGCAACTGGCCGGCGCCGCCGACCTCGCCGAGATCGGCCGCCGGATCGCCGACTGGCTGCACCGCAACGCCGCCGCGGACTGGGTCGAGGCCGAGGCCTTCGACTACTCCGCGATCCCCGGCGGCCGGATGCCCACCGCCGCCGACCTCGACCCGTACACCGGTGAGCGGCCCGCCTTCGTGCTCAGCTACGACGTGCACACCGCCTGGCTGAACACGGCCGCCCTGCGCCGCCTCGGCATCACCGCCGGGACCACCGACCTCGCCTTCGGCACCGTGCAGAAGGACCCGGTGACCGGCGAGCCGACCGGCTTCCTCACCGACTTCGCGGTCCGCGGCCTGTCCCGCGACGGCCACCGGGCCCTGCGCGCCGCCGGCGTCCCCTGGGCGGACCCGGACCGCCAGTACGGGCGGCTGTGCGCCAGCCTCGACCAGGCCGCCCGCTACGGCATCACCACCGTCGTCGAACCGCAGAACTCGCTGGACGACCTGGCCCTGTTCGAGCGGGCCATCGCCGAGGGCCGGCTGCGCTCGCGGCTGGTCGCCGCGCTGTTCCACCCGCGCGGCACCACCGACGCGGACCTCGCCGAGTTCGCGGCCGCCGCCCGGCGCCACCACGGCGACCGCTTCCGGGTCGGGCCGCTCAAGCTGTACATCGACGACGTGGTCGAACCGCACACCGCCGCGCTGCTGGAGCCGTACGCCGGACACCACAGCCACCGCGGCGAGACCTTCTACCCGCCGCAGGAGTTCGCCGAGACGCTGGCCCGGCTGGACGCGGCCGGCTTCCAGACCTTCGTGCACGCCACCGGCGACCGGGGCATCCGTACCGTGCTGGACGCCGTCGAGCACGCCCGCCGGGTCAACGGCCCGCGCGACGCCCGGCACCAGGTCGTCCACGTCGAGTGCCTCGACCCCGCCGACGTCCCCCGCTTCGCGGAGCTCGGGGTGGTCGCCTGCATGCAGCCCCGGCACTGCTCGCCCGACATCGCCGGGCCCGGCCGCGACTGGGCGGAGGCCGTCGGCGAGCAGCGCTGGTCCAAGGCCTGGCCGATGCGCAGCCTGCAGCAGGCCGGGGCGGTCCTGGCGTTCTCCAGCGACTGGAACGTCGCCGAGATGGACCCGCTGATCGGCCTCTACACCGCCGTCACCCGCCAAGGCCTGGCGGGCGGCGAGGCGTGGATGCCGGAGGAGACCGTTCCGCTGGCCAGCGCCCTGCGCGGCTACACCCTGGGCAGCGCGTACGCCAACTTCCTCGACGACCGGCTCGGCTCGATCACCCCGGGCAAGCTCGGCGACCTGGTCCTGCTCTCCCAGGACCTGTTCGGACTGGACCCGAAGGCGATCCTGGACACCCGCGTCGACCTCGGCGTGGTCGGCGGCGAGGTGGTTCACACGGCAGGCTGAGCCCCGGCCGGATCGCCCGGGTACGGACCGCCCGGGTAGGGGCCGGTACGAGGGTGCGTCGCGCACGCCCGGCCGGGGCCGGGAGCCGCTGGACGATCCGGTGCGAACTGCCGGCCCTGGCTCAGCCCGTGGGGTCGGCCGGGGCGCCGAAACGGGCCGTCACGTGTGCACGGGAGGAGCGGTCCAGCAGGACGACCGAGGTGGCCTCCGCCACCGCGTCCGGTACCGGAACGGCGGTGGCGGCCGGGCCGCCGGGCGTGAGGGCGTCGAGCAGCCGCCCGAGGCCCGCGCAGTGCCGGTCGAAGGTCCGTCGGGGTGCCCACCGGCCGCGCGCCTGCTGGCCGTTCAGCGCCTCGGTACGGCCGACGTCCAGGACCACCAGGTGCAGCTCCCGCCCCTGCCGGGCGGCGCCGCGGGCCAGCCACCGGCGCAGCCACGGGCGGCTGCCGCAGTCGTGCACCAGCAGCGGACCGCCGCCGCGCACGCCCGCCCGCAGCCACCTCAGGTGCACCAGCCGTGCCCACGGCCGGTACACCCCGTACGGCAGCCGCTCGGGCATCACGGCCTCGCACGCCTCGTGCACATCGCGCGGGTCCACCACCCGGACCGTGTCCGACCAGCGGCGCAGCAGCGTGCTCTTGCCGCTGCCGGGCAGGCCGGAGACCACGACCACGGCGTCCGCCGGATAGTGCAGCACGGTCGCAAGGCCGGGCCTCCCCCGCAGGTCCAGCAGCCCGACGGTCCGCTCGGCGGCGGACCCGTCGCCGGGCGGCCCCGGCACCGCTGACCTGGTGATACCGCGCATTCCTGCCCCCATGACCGTCCCCGTTCCGCCTCGTCGGCCCCACAGCTTCGCACGCGCCCGCGCGGCGCCCGCCGTCGGGCACCCCGCCGCAGAGCGCCCCGCCGTCCGGGGCCGCCCGCCCGCCGGGCCGTGCCCGGATCCTGCCCGGAGCGACCCCTGACGATCCGCCGGAAGGTGCTCCTGGCAGGCTGGAGCGGTGGACAACTGGTACCGGGAACACCCGACAGGCACCGGCGTCGTGCGGATCACCGAGCCGTACGTCGACCCGCTGCTGTCGGCCAACCTGTGGTGGCTGCCCGGCACCGACCGGGACCTCGTGGTGGACGCGGGCCTCGGGGTGGTCCCGCTGCGCCCCGCACTGCCACGGCTGTTCGAACGCGATCCGCTGGTGGTGCTCACCCACGCGCACCTGGACCACGTCGGCGGCGCCCACGAGTTCCGCGAGCGGGCCGCGCACACCGCCGCCGTTTCGCTGCTGGCCGGGGGCGTACCGGCCGCCCTGTACGGCGCCGACCTGTACGCGCGGCTCGGCCTCGACCCCGGCGACGGGCCGGTCCCCGGCCTGCTGCTGAAATCCCTGCCGCACCCCGGCTACGACCCGCGCGGTTACCGGGTCGAGCCGGTGGAGGTGACCCGGCCGCTGGCCGACGGCGACCGGATCGAGCTGGGCGGGCGCACCCTGACGGTGCTGCACCTGCCCGGCCACACGCCGGGCTGCCTGGCCCTGCTGGAGGAGCGCACCGGCGCCCTGTACTCCGGTGACGTCGTCTACGACGGACTGCTCATCGACGACCTGCCCGACTCGGACGTGCCCGCCTACCGGCGCAGCATGGCCTTCCTCGCGGAACTGGACGTCTCCGTGGTCCACCCCGGTCACGGGCGCAGCTTCGACGGCGCCCGGCTGCGCGAACTGGCCGCCGGCTACCTGCGCCGCACCTGACCCCGGGGCCGGCCCCGGAACCGTCCGGCGGCCGGTGACGTCCGAGGCGGGGGGAGTGCCCGGCGCCGTGCGTGCCTGCAGCCGCCGGACCCGACGAACAGACGAGACGAACAGAACGGAGTGAGCGTCAACCGTGTCCCATCACGATCCGTACGGTGCGCAGCAGCAGGCCCGGCCGCCGGGACGGCCCGGCCGGGCCTGGTGGTGGCTGCCGGACAGCGAGCGGCGCCGCCGCAAGCAGCAGCGGCGCGCCTGGCAGGAGCACCGGCGGCGCAACCGGAAGCGCGACAACGACTGCTGCGACGCCTGCGACGTCTGCGACTGCCTCGGTGACCTGGCCGACCCCTGCATGATCGCGCTGATCCCGCTCACCGCTCTGGCGGCGCTTAAGGCGGCGGTCGGCGCGGCCACCGGCCGGCCGGGCCGGGCCGCCGCGGACCCGGCGGCGCCGGT
>NZ_JAIZ01000295.1 GCF_000710465.2 Kitasatospora sp. MBT63 | reverse complement strand
GACGCCGCCTCCTGGCGGATCCTGCTCGCCGACCTGCCCGCCGCGTACGAGGGCCGCGCCCTGGAGCCCGTCGCCACCTCGCCGCGCCGCTGGGCGCTGGGCCTGGCCGACGCGGCCGCCACCGACGCCGTCCGCGCCGAACTGCCCAGCTGGCAGGCGCTGCTCGCCGAGGGCGCCGGACCGCTGCTCGGCGACCGCCCGCTCGACCCCGCCCGGGACACCGCCGCCACCACCCGGCAGCTGCGGCTCACCCTGGACACCGCCCGCACCGCCCCGCTGCTCGACCTGGTCCCCGCCACCCGCCGCGCCGGCACCGGGCACGTCCTGCTCACCGCCCTGACGCTGGCCGTGCTCGGCCGCCGCCGGGTCCGCCACGGCGCCTCGGCCCGCCCCGACCTGCTGCTGCGCCTGGAGACCGACGGCCGCGCGGACCACCTGGTGCCCGGCGCCGACACCACCCGCACCGTTGGCGCGCTGGCCGGCGGCCACCCGGCCCGCCTCGACCTGGCCGAGATCGACCTCGCCGACGCCCTGGCCGGCGGCCCCGCGGCCGGCCGCGCGCTGGCCCTGGTCAAGGAGCAGCTGCGCGCCCTGCCCGACGCGGCCACCGGATACGGCCTGCTGCGCCACCTGGACCCGGTGGCCGGCGCCGCACCGGCCGACGCCGAGGCCCCGCAGCTGCAGTTCGGCTACCTGGGCCGGTTCACCGCCGACGGCCGGCCGTTCACCCCCGCCGGCGACGCCTTCGAGCCGGCCGCCGACCCCGCGCTGCCCGCCGCGCACGCGCTGGAGGTCACCGCCGTCGTCCACGACCGCGCCGACGGGCCCGAACTGACGGTCCGCCTCGCCTGGCCGCAGGGCGTGCTGACCGAGCAGGCCGTCCGCGAACTGGCCGGGCAGTGGTTCGCCGCGCTGGACGCGCTCACCGCGTTCGCCGCCCGCCCGGACGCCGCCGCCCTCACCCCCGGCGACGTACCGCTGGCCGCCGTCACCCAGCCCGTGCTGGACCTGCTCGCCGCCGAGCACCCCGGCACCGAGGACGTGCTGCCGCTCTCCCCGCTCCAGGAGGGCCTGCTGTTCCACTCCCTCTACCAGGACACCGAGGGCGCCGACGACCTGTACACCTCGCTGACCTCGCTCGACCTGCGCGGCCCGCTCGACCCCGCCACCCTGCGGGCGGCCGTCGACACCGTGGTCAACCGGCACTCCGCGCTGCGGGCCGGCTTCCACCACACCGGCCTCGACCGGCCGCTGCAGCTGATCGCCGGCCACGTCACCGTCCCGTGGACCGAGCACGACCTGACCGGCCTGGACACCGCCGGCCAGGCCGGGCGGATCGGCGCGATCGAGGACGCCGAGGCGGCCGGCCGCTTCGACCTCACCCGCCCGCCGCTGCTGCGCTGCGCCCTGCTCACCCTCGGCGAGGACCACCACCGGCTGCTGCTGACCCGCCACCACATCGTGATGGACGGCTGGTCCACCCCCGTCCTGCTGCGCGAGCTGATCGCCGCGTACGGCGGCGCCCGGCGGTTCCCGGCCGTCACCCCGTACGCCGAGCACCTGGGATGGCTCCAGCGGCGCGACCAGGCCGCCGACACCGCCGCCTGGCGCGCCGCGCTGGCCGGCCTCCAGGCGCCCACCCTGCTCGCCGACGCGCTCGGCCGCCCCGCCGGCGGCCCCGGCACGGCCGGCCGCGAACTCCACCTGCCGCTGGGCGCCGAGCTGACCGCCGCGCTCACCGGCACCGCCCGCCGGCACGGACTGACCCTCAACACCCTGGTCCAGGGCGCCTGGGCGATCCTGCTCGGCCGGCTGACCGGCCGCACCGACGTGGTGTTCGGCGCCACCGTCTCCGGCCGCCCCAGCGACATCCCGGGCGTCGAGTCGATGGTCGGCCTGTTCAGCAACACCGTCCCGGTCCGCTTCGAACCCCGCGACGACGAGCCGGCCGCCGAGGCGCTGGCCCGGCTCCAGGCCCAGCAGTCGGCGCTGCTCGACCACCAGTACCTGGGCCTGGCCGACATCCAGGCGCAGGCCGGCCACGGCACCCTGTTCGACACCCTGCTGGTGTTCGAGAACTACCCCGTCGACCCGGCCGAACTGACCGCCGCGGGCCTGCGGGTGGCCGGCATCGGCAACCGCGGCGCCACCCACTACCCGCTGACCGTCCTCACCCTGCCCGGGGACGCCCCGCAGCTCACCGTCGAGTACCGCCCCGACGTCTTCGACGCCGAGCAGGCCGCCGCCGTCGGCGCCCGCCTGCTGCGGCTGCTGACCCGGATCGCCGCCGCGCCCGGAACCCCCGTCGGCGCGCTGGAGATCCTGGACACCGCCGAACGCGAGCAGCTGCTGCACGGCTGGAACGCCACCGCCCGAACCGTCCCGGACGGCACCGTGGTCGACGCGTTCCGGGCCAGGGCCGCCGCCACCCCCGACGACACCGCCGTGGTCTGCGGCGACCGGCGCCTGAGCTACGCCGAGCTGGCCGCCGACGTCGAGCTGACCGCCCGCCACCTGGCCGCGCTCGGCGCCGGACCGGGCCGGGTCGTCGCCCTCGCCCTGCCGCGCTCCGCCGACCTGGTGGCCGCGCTGCTCGGCGTGCTCGCCTCCGGCGCCGCCTACCTGCCCCTCGACCTCGACCACCCGGCCGAGCGGGTCGCCCTGATGCTCGCCGACGCCGAACCGCTGCTCACCCTGACCACCGCCGAGGTGGCCGCCCGGCTGCCGGTGCTCGCCGAGCACGGCCGGGGCACCCTGCTGCTCACCGACGTCGGCACGCGCTCCGCCGAGCCGCTGCCCCCGCACGCCGACGACCTGGCGTACGTCATCCACACCTCCGGCTCCACCGGCCGCCCCAAGGGCGTCCAGGTGCCGCACCGGGGCCTGGCCAACATGCTGGAGCACCACGGCAACACGGTCTTCGCGCGGGCCGTCGAGGCCGCGGGCGGACGCCGGCTGCGCGCCGCGCACACCGCCTCGTTCTCCTTCGACTCCTCCTGGGAGCAGCTGCTCTGGCTGATCGCCGGCCACGAACTGCACGTCTACGGCGAGGACCTGCGGCGCGACCCGCAGGCACTGGCCGCCCGGCTGCTCGCCGACCGGATCGACACCCTGGACGTCACGCCGTCGTTCGGCCAGCAGCTGGTCGAGTGGGGCCTGCTGGACTCCGCCGAGCACCGCCCGCTGCTGTTCCTGGTCGGCGGCGAGGCCGTCGGCGAGGCCCTGTGGACCCGGATCCGGGAGACCGAGGGCGTCATCGGCCACAACTTCTACGGCCCCACCGAGTACACCGTCGACACCCTGGGCGCCGCGCTGGACGAGAGCGCGACGCCGTTCGTCGGCCGCCCGATCGGCAACACCCGGGTGTACGTGCTGGACGCCCGGCTGCGGCCGGTGCCGGCCGGGGTCCCCGGCGAGCTGTACATCGCCGGCCCCGGCCTGGCCCGCGGTTACGGCAACCGGCCCGCGCTGACCGCCGGCCGTTTCGTCGCCGACCCGTTCGCCGACGGCGGCCGGATGTACCGCACCGGCGACGTGGTCCGCCACCGGCCCGACGGCTCCCTGGACTTCCTCGGCCGCGACGACGACCAGGTGAAGATCCGCGGCTTCCGGGTCGAGCCCGGCGAGGTGGAGGCCGCGCTCGCCGCCCTGCCCGGCGTCACCGGTGCCGCCGTGGTGGTCCGCGGCACCACCGGGGTGCGCCGCCTGGTCGGCTACGCCGTCCCCGCCGCCCTGGACCCGGCCGCGCTGCGCAAGGCGCTCGCCGAGACGCTGCCCGAGTACCTGGTGCCGGCCGCGATCGTCCCGCTGGACGCGCTGCCGCTGAACGTCAACGGCAAGCTCGACCGGCAGGCGCTGCCCGAGCCCGGGGCCGCGGACTTCGCCGCCCCCGCCGGGCGGGCCCCGCGCGACGAACGCGAGGCCGTGCTGTGCGGCGTGTTCGCCGATGTGCTCGGCCTGCCGCGGGTCGGCGTGGAGGACGACTTCTTCGCCCTCGGCGGCCACTCGCTGCTCGCCA
>NZ_JAIZ01000294.1:34020-68981 GCF_000710465.2 Kitasatospora sp. MBT63 | reverse complement strand
CGGGTGGAGTCGGCGGCACGGGGCCGGGGCGGGGGCAGGGGAGCCGGAAAACGCGAGGTGGGCCGGCCGCCTGGGCCGGCCCACCGGGTGGGTCACAGATCGGTGGCCAGGCCGTCCTGTCCTGCGCCGGACAGGGCCAGTTCGCTGTCCCCGTACCGGGCCTCGATGTCGTCGGCGTCGGCGGCGTCGAGCCGGGCCGGGCGGTAGTAGGAACTGCCCTTCATCCAGTACCAGGCCATCGGGATCAGCCCGAGCGCCAGGGTGCCGAGGCCGAGGCCCAGCTGCAGCGCGGTGAAGTCGAACAGCGCCTGCACGAAGACGAAGGCCATGAACAGCGCGCCGGCCAGCGGCCACAGGCCGATGAACACCGCGTTGGAGAGCGACTTGAGCAGCAGCCGGCGGTAGGCGACGACCACCGCGAGGCCGGCCAGCGCGTAGTAGAACGCGATCTGCAGGCCGATCGCGTTGACCGCGGCGGTGAGGATGGTGTTCACCGAGCCGAGCGCGTTGGAGCCGACGAACAGCAGCAGCGACACCACCGAGACGGCGGCCAGCGCCACCCACGGGGTCTGCCAGCGCAGGTGGGACTTGCCGAACACGGCGGGCACGGTGCGGTCACGGCCCATCGCGAACAGCGAGCGGGAGACCTGGATCAGGGTGGTCTCCAGGGTGGCGATGGTGGACAGCACCACGGCCACCACCAGCACCTTGCCGCCCCAGCCGGGCCAGACCGCCTCGCCGAGGTCGGAGAGCAGGGTGCCGCTGTTGGCCTGGATGTCGTCCTGGGTGATGATCAGGTTGACCGAGATGGTGATGATCTCGAAGATCGCGAACGCGGTGACCACGCCGAGCAGGCCGCCGAGACCGGCGTTGCGGCGGCTGTTGGTGGTCTCCTCGCTGAGGTTGGCGGTGACGTCCCAGCCCCAGAAGTAGAACGCGGCGATCAGTGCGGAGGCGGCGAAACCGCTCACCCCGCCGAAGTTGCCGAAGCCCCAGATCCAGGACCAGTCGAAGACCGCCGCCGTGCCGCCGTGGATCAGCGCCGCGACACCGAAGACGATCAGGATCAGCACCTCGATCCCGGTCATGATCCACTGGGCGTGGGCGGTGATCCGGGCGCCCATCAGCACCAGCGCCGCCATCACCAGGAACCAGCCGGCGCCGACGGTGGTGGCCAGCGCGGTGTTCTCGGCCAGGTCGGGCGAGAACAGCGACAGCGTGTACGAGCCGGCCGGCAGCGAGCCCGCCACCATGAACAGCGTGGCGGAGACCACCAGCGCCCAGCCGCTCATGAAGCCCAGCGACGGGTGCAGCGCCCGGCCGACCCAGGAGTAGCTGGCGCCGGCGTTGACGTCGATCCGGCCGAGGTACTTGAACGCCCAGGCGATGCCCAGCATCGGTATCGCGCACCACAGCAGGGCGGCGGGCGAGTACAGCCCGGCGGCCCCGGCGAGGGTGGCGGTGGTGGCGGCGAGCGAGTAGGCCGGAGCGCTTCCGGCCACCGCCATCACGATCGTGTCGAAGGTCCCGAGGACGTTCGACCGCAGGCCTGACCTTCCTTGGGAGGTGTGCCCAGAGCTCATCGGTGGCGCCTTTCCTGCCATGCCGCAGGGCACGCCGGCCTCGGCGCGCCCGCGAAGGGGGGGTGTCGGTCGCCCGGGTCGCCGGGCGTACGCGGGTCCGCCGCCGATGGGGCGCGGGGCGGTCCGCGGTGCTGCGGGAGTGGTCTGTACCGCGGTGGGACGGCTGCGGCGGCCCGGGAGGGGAAGCGGGGAAGCGGGGGGAGCAACGCAGTCCCGCCCGCCGTCGGCCGGCGACTCTGCCGCCTGCGGGCCTCACTGCTCCCGGCGGGGACACCGACCGGGAATGGCCAGGAGTATTTCCACTGGCCAAATCGCTGTCAAGGCAACCAGGTTGATAATCGGTTAATTGTGTCGGGACAGCCGCCGCTCATCCCGGTCCGATCGGACACGACGGATCCCGTCGCCACCGGAAAACAGCCAGTCGATCCGGTGCGTACGACCTGCCCCGCTGCTGCACGACACCCCCCGACGGTCGCGGCGGCCCACCCGGACCGGGTCCCGCCGGCCGGTGCCCGGCGTCCGCCCACCGGACACCGAGACCGGCCCCCGACCTGTCCGTATGCCGGACACCGCAGGCCGGCTGACGGCCGGTCAGGTCGAGCGGGCCGGTACCAGCACCACCACCGAGTCACCCGGCCCGGGCAGCGGCCGACTGGCGTCGGTCACCGGGTCCAGCCGCCCGTCGCCGCGCACCAGGAACAGCAGGTCTCCCCCGGGCGGGAGCGCCGCGTCCGCGCTCCGGGCGACGATGCCCGCGCCGTCCGCGTACCGGCCGGCCAGCTCGGGCCCGGTCAGCTCCGGGCCGAAGAGCACCTCGCCGCCGAGAAACGGCGCCACCACCCCGAGGCTGTCGCGCGGCGCGGCCAGCCGGTGCACCGTGCCCTCCACGGTGCCGCGCAGCACGGTGGCGGCGAGCGCGTTGAAGTCGTCCTCCTCGGTGAGGAAGTAGACCGCCGTGATGCCCTCCAGCTGCGCGCCCTCGCCGGTCGCGGCGGCCAGCAGCTCGCCGGGGGCCAGTTCGATCCCTGCCCGCCCGATGTGTTCCCGCTGGCGTTCCTGGCCGGCCCACATCAGCACGTCGAGACCGGCCGCCTTCAGGGCCGTGCCCAGCCCGATCACCCACGGCTCGCCGCCGACCAGCAGCGGACGCGAACGGGCCGGCCGGATCACCCGCAGGCGCCGGGCGACCGGCAGCGCGGTCAGGCCGTAGAGCGTCACGGTGGCGACGATCACCACGAAGGTGGCCGGGAGGATCTTGGCCGCGCCGCCGATGCCCTGCTTCACCAGGCCCGCCGAGAAGGTCGACGCGGTGGCCGCCGCGACGATGCCGCGCGGCGCCATCCAGCCGACGAAGGCCCGCTCGCCCCGGGACAGGTCGGTGCCGCGGCAGGACAGCACCGACACCAGCGGCCGTACCGCGAACACCAGCACCCCGGCCAGCGCCAGTGCGGGGAGCAGCACGTGGTTCAGCGAGGCGGGGGTGACCGTCGCCGAGATCGACACGAACAGCACGCCGATGATCAGGGTCACCAGGGTCTCGAAGAACGGCCGCCGGGCCGGCACGTCGAAACCCCGCAGGTTGGCCACCGCCAGGCCCATCACCACCGCGGAGATCAGCCCGGTGTCGTCGCGCAGCACGTCGCACAGGGCGGCGGTCCCGATCACCGCGGCCAGCTGCGCCGCGGTGCCGAGCACCTCGCCGAGGCGCAGCCGACGGAACAGCACCCACAGGACGGCCGCGCCCAGCAGCCCGCCCGCCACGCCGACGCCGACGCTGCCGAAGAACGCGAAGACCCCGGCGCCGAGGTGGCGGCTGTGCCCCGAGACCACCAGGTGGAAGACGAGCGCGCCGAGGATGCCGCCGACCGGGTCGATCAGCGAGCCCTCCCAGACCAGGATGTGCTGCAGCCGGTCGTTGGGCCGCACGAACGCGAGCAGCGGGCCGACCACGGTGGGGCCCGAGACCACCAGGATGGTGCCGAGCATCAGGCCTGCCCCCTTGGCCAGGCCGAGCAGCGGGATGGCGAGGGCCGCGGCGGACAGCGCGGTGACCAGCACGCCGATCCAGATCAGCCGGACCACCACCCGCCGGACGTGGCCGGTGAGTTTGGACAGTTCCAGGCCGAGTCCGGCGTCGTAGAGGATGACCGCGACCGCCAGCGACACCAGCGGGGAGAAGGCCGCTCCTAGCAGTTGCTGCGGGTCGAGGTCGTCGACGAAGGCCCCGGCGGTGAAGCCGACCGGCAGCAGGACGATCAGCGCGGGGATCCGCAGCCGTCCCGCCAGGATCTGCGAGCCGACGGCCAGGACCACGGTCAGACCGACCCCGGTGAGGATCTGATCGGTCGTCACGCTCCGTGCCGCCAAGGGGTGATCCCCCAGCGCACGGTGTGCTGCTCACCCGGGCCGAGGGTGACCAGTCCGGTGCCGCTGCGGAAGGCGTCCGGCGGGCAGGTCATCGGCTCGACGGCGACCGCCCGGCGGCGCTCGCCCGGCGGGAGGGTGTCGCCGGTGTAGAGCTGGACCCAGTCGACGCCCTCGCCGAGCCACAGGTCCACGCCGCGGCTGCCGTCCGGGTGGGCGAGCCGGACGATGGCGCGCCCGTCCGCGCCCCGGTCGAGGTCGCCGAAGGCGGTGTCCAGCGGCAGGTCGCCGATGGCGCGCGCGGTGCGGAAGTCGTACGGGGTGCCGGCCACCGGCTCCTGTCCGGTGGGCAGGCCGCGCCCGTCGGTGGTGATCCGGGTCCGGGCGGGCAGGGTCAGCACGCTCAGGTCGACCGGCGCGGTGCCGGCCGTCAGGTACGGGTGCTGGCCGACGCCGTACGGGGCCGGGTCCCCGCCCAGGTTGCGGGCGGTGACGGCGGTCTCCAGCCCGGCCGGGCCGAGCGTGTACGCGGCGCGGACCCGCAGGTGGAAGGGGTAGCCGGGCTGCGGCCACAGGGTGGTCTCCAGGACGGCCCGGGCGGGGTCGGACCCGACGGTGTGCCAGGCGGTCCAGCGCAGCAGCCCGTGGATGGCGTTGCCGGCCGGTGCCTCGGAGAGCGGGAGCTGGAGTTCGCGGTGCTGCCACCGGTAGCGGCCGTCGCCGACCCGGTTGGGCCAGGGCACCAGCAGCTGGCCGCGGCCGCCGGTGATCAGGTCGTCGGCGCCGAACCCGTCCAGGACCGGGGTGCCGGCCAGTTCCAGCGACCGCAGCGCGGCGCCGAGTTCGACCACGACGGCGCTCAGCTCGCCGTGCCGCAGGCGCAGCTGGGCTCCGGTCGGGGTCTCGGGCACGCGGGGGCCTCCTGTGGTCTGCGGCGCGCCGGGCGGCCGGGGTCCGGCGGGCCGGGCGGCGGATCGTACTCCGGGAGCGTGCGGGCCGCCCGCCGCCGAGTCAAGGGGCCGCCCGGCGAGCCGTCGAATGCCCCGCCGGATTTCGCCCGGCGGGGCCATTCCCGGCGCCTTCCGGGGCGGGGATCGGCCCGTCCGCAGGCCCCGGGCGGAAGCTTTCCCGGGGTGCACCCGACCGGGGACGGTGGTTCTATGAACGGGGGTGTCGTGACGGACGCGCACACGTGTGGGCATTCTCCCCCACCTCGTCGAATCGCCCCGAACCGAACCATCCGAGGGAGCCGACGTGAGCGACGAAATTGCCGAAATGGGTCCGGTCGACTATCTGATCGTCGAATTCCCCGGGAATCACATGACCGGGGAGGGGTTCCCGCTCCTGGTCGACCTGGTGGACCGGGGCATCATCCGCCTCATCGACCTGGTCTTCGTCCGCAAGGACACCGACGGCTCGGTGACCGTCATGGAACTGACCGACCTGGACGGCGACGGCGACCTCGACCTCGCGATCTTCGAGGGGGCGTCCTCCGGGGTCCTCGACGAGGACGACATCGAGGAGGCGGCGCACGCCGTCGAGCCGGGGAACTCGGCCGGCATCGTCATCTACGAGAACCTCTGGGCCGCCCCGCTCGCCGCCGCCCTGCGCCGCGGCGGTGCCCAGGTGGTCGACAGCGGCCGGATCCCGGTCCAGCAGCTGGTCGAGACCCTGGAGGCGCTGGAGGCCGCCGAGACCGGCGCCGGCATGTGAGCCGCCGCGCGGCGGCGCCGCACCCGGCGTCGCCACCTTTGACGTCCCCCCAAGGAGCACGAACATGCCTGGTCTACTTCGCGGCGTCGCCCGCACCGCGGTGGTCGCCGGTACGGCGACGGCCGTCTCCAACCGGGTGTCCCGGCGCCAGGCCGGCCGCTGGGCCCAGCAGGAACAGCAGCAGGCCCCCGCACCGGCCCCCGCACCCGCCGCGCCGCCGCCGGCCGCGCCCGCCGACAGCATGGGCGACAAGATCTCCCAGCTCAAGGAACTCGCCGAGCTCAAGTCCCAAGGGGTTCTGACCGAGGCGGAGTTCGAGGCCCAGAAGGGCCGCCTGCTCAACTCCTGAGGCGGTCCCCGGCCCCCTCCGCGGCGGTCCTGAAGGAGCGTCGGCCGGGCCTGCGGGCGCCCGGCCCCGGGGCGGGGCTGTGCCGAGGACCGCCGGAGAGAAGTCGGAGCCAGCCATGGACCGCTACCCTCCCATCGCCGAACACGGCCTGGTCGGCGACCTGCAGACCACCGCCCTGGTCTCCTCCCAGGGCGTGATCGACTGGTTCGCCGCCCCGCGGTTCGACTCGCCGAGCATCTTCGCCGCGCTGCTCGACCACGACCGCGGCGGTTACTTCCTGCTCGCCCCCGACCAGCCGGACGCCATCTGCAAACAGCTCTACTACCCGGACACCGCCGTACTGGTGACCCGCTTCATGTCACCGGACGGCGTGGGCGAGGTGGTCGACTACATGCCGCCGCTGACCGGCCCCGCGAGCGACCGGCACACCCTGGTCCGGCTGGTGCGCACGGTGCGCGGCACGGTGACGTTCAAACTGGAGTGCCGGCCCCGGTTCGACTACGGCCGCGCCGAGCACGAGAGCTCGCTCGGCGAGGCCGGAGCGGTGTTCCGCGCCCCCGGGATCGCCGCGCACCTGCAGAGCACCTTCCCGCTGGAGCGCGACGGCCGGGACATCCGCGGCACCCTCACCCTGTCCGCCGGCGAGGTCGGCGGCGCCGTGCTGACCGTCTGCGACCCGGACGGCGAGCCGCCCGCGCCGCTGGACCGCAAGCAGGTCGAGGAACAGACCTGGGGGGTGGCCCAGTTCTGGCAGCGCTGGCTGCACACCTCCCGGTACCGCGGCCGCTGGCCCGAGCTGGTGCACCGCTCCGCGATCACCCTCAAGCTGCTCACCTACCACCCCACCGGCGCGCTGATCGCCGCCGCGACCATGGGCCTGCCCGAGCAGGTCGGCGGGGAGCGCAACTGGGACTACCGCTACACCTGGGTGCGCGACGGCTCGCTGTCCGTCCGGGCGCTGCTCGACCTGGGCTTCGTCGACGAGGCCACGGCCTTCGTGCACTGGCTGGTCGCCCGGCTGCACGAGCGTTCGGGCACCGAGGGCGAGCGGCTGAAGACCATGTACCGGGTGGACGGCGACCCGGACCTGCCGGAGATCAACCTGGACCACTTCGAGGGCTACCGGGGCTCCTTCCCGGTCCGGGCCGGCAACGGCGCCGCCGACCAACTTCAGCTCGACATCTACGGCGAGGCGATGTACGCGCTCTCACAGAGCAAGGCCATCGTGCAGCAGGCCACCTACACGGGCTGGCAGGCGCTGTCCTCGACGCTGGACTGGCTGGCCGAGTCCTGGGACCGGCCCGATGAGGGCATCTGGGAGACCCGCGGCGGACGTAAGGACTTCACCTACAGCCGGCTGATGTGCTGGGTCGCGCTCGACCACGGCCTGCAGCTCGCCGACGCGTTCCGGCGGCCCGCCCACACCGCCAAGTGGGCCGCGGCCCGGGACGCCGTACTCGAGCAGATCATGGAACGCGGCTGGAGCGAGACCGAGCAGGCCTTCGTCCAGCAGTACGGCGCGGACGTGCTGGACGCCTCGCTGCTGCTGATGCCGCGGGTCAAGTTCATCGCCCCGCGCGACCCGGTCTGGCTGTCCACCCTGGACGCGATGGACCGCAAGCTGGTCTCCGACAGCCTGGTCTACCGCTACGACCCGGCCGCCTCCCCCGACGGCCTGCGCGGCTCGGAGGGCACCTTCAGCCTCTGCACCTTCCTGTACGTGGACGCGCTGGCCCGCGCCGGGCGGGTGCCGCTGGCCCGGTACACCTTCGAGAAGATGCTGACCTACGCCAACCACGTCGGCCTGTTCGCCGAGGAGGTCGGCCCGAGCGGCGAGCAACTGGGCAACTTCCCCCAGGCGTTCACCCACCTGTCGCTGATCATGGCGGCCACCACACTGGACGAGGCGCTCGACGAGCTGGAGGGGCGCTGAGCACCGGCCCGCCGCCGGCCCCCGGGGCGCTCGACGCCCGGGAGTTCGCCGCGCTCTACGCACGGGTCCGGCGACCGGGCGGCCCGGCCGCGGCCACCCCCGAGCAGGTGGTGGCCGCCGCGGCCGAGGTCCGCTCCGGGCGGACGGTGGGCCTGGCCGCGCCGGTGGAGACCCGGGCCGGCCCGGACGACCCGGAGCCCGCCCGGCACGAGATGACCGGCGCCGTCCGCGGCGCGGTCGACCCGCACGGCCTGGACTTCGCCCGGGACCGGTTCGCCATGAACGTGCACGGCGACGCCGACAGCCACCTCGACGCGCTCTGCCACGTCGTCTACCACGGCACGCTGCACGACGGCGTCCCCGCCGACACCCTCGCCCCGGACGGTGCGCGGGCGCTGAGCGTCGAGGCGGCCCGGGACGGCATCGTCGGCCGGGGGGTGCTGCTCGACCTCCCCCGGCTGCGCGGCGTGCCGTGGCTGGAGCCCGGCGAACACGTCGGCGCCGCCGAACTGGCCGCCGCCGAACGGGCCCAGGGCGTCCGGGTGGGCGCCGGGGACATTCTGCTGGTCCGGGTCGGGCACCGGCGGCGGCGCACCGAACTCGGCCCGTGGGACGCCGCCGTCACCCGCGCCGGGCTGCACCCGAGCGCCATGGAGTTCCTCGCCGAGCGCGGTGTCACCGCGCTCGGCGGCGACGGCAACAACGACGCGGCGCCCAGCACCACCGAGGGCGTCGCGTACCCGGTGCACGTGCTCGCCGTCCACGCGATGGGCCTGCACCTCCTGGACTACCTGCAGTTCGAGGACCTGGCAGCGGCCTGCGCGGCCGCCGGCCGGTGGTCGTTCCTGTGTGTGGTGGCCCCCCTGCGACTGCCCGGCGCCACCGGCTCGCCGGTCAACCCCATCGCGATCATGTGAGCACGGCACGAAAGGCAGGACCGTGACCGAGAACCAGCACTACGACGTGATCATCATCGGCACCGGTGCGGGCGGCGGCACGCTCGCCCACCGCCTCGCCCCCTCCGGCAAGCGGATCCTGCTGCTGGAACGCGGCGGCTACCTACCCCGCGAGCTGGACAACTGGGACTCCACCGCGGTCTTCGTCCAGGGCAGGTACCTCGCCCCGGAGACCTGGTACGACCGGCACGGCAAGGAGTTCACCCCGGAGGTCAACTACTACGTCGGCGGCAACACCAAGTTCTACGGCGCCGCACTGTTCCGGCTGCGCCCCGAGGACTTCGGCGAACTCCACCACCACGACGGCATCTCCCCGGCCTGGCCGATCCGCTACGAGGACCTGGAGCCGTACTACACCGAGGCCGAGCACCTCTACCTGGTGCACGGCCGGCACGGCGAGGACCCCACCGAGGGCCCGGCCGGCGCTGACTACGCGTACCCGCCGGTCGCCCACGAGCCGCGGATCCAGCAGCTCAGCGACGACCTGGAGAAGCAGGGCCTGCACCCGTTCCACCTGCCGATCGGGGTAGACCTCACCCAGGACGCGGACGGCCGGGCGGCCCACACCAGCGCCTGCATCCGCTGCAGCCGGGTGGACGGCTTCCCGTGCCTGCTCAACGCCAAGTCGGACAGCCAGGTGATCTGCGTCGACCCCGCCCTGCAGCACCCGGGCCTCACGCTGCTGACCGGGGCCGACGTCCGCCGGCTGGAGACCGGCCCGGACGGGCGGACCGTCACCGCGGTGGTCACCGAACTCGCCGACGGGAGCACCGAGCGGTTCTCCGCCGACCTGGTGGTGGTCGCCTGCGGTGCGGTCAACTCGGCCGCGCTGCTGCTGCGTTCGGCCAACGACCGGCATCCGCGCGGGCTGGCCAACAGCTCGGACGTGGTCGGCCGGCACTACATGCGGCACAACAACCTGGCCCTGATGGCCGTCTCCCGGGAACCCAACCCCACCGTGTTCCAGAAGACCCTCGCCCTCAACGACTGGTACCTCGGCGCGGACGACTTCGAGTACCCGCTCGGCGGCATCCAGATGCTCGGCAAGTCCGACGCCGAACAGATCCGCGGGGAAGCGCCGCGCTGGGCGGGCAAGGCCTCGCCGCGGATGCCGTTCGAGGTGCTGGCGCACCACGCCGTCGACTTCTGGCTGTGTGGGGAGGACCTGCCGCTGCCCGACAGCCGGGTCACCCTGGACGGCGAGGGCCGCATCCACCTGTCCATCGACGAGCACAACAACACCGCCGGACTGGAACGCCTCCAGCACCGGCTGCGCGGCATGCTCGACAGTCTCGGCATGCACCCCCGCCGGCTCTTCGACCACAGCATCTACCTGCACAAGGGCATGCCGATCGGCGCCACCGCCCACCAGGCCGGCACCGTGCGCTTCGGCACCGACCCCGCCTCCTCCGCACTCGACGTCGACTGCCGGGCCCACGACCTGGACAACCTGTACGTGGTCGACACCAGCTTCTTCCCGAGCATCGGCGCGGTGAACCCGTCCCTGACCGCCATCGCCAACGCCCTGCGGGTCGGCGACCACCTCCTGGCCCGCCTGAACTGACCGGCCCGGCCGGCTACCCGGCGCAGGGGCGGGCGAGGAGTGTCGCCGTGGATTCCTCGGCGAGCTCCTCGGCGTACGGCGGCAGCGGGTCGCCCGCCCGCAGATGGCGGCGGACCACGGCCAGCGGCAGGTCGATCAGGGCCAGGACGACCCGGTCACGGTCCTGGGGGCCGGCCGCGCCGAGCGCTTCGGCGAGGGTGGCGAGGGAGCCGAACACGCGCTGATTGCCCAGGTCCGCACGGTCCTTGTGGGCCTCGGACCAGTCGGCGCGGCCGAACTCCCCGGGTCCGTACAGGAGCAGCGCGGCCTCCTGCGGGTGGGCGCGGCTCCAGGAGACCACGTGCCGGGCTGCGGCGCGGGCGGCGAGCCGCGGGTCGGGGTCGCTGCCGAGCGCGGCGAAGTAGCCGTCCTGGAAGCGCTCGACGCTGCGCAGCCACACCTCGGCGAGCAGGGCGGTCCGGCCGGGGAAGCGGTGGTACACGGAGCCGCTCGGCGCGCCGACCGCCTGGGCGACGGCGGTCATGGTCACGTCGGCCGGGCCGCCGGTGGCGGCGAGGAGGACCGCGGCGTCGAGGAGTTGGCCGGTGTCGAAGCGGGGTGGTCGCGCCATGAATAAGAGAGTAGCCTCCAGAACAACTAGAGAGACTTCTCTAATTTGCTTCCGAGGGGGACCCATGCCCGTCTACAACGTGCACGAGCGCGTGCTGGCCGCCGACCCGGGCGAGGTGGGCGCGCTCATCGACGGCCTGTCCGGCGGGACGGCCGGCCGGCCGGACCGGCTGTGGCCGCACGCCCAGTGGCCCGCGATGGAGTTCGACCGCCCGCTGGCGGCGGGCGCGGTGGGCGGCCACGGACCGGTCCGCTACACGGTCACCGCGTACGTGCCCGGCACCTGGGTGCGGTTCGCCTTCAGCGGGCCGCGCGGTTTCGACGGCTTCCACGAGTTCACGGCGCTGCCGCTGGACGGGGGGCGCACGGTCCTGCGGCACACCCTCGCCATGCGGACCGGCGGCCCCGCGCGGCTGAGCTGGCCGCTGGCCTTCCGCTGGATGCACGACGCCTGCCTGGAGGACGCCTTGGACCGCGCCGAACAGGCCTGCACCGGCACGGTGTCCCGGCCGTCCCGCTGGTCCCCGTACGTCCGCCTGCTGCGCTCGCTCGCCCGCTGACGGCCCGGCCACCGTTCAGCGGGGCGGAGGGTCAGGGCAGGTCGTCGCCCTTGGCGTGGCCGGTGGTGCCGGTGTCGGCGTCGGTCAGCGGTTCCAGTTCGCCGTGGGTGTCCAGCCAGAAGAGCAGGACCAGCGCGGGCCCGACCAGCAGCACGGCGACCAGCGTGACGATGAGCAGCCAGGTCAGGGTGTCCCCGTCGCCGGCGGCGTCCGCGACGGTCAGGGTGGTGGGCAGCAGGTAGGGGCGCTGGGCGAAGCCCCAGGCGACGACGGTCAGGGCGACGGCGGCGGACGCTGTCCAGCGGCTCCAGCGGTGGGCCCGGCGCAGCAGCAGCACGGCGGTGGCCGCGCCGGCCGCCGCGGCCAGCAGGATCAGCGCCAGCCCGGCGCCGCCGGTCAGGCCGTCCCAGACGTAGCGGGCGTCGTCGTGGGTGACCGGCAGGCCGATCAGGGCCAGCACGACGACGGCGCCCAGCGCGCACAGGGCGCGCAGCCGGAAGTAGCCGACCAGGTCGTCGGCGCCGAAGCGCCGGGCGTCGGAGCAGAGGAACACCGCGCCGAGGAAGGCGGTGGCCGCGATGGCCAGCAGCCCCGCCAGGACGGAGGTGGGGTTGGCCCAGGCGTCGGCGGTGGCGGGGGTGCCGACGGCGACCCGGCCGGAGGCGATGCCGCCGAGGACGGCGCCCAGGAAGAAGGGGGTGACCAGGGAGGCGACGGCGAACGTCGCGCCGTAGATCCGCCGCCGGGCGAGACGCCGGGTGGGCTTGCGCAGCGCGAAGCCGGCGCCGCGCAGCACCAGGCCGACCGCGGCGAGCGCCAGCGGCAGCCACATCGCGGTGAACACCGCCTGGAACATGGTGGGGAAGCCGGTCCACATCACGACCAGCACGAAGACCAGCCAGACGTTGTTGACCTCCCAGACGGGGGCCATCGCATGGTCGATCAGCCAGCGCGGCCGCTCGCCGCGCCGCGCTCCGCCGGCCAGCAGGTCCCAGAACCCGGCGCCGTAGTCGGTGCCGCCCGCGCAGGCGTACGCGGCGACGGCGAGCACCAGCACCCAGGCGATCACCTCGGCCATCGGGCCCCACCTCCGGGGGTGCGGTCGCGGCCGCCGTCGACGGTGGCGGGCAGCCGGTCGCCGCGGGGCCCGTACGGGGTGTCGGCCTCGGGTGCGGCGCCGGCCGGGCCCGCGGTGTCGAGGTCGGTGGCGCGCCAGCGGGTGCGCATCTTGAGCAGCACGGTGAGGAATCCGGCGATCACCGCCGCGTAGACCACGATGACGATGCCGAGCATCGCCCACAGCGAGCCGGCCCGGGTGCCGGTGACGGCGTCGGCGACCCGCATGTTGTTGTAGACGATCCACGGCTGGCGGCCGACCTCGGTGGTGATCCAGCCGCACTCGACGGTGAGCAGGCAGGCGGCCCCGGCGACGGCGGCGCAGCGCAGGAACCATCGTGAGCGGGGCAGGTCGAGGTGGCGCAGCCGGATCCACCCGTACCAGAGGGCGAGCAGGATCAGCAGGCTGCCGATGACGGCCATGGTGTCGAAGGCCCAGTGCGCGATGGTGGCCTGGAGGGCGGTCGGGCGGTCGTCCGCGGCGACCGAGCTGAGGCCGGTGACCTGGGTGCTGGGTTTGAACCCGGCCAGGATGGAGTCGAGTTGGGGGATCTTCAGGCCGCCGGAGATGGTGCCGTCCTCGTTCAGCCGGCCGTAGATGTACTCGGGGACGTGGGTGTCGGTGTCCCAGACCAGCTCGGTGGCGGCGAACTTGATCGGCTGTTTGTGGAAGACCGAACGGGCGATGGAGTCACCGAGCACGAACTGGATCGGGGTGAGGATCGCGGCGACGGTGAACGGGACGGTGAAGCCGAGCAGGTGGTAGCGGTCGTGGCGGCCGCGCAGCAGGCCTACCGCGTACACGCCGGCGGTCACGTAGGCAGCGGTGAGGAACATCGCGGCCGCGAAGTGCCAGTACTCGGGGCCGAACATGGGCGTGAACACGGCCTGCCGGACGCTGACGCCGACCGGGTTGCCCTCGGCGTCGAGGGTGAAGCCCTGCGGGGTGTTCATCCAGGAGTTGGCGGCGACGATGCCGAACGCGCCCATCAGCGCGGTCAGCGGCAGCGGGACGCCGAGCCAGAAGTGCGTCCAGGGCTTGAGCCGCCGCCAGCCGTACAGGTAGATCGCGATCAGGACGGCCTCCAGGAAGAACGCCCAGGCCTCGACCCCGAACCCGAGGCCGAACACGTCGCCCCAGCGGCCCAGCATGCCCGGCCAGAGCAGCCCGAACTCGAGGGACAGCACGGTGCCGGTGACCACGCCGATGGCGAACTGCACGGCCATCACCGCCGACCAGCGCCGGGCCAGCAGCATCGCCGTCGCGTCCTGGCGGCGCAGGCCGCGCAGGTGCATCAGCAGGGTGATGAACGGCAGTGCGACGCCGAACGGGACCAGCAGGATGTGGGTGGCCAGCGAGAAGGCCATCAGCTCGCGTGCGGGCAGGAGTTGGGGCGGGGTGCCGGCGAGGAGGGCGGCGGTGCCGTGCATGGGTGCCTCTGTCTCGTACCGGGGGCCGGCCGGGGCCCGGACCGGGGGCGGGGTCGGGTGGCGGCGGGTCAGCCTCCGGTGGCGAAGCCCGGGAAGAGGGTCATCCCGCCGTCGACGTACAGCGTGGTGCCGACCACGTAGTCGAGCAGGTCGGAGGCGACGGCGACGACGGCGTTGGCGATGTCGTCCGGGTCGCCGACCCGGCGGTACGGGATGAGCTTGAGCAGTTCCGCCTCGGCCTCGGGGGTGGACCAGGCGTCGGTGTTGATGGGGGTGCGGATGGCGCCGGGGGCGACCGCGTTGACCCGGATCCGCTGCGGGGCGAGCTCCTGGGCGAGGGTCTGCATCAGCATGCCGACGCCGCCCTTGGAGGAGGCGTAGTTGACGTGGCCGGCCCACGGGATGATCTGGTGCACCGAACTCATGCAGATGATCTTCCCGGCCGACCGGGAGACCTCCGGCACCACGCCCCGGCGGACGAACTCCTTGGCGGCCTCGCGGGCGCACAGGAACTGGCCGGTCAGGTTGACGTCGATGACCTTCTGCCACTGGGCGAGCGTCATCTCGGTGGAGGGCGCGTCCCGTTGCAGTCCGGCGTTGGCGACCATGATGTCGATGGTGGAGAGCTCCTCGACCATCCGGGCGACCATCGCCACCACCTGGTCCTCGTCGGAGACGTCCGCCTCGTGGGCGTAGGCCCGCACCCCGAACCCCTGGAGGGTGGCGACCACCTCGGCGGCGGCGTCGGCGCCGGCCACGTAGTTGACCACCACGTCGGCGCCGGCCCGGCCGAGCGCGATCGCGGTCGCCTTGCCGATGCCCGAGTTGGCGCCGGTCACCAGCGCCTTCTGGCCCTTCAGGAGTTGCGCGGAGACCGCCGTGCGCCCCGTACCGTCGCCTGCTGCCACCGGGTCTCTCCTCCTGCCGTCGGGCCGGCCCCGCGGGCCGGTGAGGACCGCGGGTCCTCCCGAGGACCAAACCACCGTGCGGGTGCCCGGGGTCCGACCGGCACGCGGGCCGCACCGATCCGGGGGCGTACGTCACACCACCGGCCTACCGCGCCGCCGGAACAGGGGGATCCGGTCGCCCGGGCGGCCCAGCGGGCGTCGCTCGTTGGTGGCGCGGCGCCGCGCTCGGGGCGGGCCGGCCGGGCGGCTGGCCCAGGATGGCCGGATGGACATGCTCCACGTCCGGCTGGTGGTGCCGCCGGACCTCGCCGCCGCGACGCTCCGCACGCTGGCCGACGACCGCTACGTGTTCAACCTGGTGGTGCTCCCGGCCGCGGCCCGGCACCCCGCGGGCGACGCAGTCGAGTGCGACGTGCTGGCCGGGGCGGCCAACGGCCTGCTGCGGCGGCTGCGCGCGCTGGAGGTGGAGCGGCGCGGGTCGATCGTGGTGGAGCCGGTGGAGATGGCGCTGTCCGGCCCGGCGGCCGCGGCGGAGTCGGGCCGGCTCGGCCCGCTGGCGCACGCGCCGGTGTGGGAGGAGGTGGAGGCCCGGATCCGCGCCGAGGGCACCTACCTGCCGAGCTTCTACCTGTACCTGACGGTGGCGGGGATCATCGGCGCGGTAGGGATCATCACCAACTCGCAGATCCTGATCGTGGCGGCGATGGTGGTCGGACCCGAGTACGGGGCGATCACCAGCGTGGCGCTCGGCCTGGAGCACGGCAACCGGCGCCGGGTCCGGCAGGGCCTGCTGGCGCTGCTGATCGGCTTCGGTTCGGCGGTGCTGGCCACCTTCCTGTTCGCGCTGCTGGTCCGGGGGCTGGGGCTGCAGCCGACGGCGTTCGCGCTCGGCCTCCGGCCGGTGTCCGACCTGATCGACACGCCGAACTTCTACTCGGTGGTGGTGGCGGTGCTGGCCGGTGTGGTCGGGATCGTCTCGCTGACCCAGGCCAGGACCAGCGCACTGCTCGGGGTGTTCATCTCCGTCACCACCATCCCGGCGGCGGCCGACGTCGGGGTCTCCTGCGCGTTCTCCAGCTTCACGGAGGCGCGCGGGGCACTGGCGCAGCTGCTGCTCAACATCGTCGTGCTGATCGTGGTCGGAGTGCTCACGCTGAAGGGCCAGCACCGGATCTGGCGGCTGATCGAGAGCCGTGAGCGGCGCTCGCACCGGGTCTGACCCCTGCGGACCTGACGGGGTCAGGCCTCGGCGGCCGGGCCGACCCGGTTCAGCGGCGGCTCGCCGCGCAGGTGGCGCTGGAGCTGGGTACGGATCAGCCGCAGCGCCCGCGGGCGGAACGCGGTGCTGTTGCCGCCGACGTGCGGGCTGATCAGCACCCCGGGGGCGTGCCAGAGCGGATGGCCTGGCGGCAGCGGCTCCGGGTCGGTGGTGTCCAGGGCCGCGGTGAGCCGGCCGGTGGCGAGTTCGGCGAGCAGCGCGGAGGTGTCCACCACCGCGCCGCGGGCGACGTTCACCAGCAGCGCGCCGTCGCGCAGCCGGGCCAGGAAGTCCCGGCCGGCCAGGCCCCGGGTGGCGGCGGTCAGCGGCACGGTGAGGATCACCACGTCGGCCCGGGGCAGCAGGGTGTCGAGGTCGGCCAGGCCGTGCACCTCGCCGCGGGCGCCCGGCCGGGCGGTGCGGGCCACCCGCAGCACGGTGCACTCGAACGGGGCGAGCCGGGCCTCCACCGCCTGGCCGATGGCGCCGTACCCGACCAGCAGCACGGTGCGGTCGGCGAGCGCGGGGTGGCAGCCGCCTTCCCAGCGGCCTTCCTGCTGGGCCCGGACGAAGCCGGGAACGCCGCGCAGCGCGGCCAGCGTGAGGGTGAGCGCCAGCTCGGCGGTGCTGGCGTCGTGCACCCCGCGCGCGTTGCACAGCAGGACGCCGCGCGGGACGTGCGGGAGCAGTTCCTCGACTCCGGCGCTCAGGCTCTGCACCACCCGCAGCCGCGGCATCAGGCCGAGAAGCGGCAGCGCGCGGTGGGTGCGGGTGTACGGGATGACGAAGAACTCGATGCCGGCCAGCGCGGCCGCGTCGGGCGGCTCGGCGGCGCCGTCCCAGACCAGCGCCTCGGGCGGACCGGGCAGGGGGGCGCCCAGGTCGGCGAGCGGGTACGGGAGCAGGATCCGGGCGGGGCCCGTCACGGCGTGTCCGGGCGCTCGGCGGCCAGCAGCGCCAGCGCGGTGTCGGCCGTCCGTGCGGCGCTGTCGTCGGGGCCGGCGCCGACCGGAACCACCACGACGTCCTCCCCCGGGCCGGGCTCCTCGAGTTCGGCGAACTGGCTGTCCATCAGCCGGGCCGGGAAGAAGTGGCCGTGGCGCTCGGTCAGCCGCTCGGCGACCAGCGCGCGGTCGGCCTTCAGGTACACCATGCGGACCTGCGGGCGGCCCTCGCGCAGCAGGTCGCGGTAGGAGCGCCGGAGCGCGGAGCAGGCCACCACGGCCGACTCGCCGGCCGCGATCCGCTCGTCTGCCCAGTGCGCGACGGCGAGCAGCCAGGGCCTGCGGTCCTCGTCGGTGAGCGGGTGGCCGGCGGCCATCTTGGCGCGGGCCTGCGGGGCGTGCAGGTCGTCGGCGTCCTCGAAGGCCCAGCCGAGCCGCTCGGCGAGCAGCGCGCCGACTGTGCTCTTGCCGCAGCCGGCCACGCCGAGCACCACGAGGACGGTGGGTCCGGGTCCCGGATCCGCCTCTGTCGCCACCGTCGCTCCCCGTCCCTCGGCCCGCCGGGCCGGTGCGGCCCGTGGCAGGAGCCAAGCACCCCGGTGTGCCGCGCCGCGCCGTGGTGCCCGTCGGGCCACCCGGCCGGGCGGCCCGGATCACCCGTGCGGAGCAGCGCGCGGGTGCCGGGGCGCCGACCCGCCGTCAGGGCCGCGGGGACGAATGCGGATGAACCGCCCGTACTGCTGGCATCATCGACCCGGACCCTGGGCGCCATGCCCCGCGGGACGGTGACGAGGAGGCCTGCTGGATGGCATCGGACCAGCCGCCGGGCGGCGCTGAGGGCGCACTGGCCGCCGACCCGTCGGCGGTGCTGCGCAGCCGGGGGTACCTCGCTCTGCTGGTGGTCGCGGCGGTGCTGGGTGTGGTGCTGTCGGCGGGCGCGTGGGGCTTCCTGCAACTGGTGGCGAAGATCCAGCACGCCGTCTTCGACGACCTGCCGACCTCGCTCGGCTTCGACGGGGCGCCGCCGTGGTGGCCGCTGCCGCTGCTGGCGGTGTCCGGTGTGCTGGTCGCGCTGACCATCCGCTACCTGCCGGGCAACGGCGGCCACGAGCCGGCCGAGGGGCTCAACACCAAGGGCGCGCCGTCGGCGGCCGAGCTGCCGGGGGTGCTCTTCGCGGCGCTGGCCTCGCTGGGGCTCGGTGCGGTGGTCGGCCCCGAGGCGCCGCTGATCGCGCTCGGCGGCGGGATCGCGCTGTACGCCTTCCGGCTGCTGCGGCCGGACGCCGACGGCCGGGCGCAGGCGGTGGTGGCGGCCTCCGGCAGTTTCGCGGCGATCAGCGCCCTGCTGGGCTCGCCGCTGCTCGGCGCGTTCCTGCTGATGGAGGCGTCGGGGCTGGGCGGCCCCACGATGGGGGTGGTGCTGCTCCCGGGGCTGCTGGCCTCCGGTGTCGGCTCGCTGATCTTCACCGGGCTCGGTTCGTGGACCGGACTGGGCAACGTCACCCTCGTCATCCCGAGCCTGCCGCCGGTCGGCCGCGCCGACATCGCGCAGTTCGGCTGGGCGCTGGTGATCGGCGTCGCGGCGGCGTTCCTCGGCATCGGGGTGCAGCGCACGGCGCGGTGGTTCGAGCCGCGGGTGGGCCGGCGGCGGCTGTGGTGGACCCCGGTGATGGGCCTGGTCGTGGCTGGGGTCGCCATCGCGTACGCCGAGGGCACCGGGAAGGCCGACTCGGACGTGCTGTTCTCCGGGCAGGACGCGCTGCCCCAACTGCTGCTGCACCAGGGCGACTACACGGCGGCGACCCTGGTGCTGCTGGTGGCCTGCAAGAGCATCGCGTACTGCGTGTCGCTGTCGGCGTTCCGCGGCGGTCCGATCTTCCCGGCGATGTTCCTGGGCGCGGCGGGCGGGCTCGCGATGTCGCACCTGCCGGGGCTGCCGTACGTGTCCGCGGCGGCGATGGGGATGGGGGCGATGTCGGTGGCGCTGCTGCGGCTGCCGATGACCTCGACCCTGCTGGCCACGCTGCTGCTGGGTTCCGACGGCGTCACCGTGATGCCGCTGGTGATCGTCTCGGTCGTGGTCTGCCACGTGACCGCGTCCCGGCTGCTGCCGAAGCCCGCCGCCCCGGCGAAGTGACGGCCGCCACCGCGCGTAGCGGCCGACGGCCCGTCGGGTACGGCGGGTAGCGGCGGAGCGCCCTTCCGGTACCCCGGGTGACGGTCAACCGCCCTGCGGGCACGGCCGGTAGCGGATCCGCGGAGCGCTCCGTGACCGGCCGGCCCGGGGCCCGGCGGCGGGTCCGGCAGCGGGCGCGCATTGTACCGGCGGTGCGCCTACGGTGGATTGAGGGAGGGATTCGGCACGGATCCACACCCTGTCTGGAGTGGTCATGGGCAAGTACAGCACAGGCACGTTCAGAACCTACCGAGCGGTCGCCGACCTCGCCCGAGCACAGCAGATCGCCGCGACGACCTCGCCGTTCACGATCGAGGTGAGGTTCCTCGGCGGGCTGACGGAGACTCAGGAGAAGGCCTTCGCCAAGGCCGCCGACCGCTGGGCCCAGGTCATCGTCGGCGACCTGGACACCGCGGTGGTCGGCTCCGACGTCATCGACGACCTGCTGGTGGAGGCCGAGGGCGTCGAGATCGACGGCACCGGGAACATCCTCGGCATGGCGGGCCCCACCGACTTCCGCGACGCGTCCGCCGTCTCCGGCGCGGGCCTCCCGGCGAAGGGGACGATGCGCTTCGACTCGGCCGACCTGGAGCAGATGGAGGCCGACGGCACCCTGGTCGACGTCATCACCCACGAGATGGGACACGTCCTGGGGATCGGCACCACGTGGAACGCCTTCGGCCTGCTGGCCGGGGCCGGGACCACCAACCCGACCTTCACCGGGCGCAGCGCCGAGGCCGAGTTCGGCAAGCTGCTCGGCAAGGGCGGCGAGGCGGTCGCGGTACCGGTGGCGAACGTCGGCGGCCCGGGCTCCCGGGACAGTCACTGGCGGGAGTCGGTGTTCAGCAACGAGCTGATGTCGCCGTCCATCGCCGGCCCCGGCAACCCGCTCAGCCGGCTCACCGTGGCGAGCCTGGAGGACATCGGCTACCAGGTCGACCTCGACGCCGCCGACCCGTACGACCTGCCGGACCTGCTCGGCATCGCCTCCTCGGGCGCGGGTGTGGCCCGCAGCGGCCTGGTCAACGGCGGTGTGGTGCTGCCGGTCATCCCCACCGGGCGGCCCGCGGGGCGGCCCTGACGGACCGCCGCCGCCCCGACCCGGCCGGGCGCGGGCCCGTCCGGGCCGGCCGGCGGGCGGTCAGTGCGCTGGCAGGCCGGTCTCCAGCCCGTCCAGGGCGTGCGAGCAGACGCAGTCCCGGTGCGCGGGCAGGCCCGCCAGCGCCGAGAACAGCACGGTCCGCAGCCGGTCGACGTTGCGCGCGAAGACCGCCAGCACCTCGGTGTGGGTGACGCCCTCGCCGCTCTCCACCCCCGCGTCCAGGTCGGTGACCAGCGCCAACGAGCTGTAGCAGAGCCCCAGTTCGCGGGCGAGCACGGCTTCGGGGTGGCCGGTCATCCCGACCACCGACCAGCCGTTCGCGGCGAACCAGCGTGACTCCGCCCGGGTGGAGAACCGCGGGCCCTCCACCACCACCAGGGTGCCGCCGTCCACCGGCTCCCAGGCGTGCCCGCGGGCGGCGGCCAGCACCGCCGCCCGCCCGTCGGGGCAGTACGGGTCGGCCACCGAGACGTGCACCACCGACGGCAGCGAGCCGTCCGGCAGCGGCACCCCGTCGTAGAAGGTCTGCACCCGCCCGGCCGTCCGGTCCACGAACTGGTCCGGCACCACCAGCGTCCCCGGTCCGTACTCCGGGCGCAGCCCGCCCACCGCGCACGGCCCGAGCACCTGCCGCACCCCGAGCGAGCGCAGCGCCCACAGGTTGGCGCGGTAGTTGATCCGGTGCGGCGGCAGGCTGTGGCCGCGGCCGTGGCGCGGCAGGAAGGCGACCGGACGGCCGGCCACCTCGCCGAGGAAGACCGAGTCGCTGGGCGGCCCGTACGGGGTGTCGACGGTGACCTCGGTGACGTCCTCCAGCAGCGCGTACAGGCCGGAGCCGCCGATCACGCCGAGTTCGGCCCGGGCGGGACCTGCGGGACCTGCGGGACCTGCTGACAGCGGACCTGATACCGAGTCGGCCATGGGCTCTTGTCTCCTTGCGGGTTGACGTGCGGGTGAACGGCGCGGGGCCCGGCGGACCCGTCGTCCACCCTAGGAGCCGCCGCGGCCCGGGATCCCCGGACGATGCTTACGGTTCGCGGACGGCGGCGCGTAGAGTGACACCCCGGAGCGACGGGAGTGACTGCGTGGACAGACGGACGGCACCGCCGCGGGCCGGTGCGCACCGCGCCCTGGTGTGGCGGGTACGGCCCGAGTCGCCGAGCGCCGCGGTGCTGGTGCTGCACGGCGGCCAGGTGGACGGTCTGCGCGCCCCCGGCCCGGTCAACCTGCCGGGCCTGCGGATGCGCGGTTTCAGCTGCGCGGTGGAGCGGGCCACGGCCGGCGGCGGGGTCGCCGTCGGGACGGTCCGCTACCGCTGCCGCGGCTGGAACGGCGAGCGCGCCGACCCGGCCAGGGACACCCTCGCGGCGCTGTCCGACCTCACCGAGGAGCTCGGTCCGGTCCCGACCGTGCTGATCGGCCACTCGATGGGCGGACGCGCGGCGCTGCGGGCCGCCGGGCACCCGTGCGTGACCGGCGTGGTCGCGCTCGCCCCGTGGTGCCCCGAGAAGGAGCCATGCGAGCACCTGGCCGGGCGCCGGCTGCTGATGCTGCACGGCGACCGCGACCGGGTCACCGCCCCCGCCGACACCCTGCTGTTCGCCGGCCGGGCCCGCGCCGCGGGCGCCCAGGTGGCCGGTTACCGGGTCGAGGGCAGCGGCCACGCGCTGCTGCGCCGGGCCGGCGACTGGCACCGGGCGGCCGCCCGGCTCAGCGCCGGCCTGCTCGGCCTCGACGAGCTGCCCGCCGAGGTGGCCGCCGCCCTCACGCTGCGCTCCCCGCTGGAGGGCGGCCTCCAGCTGTCGCTGACGCGCTAGCACTCCCGGACGCGGGCGCCTGCGACCGGCCTGGGGCGGGCGTAGATTGGCGGCCACGATGCGACGTGAGCGAGGAACCGGGTGACCGGGCCGGGCGTGGATTACGGGGCGGTGTTCCGGGCCCTGCCCAGCCCGACCCTGATCCTGACCCCCGACCTGGTCATGGTGGACGCCAACGAGGCGTACCTGCGGACATCCGGGCGGACCCTGGCGGACCTGGCCGGCCGGTACGTCTTCGACGTGTTCCCGGACAATCCGGCGGACCCGGAGGCGAGCGGCGTGCGGACCCTGCGGGCCTCGTTGGAGCGGGTGGTCCGCACCGGCGCGCCCGACAGCATGGCGCTGCAGAAGTACGACGTCGAGCTGCCCGACCGCCCCGGCGAGTTCGAGGAGCGGTACTGGAGCCCGGTCAACACGCCCGTCCTCGGGCCCGACGGCCGGGTGGCGCTGGTGGTCCACCGGGTGGAGGAGGTCACCGCGCTGGTCAAGCAGCTCAAGGCGCACCGCACCGGCGAGGCGCCCGGCGGCGAGCTGACCCACGAGGAGCAGATGGCGGCGGACCTGTTCGCCCGCGCCCAGGAACTCCAGGAGCTCAACGCGGAGCTGCGGCTGGCGCACGCCCGCGAGCGGGCGGTCGCGGTCAGCCTGCAGCGGGCGATGCTGCCCGTGCTGGCGCCCGCGCACCGGTCGTTCGCGGCGGTCCGCTACCGGCCGGCGACCGGATCGCTGAACGTGTGCGGCGACTGGTACGACCTGCTCGACCTGGACGAGCGCCGGATCGCGGTGGCGGTCGGCGACGTGGTGGGCCACGGTCTGGAGGCCGCCGGGGTGATGGGGCAGCTGCACAGCGCGCTCAACGCGGCGATCCGCGCCACCGGGCGGCCCGCCGAGGCGCTTCGCACGCTGACCCGGTTCTCCTCGGGGCTGGAGGGCGCGCTGGCCACCACGGCCGTGCAGACCGTCATCGACCGTGCGGCGGGCACGGTCGTCTACAGCTGTGCCGGGCACCTGCCCCCGGTGCTGGTCCACGCCGACGGCGGGGTCGACCTGCTGGACGCCGCGACCGACCCGCCGCTCGGGGCGTGGCCGCCGTCCGCGGACCGCTCGGAGGCGACGGTCCGGTTCGGTCCCGCTGCCACGCTGGTGCTCTACACCGACGGTCTGGTCGAACGGCGGGGCGAGGACATCGACACCGGGATCCGGCGGCTCGTCGACAGCGCCGCACGGCACCGGGCAGCCACCCCCGACCTGCTCGCGGACGCGCTGCTGGACGACCTCTTCCCGGGCGGGGACGACGGCGCCGACGACGACACCGCCCTGGTGGTGGTCCGGCTGTGACGGCCGCGCCCCGGCCGGGCCCGGTCAGGCGACGCCGCGGATCCGGTGCACCAGGGCGCCGGCCAGCAGGGTGACGGCGGCCGTGGCGAGGTAGAGGCCGGTGTAGCCGCCGAGGTGGGCGACGAGGGGTGCGGCCAGCGCCGGGGCGAGCACCTGCGGCGCGGAGTTGGCGATGTTGATCACGCCGAGGTCCTTGGCGCGGTCGGCCGCGGCCGGGAGCACCTGGGTGACCAGCGCCTGGTCGACCGCCAGGTAGATCCCGAAGCCCGCGCCGAGCACGGCGGCCGCGGCCATGGTGGCCGGCCAGCTGTGCCAGAGCGCCAGGATCACGGCGGCGGCCGCCATGGTCAGGCAGGAGACCACCACCGGCCGCTTCCTCCGGCCGGTGCGGTCGGAGATCAGGCCGGAGGGGATCGCGGTGAGCAGCGCGGCCGCGGTGTAGACGGCGGTGAGTACCAGGACGCCCTGGTCGGGCGAGGCCAGGTGGACGGCGTCGGTGAGGTAGTAGAGCAGGTAGAGGGTGCCGAGCGCGTTGCCCAGGTTGATCAGGAACCGGGTCAGCCACGACCAGCCGAAGTCCGGGTGGCGGCGCGGGCTGACCCAGTAGCCGGTGAGCAGCACGCGGCGGCCGGACGGCGCGCGGGCGCCGCGCGGCAGCACCGGCTCGCGGTGGCCGAGCACGAACGGCAGCGCGAGTGCCACGGTGAGCGCCGCCGTGAGGGCGTAGCCGGCCGGCACGCCGCCGCCCACCAGGGTGACCAGCAGCGCGCCGACCACCAGCCCCAGCGACTGGCTGATGCCGGTCCAGCCGGAGACCTGGGCGCGCTGGGAGAGCGGCACCTGGTCGGCGACGGGGGCGGTGACCCCGGCCAGCATGGCGTTGAGGCCGGTCTGGGCGAGGCACCAGCCGGCCGTGATCCCGGGCAGGCCGTGCCCGCCGGCGGTGACCAGCAGTCCGGCGGCGCCGAGCAGGGCGCCGCCGAGGATCCAGGGGCGGCGGCGGCCGTACCGGGAGTGGGTGCGGTCGCTGAGCGCGCCGGCCAGCGGGTTGACGACCATCGCGACCAGGGCGCCGGTGCCGGTGACCCAGGCCAGCAGCTCGGCCTTGCGGCCCGGGTCGAGCTGTTCGAGCTGGAGCGGCAGGAGGATCTGGATGGGGGTGAAGAAGCCCAGGAAGACGGCGAGCGAGGCGAGGCTGAGGGTGGCGGTCCAGCCGGCCCGGACCGGGGTCACGGGCTCGGCGAGCGCGGCGGTGGTGGGCGGGGTGGTGGGCTGGGCGGCGGGTGCGGCCGGGGCCGCCGCCCGGGGTTCGGCTCCGCTGATCTCCGCCTCCTCGAGGAACATGAGCTTGGCTCGCGTTCGGCCTGAGTGTAGGGGCCTGCCCCGGCGCTGCCAAGGGAACGGACGCCCCGCGGCCCACCTGTTCCGCGGGGACGGCACCCGAACGGGTCAGCGCGGCCCGGCCCGTGCCCGCCGCGCCCCGGGCTCCCCCGCCGGGCACACCGGGCGCCACCGCCCGGCCGTGCGCCCAGCCGTGCGCACGGCCTCGGGCGCGGGCTCCCCCCGCCGGTGCTGTACTGAATCCCATGGCCAGTGGACAGGGACGCCGCCGCAGACGCCGCGCCGAGCGGGCGGAGCGCGAGCGCCGGACGCAGGAGACCCGCGACCGGGTCCGCATCCTGATCCAGCTGACCGCGCAGAACGGCACCTACCGCAAGGGCCTGCTCGCCGCCGCCGCGGGCCTCAGCCCCCAGGAGGCCGCGATCCTGGCCGACCTGGAGGGCAACGGCCTGCAGGTCCCGCAGCTGCACGACGTGCTGTGCGGCGGCCACGTCCTGGTCGACGACCCGCGGCTGTACGAGACCTGGCTGTTCCCCGAGGTGAGCCACCGGCGGATCTCCAGCCACCACCGCGACATCGACAAGACCCGCTACCCCGACATCGGCATGCGCGGCCTGGTGGTCCGCGAGAAGCTGCACGGCCGCACCGCGACCGGCACCTGGCTGCAGCTGGAGAAGACCCCGGCCGCGTTCGGCGCGCGCAAGCTGCCGACCCTGGACGACGTCCGGCACCTGATGGACTACGTGGTCTACCGGGTCACCCGCAGCAACGTCGGCCCCTGGGGGCTGTCCCGGGTCACCGAGCGGCGGCCGATGTACCTCTCCCCCGCCGTCACCGCCCCGACCGAGCTGGCGCCGGCCGTCTCCCGCGCGCTGGCCGTCGCACTGCGGCGGATCGAGGCCGACGACGACACCACCTCGGCCTCCGCGGACCTGGCCGTCCGGTTCCCGCCACCGGAGCTGGCCGACCCCTCGGACGAGCTCGGCGAGACCCTGTCCGACCGCGCCGGGCGCGGGCTGTTCGGCAACTCGCAGGTGTGGATCAGCGAGGCGCCGCTGCCGCCCGCCGCCCGGATCCTGTTCACCCCCGGCGAGCAGCCGCCGCCCGGGACGCGCCCGACCCGGGAGGACCGGTGACCGAGAGCGACGGCCACGAGCCGCAGGCGGGATCCGTCTCGGTCCCGGAGGGACTGGTCACGGCGGTGGTGGGCCTGGTGCACACCGGAGCGGTCCCGCTCGGCGCCTACACCAGCGCCGAACTGACCGTGGTGGACGCGGTGGTGGACTTCCTGGAGGCCCGCCCCGCGGACGAGGTGCTGGCCGAGGCGGTCCGCTCGCTCGCCGCCCGGCAGCTCCTGGTGCCCGGCTCCGGCGCGGACCAGATCCAGGTCCGCGGCGACCTCGGCATCGCCGTGACCTTCCAGCGGCGGGCCCGGATGGTGCTGGACGCGCGGATCACCGGCGCCCGGCCGGGCGAGCCGTGGCGCGTCCTCGTCCTGCCCCAGCCGGAGCGGATCTGCCTGATGGTGCGGATCGACGCGCTCGGGGTCCACGAACTGTCGCTGCGCACCCTGGAGGAGACGCTGCGGATCGTCGCCGATTGGCTGCCGCAGGGGCCCTGGGCGCCGTCCGACGCGGCGCTCGACGCCGACGCCGTCCTCGCCGCGGCCGAGCGCTCCGCGCTGCTGACCGCCGTCCACTACACGACCGACGGTTCGGCGGAGATCGCCGGGGAGCGGACCGACCTCGTGCTGGCCGCCCACCGGGAACGGCTGCACGCCTTCGTCCGCGACTCGGCCGACCCGGCCCGGCTGGTGCCGAAGGCGGGCCGCAACCGGAGCCCGCGCGACACCGTCGCGGCCCTGCTCGGCCAGGAGCCCGCCGGGCGGCGCGAGGAGCCGCGCTGAGGGCCCCGGTGGCGGGAAACGGCGGCCGTCCGGGCCGGTCCGTGCGGACCGGCCCGGACGCCGTGGACGGGATCAGACCAGGTCGAACCGGTCCAGGTCCATCACCTTGGCCCAGGCCGCGACGAAGTCCGCCACGAACTTCTCCTTCGCGTCGTCGCTCGCGTAGACCTCCGCGAGCGCCCGCAGCTCGGAGTTGGAACCGAACACCAGGTCGGCCCGGCTGCCGGTCCACCGGACCTCGCCCGTGGCCGCGTCGCGGCCCTCGAACGTGTTGGCGTCCCCGGAGGTCGCGCTCCAGGTCGTGCCCAGGTCGAGCAGGTTGACGAAGAAGTCGTTGGTCAGCGACCCGGGGGTGGCGGTCAGGACGCCGAGCTGCGACTGCTGGTGGTTGGCGCCCAGCACCCGCAGGCCGCCGACCAGGACCGTCAGCTCGGGGGCGCTCAGGTTCAGCAGGTTGGCCCGGTCGATCAGCAGGTACTCGGCCGGCAGCCGGCTGCCCTTGCCGAGGTAGTTGCGGAACCCGTCCGCGGCCGGCTCCAGCGCCGCGAACGACTCCACGTCGGTCTGCTCCTGCGAGGCGTCGGTGCGCCCCGGTGCGAAGGGCACCTCGACGTCGAATCCGGCGTCCTTGGCGGCCTTCTCGACGGCGGTGCCGCCGGCCAGCACGATCAGGTCGGCCAGCGAGACCTGACGGCCGCCGGCGGCGTTGAACTCCTGCTGGACGCCCTCCAGGGTGCGCAGCACGGCGGCCAGCCGGTCGGGCTCGTTGACCTCCCAGCCGGCCTGCGGCTGCAGGCGGATGCGCGCACCGTTGGCGCCGCCGCGCTTGTCGCTGCCGCGGAACGAGGAGGCAGCGGCCCACGCGGTGGAGACCAGCTCGGACACCGACAGGCCGGAGGCGAGGATCCGGGCCTTGAGGTCGGCGATCTCGGAGGCGCCGACCGGCTCGCCGGCCGCGGCGGGCAGCGGGTCCTGCCACAGCAGCGTCTCGGACGGGACCTCCGGGCCGAGGTAGCGCACGACCGGGCCCATGTCGCGGTGGGTCAGCTTGAACCAGGCGCGGGCGAAGGCGTCGGCGAACGCGGCGGGGTCCGCCAGGAAGCGCCGCGAGATCTGCTCGTACGCCGGGTCGAAGCGCAGCGACAGGTCGGTGGTGAGCATGGTCGGGGCGTGGGTCTTCGCCGCGTCGTGGGCGTCGGGGACGGTGCCGGCGCCCGCGCCGTTCTTCGGCCGCCACTGGTTGGCGCCGGCGGGGCTCTGGAACAGCTCCCACTCGTAGCCGAACAGGATCTCGAAGAAGCTGTTGTCCCAGGTGATCGGCGTGTTGGTCCAGATGCCCTCGAGGCCGCTGGTGATCGCGTCGCCGCCCTTGCCGGTACCGAAGGAGTTCTTCCAGCCGAGGCCCTGCTGCTCCAGCGGGGCGGCCTCGGGGTCGGCGCCGACGGCGTCGGCCGGGCCCGCACCGTGGGTCTTGCCGAAGGTGTGGCCGCCCGCGATCAGGGCCACCGTCTCCTCGTCGTTCATCGCCATCCGGCGGAAGGTCTCGCGGATGTCGCGGGCCGCGGCGATCGGGTCCGGGGTGCCGTTCGGGCCCTCCGGGTTGACGTAGATCAGGCCCATCTGGACCGCGCCGAGCGGGTTCTCCAGCTCACGGTCGCCGGTGTAGCGCTCGTCGCCGAGCCAGGTGGTCTCGGGGCCCCAGTAAACGTCCTCGTCGGGCTCCCAGACGTCGGCCCGGCCGCCGCCGAAGCCGAAGGTCTCGAAGCCCATCGACTCCAGGGCGACGTTGCCGGCCAGGATCATCAGGTCGGCCCAGGAGAGGTTCTGGCCGTACTTCTTCTTGACCGGCCACAGCAGGCGGCGGGCCTTGTCCAGGTTGCCGTTGTCCGGCCAGCTGTTCAGCGGGGCGAAGCGCTGCTGGCCGGCGCCGGCGCCGCCGCGGCCGTCGCTGATCCGGTAGGTGCCGGCGCTGTGCCAGGCCATCCGGATCATGAACGGGCCGTAGTGCCCGAAGTCGGCCGGCCACCAGTCCTGCGAGGTGGTCAGGGCCTCGGCGATGTCCTGCTTCACCGCCGCGAGGTCGAGGGTGTTGAACGCCGCGGCATAGTCGAACTCCCCGCCGAGCGGGTTGGCCACCGCCGGGTTCTTGGCAAGGATCTTCAGATTGAGGCGCTCCGGCCACCACTGGCGGTTGCCGCCGCCCTGGGTCGGGTGCGGGGCCCGCCCGTGCACGACGGGACAGCCGCCCGCGCCCTCCGACTTCGCCTCGGTGACGATTGCGTCATGGTTCTCAGACATGGGAATCCTTCCGGACCTGGCGGATCACGATGCTAAGGAAGTGCTGGTGGTGGGCCCGGACACCGGCGCCGGCGGGTACGGCACAGCCGGCCCCGGCGCTCCCCTCGAACCGGGCCGGGCGGCCGGCGGGATCGGTCCGGCGGAGCCGGCGCGGCCGCCGTCACGGACGGCTCCGGGCAGCGCGACACGGGTACCCGTCACCCGAAGGCCGGCACCGCAACGCTCCTCGGCGGTGGCCGTCACGTCGCTCTCTCCTACCGTTCCGGGGTCAACCCGTCCCTTGGCTATCACCGGAACCGATCCTACGATGGACAGGATCCAAGTCAAGAAGGACACCAGACTCACATCCGATCGGACCCGAGACACCCGCTGATAAACTCCGGACACCCCCATGATCCTGAATAGGTGAAGCGATATGAGTGACCTACTGGCGCGACTGCGCGAACGCGGCTGGCGGATGACCTCCCAGCGGCGTGTCGTAGCGGAGGTCCTCGACGGCGACCACGTCCACCTCACCGCCGACGAGGTGCACGCCCGCGCGGCCCAGCGGCTGCCGGAGATCTCCCGGGCGACCGTCTACAACACCCTCGGCGAACTGGTCTCCCTCGGCGAGGTCATGGAGGTCTCCACCGACGGCCGCGCCCGCCGCTACGACCCCAACGCGCACCACCCGCACCAGCACCTGGTCTGCTCCGGCTGCGGCACCATCCGCGACGTCCACCCCACCGGCAGCCCGCTGGCCGACCTCCCGGCCGAGGAGCGCTTCGGCTTCACCCTCTCCGGGGTCGAGGTCACCTACCGGGGGCTGTGCCCGGCCTGCGCGTAGCGCGCGGACGCGCGCGGGGCCGGGAATCTTCCTCCGTCCCCGGTGGTTCAGGTGCCCGGAACGCAGAACTACGGCGAGGGCGCCCGGGATTCGGGGCGGCCGCCGGCCCGGCTGCCGCAGACTGTGGCCCGAGCACATGTCGAACCCGAGGATGGATTTCATGGTTGAACGGCCCCTGACGCTGATGGCGGTACACGCGCACCCCGACGACGAGGCCACCGGGACCGGGGGCGTCCTGGCGCGGTACGCGGCCGAGGGCATCCGCACGGTCCTGGTCACGTGTACCGACGGCGGCTGCGGCGACGGACCGGGGGGCGTCAAGCCGGGCGAGCCCGCGCACGATCCGGCGGCCGTCGTCGCGATGCGTCGCGAGGAACTCGAGGCGAGCTGCGAGATCCTGAAGGTCGATCACCTGGAGCTGTTGGAGTACGCCGACTCCGGGATGATGGGCTGGGCGGCCAACGACGCCCCCGGGTCGTTCTGGCGGACGCCCGTGGCGGAGGGCGCCGCCCGGCTGGCCGAACTGATGCGGCGTCACCGGCCCGACGTGGTCGTGACGTACGACGAGAACGGGTTCTACGGCCACCCCGACCACATCCAGGCGAACCGCATCACCATGGCGGCGCTCGAGCTGACCGATCTGACGCCGAAGGTGTACTGGACGACCGCGCCGCGCTCGATGATGCAGCGCTTCGGTGAGGTCATGCAGGAGTTCGGCGAGGGCCGGCCGGAGCCGGACCCGGCGGAGACCGCCGCGCTGGCCGAGATCGGCCTCCCCGACGAGGAGATCACCACCTGGGTGGACACCACCGCGTTCGGCGGCCAGAAGTTCGACGCGCTGGCCGCGCACGCCAGCCAGGGCGAGAACATCTTCTTCCTCAAGATGGGCAAGGAGCGGTTCACCGAGCTGATGGGCGTGGAGACCTTCGTCCGGGTCCGGGACACCACCGGCGCCACGACGCCGGAGAACGACCTCTTCGCCGGGCTGCGCTGACCCCTGCGCGGTACGGACCCTCACCGTGGGCGGACCTGGCGCGCCAGGTCCGCCATCAGCTCGTCGGCGACCACCTCCTCGACCACCGCGGTGCGCAGTTCGGCCATCGCGTCGACCAGGTCCCGGTCCCACGGGGCGGGGGTGAGGCGCCCGGGGTCGGGGCCGGCGGGGACCCGGGTCACGGCCGCCCGGTAGTCGGCGGCGGTCATCCGCCAGGGGGCCGCGCCGGTCCGGGCCAGGACGTGGGCGGCGATCCGGATGCCCTCGCCGTCGAAGTCACCGTGGTGGCGCAGCGCCGCGCCGCGGTCGGCGAGCAGGTGCAGCAGGTGGACGACGGCGGTGTTGGGCCAGCCGGAGGTGCAGACCACCGGCGGGCAGGACGGGCCGAAGCGGCGCAGCGCGAGGGCGAGCACGCTGGGATTCTCGGTGAGGTGCACCGGCCCGCCGAGGCCGCCGAGCGGCCCGGGCGAGCGCAGTTGGGCGAGGGTCAGGCTGACGGGGTGTCCGGCTTCGGCGCAGATCCGGGCGGTCCGCGCGAGCGGCCCGTCGCCGGGCAGCCGGAGGCCGGCGGCGAGCACCGTGGCGGAGAGTTCGTCGTCGGTGACGCCGGCCCGGCTCCAGAGCGCGCGCCGGGCGGCGGCGTCCTCGGGCACGCCGGTGCCGTACAGCACGGCCAGCGCCCGCAGCACCAGGGAGGACAGCCTGGTCCCGTCGTCGAGGGCGTGGGAGTCGCCGTCGAGCAGCCGGGCGGCGAGGACCGGGAGCGGTTCGCCGTCGGCCGGGACCGCCGCCAGGACGGTCAGCGCGGCGGTCAGCAGACCGCGGGTCCGCTCGGGTGAGCCGTCGATCAGGCCGTGCCCTCGCAGCTGGGCCGCCCACTCCAGCAGCACGGGCTGCGCCGTGACCACCTCGTGGCCGGCCAGCCAGTCCCAGACCGCGGCGCGGCGGCCCGCCTCGCGTTCGCGGTCGGCGGCCCGGTCGCCGACCGGCCCGAGGATGGCGGCCACCACCTCCCGGACCGGCCGGCCGCAGGCGTCCGCCACCGCGGTCTCCAGCCTCGCCAGGGGGATCGTCGGCTCGGCTCCGGGGAGCCGGTCGAGCCCGAGGAGGTCGGCCAGGGCCTCGCGGCCGGCCTCGTCGAGCGGCCCGACCCGTATCCGGCCGACCGGCCGCCCGGCCGAGAGGCGGTCGTGGACGGCCCGCCACAGCGGCCGCAGCGCCGGGAGGTCGAGCGGGTGGCGGCCGGTCATCCCACCGCCGCGGGGCCCGGGACGTCCTCGTCCGGCACCAGGTCGGCGCCGGTCCAGGTGAACCGGGCGCTGGTGACGGCGTCGTCGCCGTCGGTCCCGGTGATCAGCTGGTGGACGGCGATGCCGGGGAGTTCCCGGTAGGTGCCCCACTCGTGGTCGGAGGTGAGCACCAGGTCGAGGTCGAGCGCCGCCAGCAGGCCGAAGACCTGGCCGCGGTTGACCGTGTCGACGCCGACGAAGACCTCGTCGAGCAGGATCAGCCGCGGGGACTCCGGGACCGCCTCGTAGTGGGCGGCGACGGCGGCGAACAGCGGCAGGTGGAGCGCGATGGCCTTCTCGCCGCCGGAGAGCGCGCCGTGCAGCTTCTTGGTGAGCAGCTGCCAGCCGGCGCCGTTGGCCCGGTCCAGCTTGACGACGAACTGGTGCCAGGCCGTGTAGTCGAGCACCTCGGCCAGCTGCTCCTCCCAGGTGGCCGCCGTGTTGCGGGTCCTGGCCTCCTCGATCCGGCCGCGGAAGAAGGCGTGCAGCGCCTCGCGGTCGGCCTCGGTGATCCTGGCCGGATCCTTGAGCAGGAGTTCACGGGCCGTCCTGGTGCCGGCGGGAAGGTCGGGGTGGATCTGCCAGACCAGGCGGACGGCGACCCGGGAGGCGGTGCGGACCCGTTCGAGATGGCCGTTCATCCGCTCGACCAGCTCACCGGACTGGCGGATGCGGGACGCCAGGTGGCGCCGGATGTCACCGGTGAGGGTCTGGTCGAAGAGGTCGCGTTCGGCGGCGGTGATGTCCTCGCGGCTGCGGTCCCGGTCCTCGGTAAGGGCGGTGAGCAGGCCCGCGGCGCCGGTGCGGACACCGTCGACGGTGGCGGTCAGGACGTGGATGTCCTCGTCGGCCTCCAGTTCGAGGTCGGCGCGGGCGCTGAGGCTCTGGCGGGCCCGGTGGACGGCCTCGGCCAGGCGGTTGAGCGCGTCGCCGAGATTGCGCGGGCCGTGCGGGAGGTTCGGCCAGCCGGCGGCGGTCTCGCGGGCCGCTTCGAGGGTGGCGCGGGTGCCGTCCTCGGCGGTGAGGGCGAGCGGGCGGCCGGCGTCCTCGGGGAAGCCGAGCGCGCACAGGCGCCGGAACCGCCGGGCGGCGTCGTTGCGCCCGGCCACCGCCTCGTCCCGGCGTTCCGCGTCCTGGGCGGTGGCCGTGCCCAGTGAGCCGATCCGGCCTTCCAGGGCGATCAAGGCCCTGGTTCCGTCCGCGAGCGCGGCGCGGGTCCGGCGCAGCGACGTGCGCAGGCCGCTGATCCGGGCGGCCACCTCGCGGTAGTCCGCACCGATGGTGCTCTCGACCGCGGCGAGCGCCGCGCGCAGGCTCCGGGCGACGGCCTCGGCCTGGTCCGCCTCGGCCTCGCCGTCCTCGGCCACGGCCCGGGAGTCCTCGGCCCGGGCGCGGGCGGCGTCCCAGGCCTGGCGGGCCGCCAGCGAGGCGAGCCGGGAGTCCAGCCAAATGTCGGCGTGGTCGCGCAGCGCGTCGACGGCGGCGGCGGCGGACGCCAGGGCGGCCCGCTCGGCCGGCAGGCCGTGTTCGGCGGCGGTGACGGCGAGCCTGCGGGACGCGCCGTCGACCGCCTCCTCGCGCCGGGCGAGCCGTCCGACGGCCTCGCGGACGGCGTCCTCGCGGGCTCCCACCTCGGACTCCGAACGCTCCCGGGCGCGCCGGTGCTGCTCCACCTCCCGGTGGTGCGGCCGGGCCGCGAGGTCGGCGCCCAGGCGCTGCCGGCGGCCGGCGAGGGCGCGCAGCTGCTCGTCGGCCGCGGCAACCTCGGCGCTCACCTCGGCCAGCCGGGCGGTGAGTTCGGTGATCCGGCGCTGCCTGGCCCGGGCCCGGGCGACGGCGCCGATGTGGCCGGACTCGTCCTTGGTCCAACTGCCGGTGGCCGTGGCGAGCCGCCAGCCGCCGTCCGCCGCGACGGCGGCCGGGTGGCCCGCGGGGAGGGTTGGGCCGTACGCGATGCCGGCGAGCAGCCGCCGGACCAGGTCGGCCGGGACGGGACCGTCGGGTTCGGGCTGCAGGACGTCCAGCAGCGAGCGGCCGGGGGCAGGGGTGGCCGATGCCGGGTCGGCGAGCGTGTCGTGGCCGGGGACGGCGAGGCCGCCGTCGGGGGTGAGCCACGCGTCCAGCAGTCCGGCCGCCTCCAGGGCCGCTTCGATGCCGGCCTGGTCGGCGGCCGGCACGTCCGGGCGGAAGGCCAGCAGCTGCCACAGCGGTGCACCCGGCATGGCCGACCGATCCGCGGTGCGGGTGCGGGGCGGCGCCGGTGGGGCACCGGCTCCGGCGGCGGCGTCGTCCAGTTCGGCGGCGGTCTGCGCACGCCGGGCGCGGGCGGCGGCCCGGGCGGCCCGGGCGGTGGTCTCGGCGGCCGTGATGTCGCTCTCGGCGGCGCGGGCGGCGCTCTCGACCAGGGCGAGCACGTCGGTCTCGGCGGCGGCCCGGGAGGCGAGCTCCTCGGGGTCGGCGATGCGGAGTTCGGCGCAGTCGGCGGTCGCCCACCGGTGCAGCCGGTCGGCGAGGGCGTCGACCGCGGACTCGTGGTGCCGGGCGCTGCGGTCGCGCCGCACGACGGCGTCGGCCAGCCCCTCGCGG
>NZ_JAIZ01000294.1:28450-33888 GCF_000710465.2 Kitasatospora sp. MBT63 | reverse complement strand
TCCCGGACGTCGACGGCGGCGCGGACCTCGGTGATCTGGCCGTGCCGGGAGGTGACCGCGCCGCGCAGCAGGCGGCGGGCGGCGGACGCCTGCTCCGCCGCCTCCGCGGACGGGCCGGGCGCGGTGTCGAGCATCGTGCGGATCTCGGTGCAGAGGGACTCCAACGCCGCCCGGCGCGCCACGCCGCGGGCCTCCTCCTCGGCGGCGCGGGTGTGCTCGGCCCGGCGCTCCGCCAGCAGCCGTGCCTGCTCGGCCCGTTCGGCGTCGTCGGCGGCGGTCCCGGTCCGGCGGCCGGCGGCGGCGCGCAGCCGGGCGGCGGTCTCCTCGGCGCCGTCGGTGCGGCGGCGGAGCTGGTCGAGTTCCTGGCCCTGCCGGTGGATCTCCGAGTCCAGCAGTCCCTCGACGGCGCCTTCGGTCTCCTGGGCGGTGTGCTCGAGTCGCTCGTTGGCGAGGGTGTGCCGCTCGCGTTCGGCGAGTGCCTCGGTGTGCTGCCGGTCGCTCTCGCGGGCGACCCGGGTGAGGTTGTCCAACTCGGTGGTGGCGGAGATCAGCGCGGCCGCGCCGGCCCGCAGGACCCGCTGGGCGTAGCCGCGTTGCTGGGCCGCGACGGTGGTGGCCGCGGTGACCTCCTCGTCCAGGGTGCGCAGGTGCTCGCGCTGCCGGTCGAGCCGTTCGAAGCCTTCGGCGAGTTCGGTGATCTCGCCCTGGCCGAGCGGGGGCAGCGCCCGCGAGAGCAGCGAGGACAGCAGGGACGGGTCGAGCCGTTCGGAGAGCTTCGGGGTGCGCAGTTGCAGCAGGACGGTGATCAGGGCGTCGTAACGCTGCTCGCTGAGCCCGGGGAAGAGGGTGGTGCGGACCGCGCCGCGGTGGTCGGCGGCCGAGGCGTGCACTTCGCCGCGGCCCTGGAGGGCCTCGGCGAGTGCGGCGCGGGTCAGCGGCTGGCCGGAGCCGCCGGCGAGGGCGAGCCCGCCGGGGCGGTCGATCCGCGCGGTGGTGGTGAAGAAGTCGGCAGTGACGCCGCTGGTGTGGATGCTCGCCTGGAGCCGTGCGCCGCAGGTGAACCAGGCCGGGAGGGCGCCGCGGGCGTCGACGAACTCCAGCCAGACGTAGCCGACCCGGGTCTTGCCGGAGGCGCCCTCCCCCATCAGGTTCCAGTGCATGGTGCGTTCGGAGCCGCCGAAGGTGGACAGCCGGTTCGGGCGCAGGCTGGCGTCGAGGAGGAAGGGCAGCAGCACCTCCAGCGCCTTGGACTTGCCGGTGCCGTTCTGGCCCCTCAGCAGCAGGCGGCCCTGGTGGAAGGTGAACGTCTCGTCGTAGTAGCGCCAGACGTTGAGGATGCCGGCCCGGGCGGGCTGCCACCGCGGCACCGGCCCGGGGCCCGGGTCCGTCGTCCGGGCCGCGGACGGCTGCGGGAGGTGCGTCACGGTCATCGGGTGGGGTCCTCCGTGCTGGGGGCCGGGGTGTCGGCGGCGGTGTCGGCGACCGCGGCCCGGTAGCGCAGGGCCGCGGGCCGCGGGAGCGTCCGGTCGCCCGCCCGGCGGGCCAGGCCGAAGTCGGTGAGGACCCGGACGGCGTCCGCCGCCAGCCGCCCGGCGCCGTCCTGGGACTGGTAGCCCTTCGCCCACTGCGGGAAGCGCCGCAGCAGGTGGTGCGCCTCGGCGGTGAGCTGTTCCGGGGTCAGCCCGCCGGTGGCGGCCGTCAGCGGTTCGAGCAGCAGCAGCGCCGCGACCCGGGCGGTGGCGGAGTCGTCGGGGAACCGGCTGTCCGTGGCGATGCCGTCCGGGTCGACGAGCAGCAGCCCGTCGGCCCGTTCCTCCAGGACGAACCCGCCCTGCTCGGCCGCGCGCCGGACGATCTGGCGTCCGGTGGGCGAGGAGAGGTAGGCCAGTTCCTCGGTGGAGAGCTCGTCGTTGTGGAGCACCGGGTCGTCGAAGAGCCGCCGCAGCACCGAGTGCCGGAGCCTGAGGTTGCGCTGGGTCTCGGAGGCGTCGGCGCCGCCGTACCTCTGCTCGCGCACGGTCTCGCGGAGGAGTTCGGCGAACCGCGGCGGTATCTCCTCGGCCGGTACGGCCAGCCTGGAGGGGCCGACCGGCGCGGCGAGCAGGCGGATCAGCACGGTGGCGTCCACCCGGTAGAGGACCTTGGCGTCGGAGGACTCGGCGAAGCTCTCCGTGACACCGTCGACGGTGAGCAGCGCGCCGTAGGTCTCCAGCAGCTTGAGGACGTCCACGAAGGCCATCCGTTCGGCCCGGTTCGCGGTGTCGAAGGGCGGTAGGGCCGCGTCGGTGGCGCAGGCCTGGACGACGCGGTCGGCGAGCAGGCCGACGGTGGTGACGGGGACGGACAGCAGCTCGGCCGCGGCGACGCACAGCAGGGTGTAGCGGCGGCGGTCGAACGGCGCCCGGCCCGAGCGCGGCCGGCGGGCCGGGCGGGAGGCGTCGGGAGCGGTCCGGATCTTGAGCAGCCGGGCGTAGCCCAGCCGTGGCTCGACCACCAGCTGCCAGCCGCAGTGGTAGTCGAACCACTTGGTCAGCGGATCCTGCCTGCGGCGGATCAGTTCGAAGGCCGACGCATCGCCGCGTTCGGTGATCAGGGGCCGGCCGAGGAGCAGTCGGACGCCCCGGGCGATGTCCTCCCGCTCGGCGAGGACCAGCTGGTTGGCGAGCGTGCTCATCCGGCGGCCTCCCGCACCGGGGCGGACCGGCCGCCGGGGCTGCGGATCTCCACCAGGTGGTCGGGGCCTTCCAGCCGGCCGCGGGGGGTGCTCAGCAGGGCCCGTCCGCCGTCGCCGGGCCGCAGGACGATCTCGACGCGGCCGTCGGAGGTGACCGCCCGACGTGCACCGGCGCTGTCCGGGCGGACGGCCAGCGCCCGGCCGAGCAGGTCGAGCAGCCGCTCGAAGACGGTGTGGTCCAGCCGGCCGAAGGCGGACAGCCGGACCGGGCCGTCGGTGCCCAGGATGTCCCAGGCCGCTTCGAGTTCGGCGCGCTCCTTGCGGGCGCGTTCGGCCCGGTCGGCCTTGACCTGCCCGATGTCGCGCACCCGGCCGGTGCGGGTGAAGCGCTCGGTACGGCCGCTGGTGCGCAGCAGGGCGGACACCTCGACGGGTGGGGCCTCGGCCCAGCTGTGGGAGGAGGGCACCAGTTCGGGGTCGGGGTGGGCGAGGTGGGCGTGGCGGGCCGGGCCGAGTCCGAAGGCGGCCGACCACAGGTGGTGCAGGTCGTCCTCGGTGGGGGCGGCGGCGAACCAGCGGGCCAGTTCGCGGAAGTCCTGCGCGGCGCTGGAGGACCGCCGCCGCGAGTCGGTGATCCGGTCGAGGACCTGGAGGAGCGTCACGATGGCCCGTCGGGCGACGTCGTGCAGCTGTTCCACCCGCGGCCGGGTGCCGTCGGCCGGCAGGAACCAGGCCCGGAGGCCGTCCCAGCGCGCCCGGCGCCGCTCCAGCCACGCCGGTGCCGGATCCCCGTCGGCGGCCGGGGGCAGCTCCGCGCCGTTCAGCGCGCGCCGGTGCAGCAGGTCGAGGCCGCGCTCCTCGACCCGCCGGACCGCCGAGGCGACCGCCTGGCCGCGCTGGTCGAGGTTGCGCAGGAACTCCTGGAGGTAGGCGACCGTTGCGGCCTTGACCTCCCGGAAGGTCGCCAGGTCCGCGCCCTCGGCGCGCAGCAGGCGCTGCAACTCGCCGTTGAAAGCCTTGGTGTTGGCCAGCAGCGCCTCCAGGTGGCCCTCCAGCTCGTGCAGGGTGGTGAAGACCCGGCGGTCGGAGGTGCTGGCGTCGCCGAGCAGCGTGTACAGCTCGTCGAGCCGGTCGGTGACGGCCTCCAGGACGGCGGTCTGCAGTGCGCCGGTCGCGGCGAGCACGGCGAGGGCCTGCTCGACCGCGGCGAGCGCGGCCTCACCGCGCCGGGTCAGGGAGTACTGGAGGTTGCGGCGCTCGTACTCCTCGGCCGTGCGGTAGTTCTCCGCATGGTTCTGGACGACGTCGAGCAAGCCCCAGGAGCGCAGTTGGCGCAGTGCGTCGTGCAACTCGTCGTCGTCGACGGCGTCGAGCCAGCCGACGGCGCGCAGCCGGGCGCGGACCTCGTCGAGCCCGAGGGCGGTCTCCAGCCGCTCGTTGGCCGCCCCGAACGCTTGTAGGGCGGCGCCGTAGAGCTCGGCCCTCTCCCCGGTCGTGAACCGGAACATCTCCGGCGGGACCCTGCGCACCCGCTCCCCTCCCCTCGGCCGGTCACCCCGTACCCGGCGGGCACCACAGTACGCGGACGCACCGACAGCGCGGAGCGGGATCCGCATCTCGGGCGCCGCACCGGGCGCAGGGGGCGCGGGGTGCCGGCCTGCAACGATCCCGTGCGCCGGGCACGGCCGGGGGCGGCGGAGGGAGCAGCCGCCTACGCGGTACCCCGCGGCCCGCCGGTGGTGTCCGGGGCCGCCGCAGCAGTGGCCCTGGCCTGGGCGGCGGCCCGGATCGGGGACGGTCCGCAGGCCCAGACCATGATCCGGCCGCCGGTCCGTGCCACCGGCAGGTCCCAGGCCGTGCGGACCACCCCGGGCCGGTGGACGCCGAGTTCGTCCCTGGCCCAGTCGGGCAGCAGGCCGAGCGAGGCGTTGGTCAGGAGCCGGACGGCGGTCCGCTCGCGGCGGCTGCGGCCGAAGCCGCGCAGCAGCCGCAGCACCTCAAGGGCGGGTGGCGTCACCCGCAGTTCGGGCCGCGTCCGGGCCAGGTAGGCCGCCACCTCGGCGCGGGAGCGCGGCACCCCGGCGGCGCCCAGCCGTTCGGCGACCAGCGCCGCCTGCGCGTAGTAGTCGTCGGCCTCGGCGGCGGTCACGGGCGTGGTGGCCAGGGTCTGGTACCCGGTCAGGAAGCAGTACACCTCGGCGGTGTGCACCCAGGTGAGCAGCGCCGGGTCGTCGGCTCGGTAGGGGCGGCCGTCCGGTGCGGTGCCGTGGATGTGCGGGTGGATCCTGCGCACGGCCTCGATCGCCGCATCGGCGGCGGCCGTCGAGCCGAGCGTCGTGGTGGTGACGAACCGGGCCGTCCGGTTGAGCCGCCCGGTCGGGTCGGCCCGGAAGTCGGAGTGGGCGTCGACGGCGGCCATCGCCAGCGGGTGCAGGGACTGCAGCAGCAGCGCCGCGAAGCCGCCGACCAGCATGCCGGCCGGGTGGCCGTGCACCCGCCACACCACGCTGTCCGGGCCGAACAGGCCCGGGTCACCGGCCGGCCGGTCGTAGCGTTCCAGGTGCAGATCGGGTCCGTGCACGGTCGCGTTGATCTCGGCCAGCAGCCGGGCGCGCAGCTTCGCCAGCAGGCCCGCTCCGTCCGCCGCCGCCACCGCGCCGGTCCGTTGTGTCGCCATGCCCCACCCCTGCCCCGCCGCCCGGACCACCACGGTACGCCCCCGGCACCGACGCCGGAGGCCCGCGGCCGGTCATCGGCCACGGGC
>NZ_JAIZ01000294.1:26726-28344 GCF_000710465.2 Kitasatospora sp. MBT63 | reverse complement strand
CCCGCCGCTGACGTTCTCGCCGATGCCGCCCTCCCAGTCGATGCAGGAGTTCGGCGCGTAGAGGTACACCGGGCCTGCGTAGCTGGTGTAGTAGTTCTCGTCGAGCGCCGCCCAGCCGGAGGCGCTCGACTTCTTCAGCCCGGCGAGCATCTGCAGCGCGGGGCCCGCGTTGTTGCGGACCGTCACCACGCAGTTCTTGCCGGTGGAACGGCTGTAGGTCAGCCAGACCGTGCCGCCGGAGTTGAGGTCCCGGTGGTCGATGGTGCTGTAGCCGGAGCCGCAGGCCCCGTTGTACGAGGCGGCCTGGGCGGTCGCCGGCAGGGCTATCGCGGTGCCGCCGGCCACCAGGGCCAGCACTCCGGCCCGGGCGACGGCTCGCTTGCTTCGCTGGTGCATCCGGTGCTGCGCTCCACTCTCGTTCGGTCCGCAAGGGCTGGTGCCCGGACGGGAGTTCGAGAGCGTAGCGGACGGTGGTAGCGGCCGCGTATCGCCCGCCGGGCCGGGTGCCGGCGCCCCGGGGGTCCGCTACCGGAACAGTCGGTCGCCCGCGGTGGCCATCCGGTGGGTGCCGCTGTGGCGGTTGACCCAGTCGCGGACCAGGTTGACGGCGTTGGCGCACTGCCAGCTGTTGTCGTACTCGCGCACCCCGGTGAAGGCGCCGTAGCCCGCGATGATGCCGTCCACCCGCGCGTCGCCCAGCAACTTGTCGACGTACCAGGGGTCGTTGTACGTGGTCGTCCAGGACAGCGTGGCCGCGAGCTGCCCCGCGGCGCGGTCCGCGGCGCCCTTCTTCAGCTCCGCGCAGGTGTTGTAGGTGGCCTCGGTGCAGTTGCCGAACCCCTTGGTGATGTCGCTGTCGCCGTAGTCCATCGCCCGGTGGCCGTCGGGGAATCCGGAGCCGGACCGGTCGAAGGCGTTGCGGGCCTGGTCGCGGGTCCCGGTCGTGGTGATGCCCTCCAGCGGGCCGAGCCTGCCTTCGAGGCTCTGCCAGCCCCGGCCGCCGACGTCCGGGGTGCTGCCGCCGTGGTACTCGTAGAAACCGTAGAGCACCTGGATCCCGGCGGCCGTGAGCCGCTGCGCCTTGTCGCGCAGTCCGGCGACGCTGCAGCCTCGATTCTGCTGCTCCCCGCAGTAGTTGGGGTCCTTGATGTCGAGCCAGACGAGCGCCGGCCGGCGTCCCGCGTTGGCGTTGGCGACGATCCGGTCGATCATGCTGTCGAAGCCGGGGCCGAGCCGGTTGTCCCCGGCCGAGGAACAGTCGTGGTACGCGCGCCACTCGTTCGGGTTCCACCAGGCGCAGATGTCGATCTCGATGCCGTTGGCGCCGTGGCCGAGCGCCGCGTCGACGCCGTCCAGGGTGTCGACCCGGTGGGCGATGGCATAGACCGGGTGCCGCTGGTCGGCCGCGGCCGCCGGGGCCGTACCGAGGGTGGCGACGCCGACGAGCGCGCACACCACGGACATCAGCGTCGACAGGATCCGCGCGCCTGCCCGGCGCCAGGACTGGATGGTCAAGAGGGGACTCCCTCGCACTCGGCGACATGAAGTGGACATGTCGATCTCACCAACCCTATGTGGACGTTCGATGAACGGACATGACATTCGACCGGAAAGCGCC
>NZ_JAIZ01000294.1:0-26656 GCF_000710465.2 Kitasatospora sp. MBT63 | reverse complement strand
CCGGCACGGCCGGGGCGGGGGCGGGGGCGGGCCGGTCGGGGCCCGGCGGTCAATTGGCGGTCAGGTGGCCAGGCTGAAGTCACCGCCCACCGGTGCGGCGATCTTGTCGACGCCGGTCGGCGCGGTGAGCGTGGTGACCGGCTTGCTGCTGTCCTCGGTGGTGCCGTTGCCGAGCTGCCCGGAGGTGTTATGCCCCCAGGCCTTGAGGCGGTTGTCACTGTCGGTCACGGCCAGGCTGTGGTTGCAGCCGGCCGCGGTCTGCGAGACCCCTCCGAGCTGGCCCTTGTCGTTCAGGCCCCAGGACATCACGGTTCCGTCGGCGAGCAGCGCCAAGGCGCGGGAGGCGCCGGCGATGATGCTCTTGACGGTGGTCAGGCCGGGCACCGGCACGGCGGTGGTGCGGGTGGCCGGGGTCATGCGCCATTCGATACGGGGTGGCCTCCGAAGGAAGCAATCCCGTTGCCCGGCCACGCCCTGACCACCGGTCGGCCGACCGGTCGGCCGAGCGCACTCGGCCCATCCTCACCGGACGAAGTCCCGCCCCGCCGGGCGCGACCGGGGCCGCCACGCGACCGCGGGCTTCGGAGTGGCGTGCGGCGAGGTCGAGTTGCGGTCGCGCCGTCCGGCGGGCGAGATGGGGCCCGCGCCGTGCGGGTGGCCGGCCGGGCCCGACCACGAGGGCAGCGCGACGGGTCGAGGCCGACGTGGAGAGCTGTGGCTCCGTCATCATGTGGTTGACTCTCCGACCATGGCTTGGTGGCGAGGCAGAGACAAGGGTTCCGGGACGGGTGGCGCGGCCGCTCCGCCCGCACCCGCGTGCACGTGCTGCGACGGCACGCTGTCCGCCGGCGATCCCCGGTTCAACCTCTCGCTGCCCGATCCGGTCGCCAAGATGTCGGCCTACGCCCAGGAGACCTGCATCAGGTTCCTGTCCGACTTCATGGTCTCCACCGAGAACATCGGCGCATTCACCCGCGCCCTGCTCCCGGTCACCCTGACCGACGGGCGGACGGTGACCTTCGGTGTGTGGGTCGCGATCGACGGGCCGACGTACCGCTACATCTCCGAGCTGGGCCGCGACGGCACCGACGAGGAGTACGCGACCATGGAGTTCGACGGGCTTCTCGCCAACGCCCTGGAGCCGTGGGGGCGCAAGGTCCTGCGTGCCGAGGTGTCCGTCGCGATCCCCGACTCCCCGTTCGACCGGCCGACGCCGCAGATCATCAGCAGCACCCACGCCACGGTGACCCGCATGCTGAGCGAGCCGTGGGCGCCGGGGAAGGTGCTCACGGGCAGCCGCGCCTGGGCGCTGCGGTACGACGCCGACGCCCCGCCGGTCCCCCACCTCCGCTGAGGCACGCGCTCCGGACGTTACTGCTTGACAGCCTGCGCAATACTGTAACGCGCACGGCCCGGGCGTTGTTCGAGCGGGCAGCGCGGCTCGGGCCCCGCGGCCCGAGGAGTACCTCTCCCCAGCAGCTCCGGAGCACCACATGCACCCCTTCCTCGACCACCCGGGGCCGCTCGCCTTCGCGCACCGGGGCGGTGACCTCGGCCACCCCGAGAACTCGCTCGCCGCGTTCGAGGCCGCCGTGGCCCTGGGGTACCGGTACCTGGAGACGGATGTGCACGCCACCAGCGACGGGGTGCTGGTGGCCTTCCACGACTCCCGCCTCGACCGGGTCACCGACCGCAGCGGCGCTGTGGCCGAGCTGCCGTGGGACACCGTCAGGCAGGCCCGGATCGGCGGGACCGAGCCGGTGCCGCTGCTGGAGGACCTGTTCGGGGCGTTCCCCACCGCGCGCTTCAACATCGACGTCAAGGCGGCCCCGGCCGTCGCGCCGCTGGTCGAGGCCGTCCGCCGGACCGACGCCTGGGACCGGGTCTGCGTCGGCGGCTTCTCCGACAGCCGGCTGGCCGCCGTCCGCGCCGCGGCCGGCCCCCGGCTGGCCACCTCGCTCGGCCCGCGCGAGGTGGCCCGGCTGCGGCTGCGCTCGCTGGCCGGGCCGCTGCTCCGGGGCCGGGGGCGGCCCTTCGCGGGCCTGTGCGCCCAGGTCCCGGAACGGCACAACGGTGTACGGGTGGTCGACCGGGCCTTCGTCCGCGCCGCCCACCGCCTCGGCCTGCAGGTCCACGTCTGGACCGTCGACGATCCCACCAGGATCCGGGCTCTGCTCGACCTGGGTGTGGATGGCATCATGGCCGATCGCATCGACGTCCTGCGGGACGTCCTGGACGAGCGCGGCTGCTGGACCGACAGCAGCACCGGCTCCAGCACGGAGACAGGAGCCCCATGAACACCACGGCCCCCTTGCCGGACCCCCTCCCGGACCAGCTGCCGGACAGCCCGGCGGCCGCCGACGACGGCCGTGCCCTGCGCCGGATGCAGTTCGGCTGGTACATCAACGACTGGGCCAACGCGGCCTTCTCGGCCACCGTCCTGACGGTGTTCCTCGGGCCGTACCTGACCACGGTGGCCAAGAACGCCGCCGACGCGTCCGGCGACGTGCACCCCTTCGGTCTGACGATCCGCGCCGGCTCGTTCTTCCCGTACACGGTCTCCTTCTCCGTCCTGATCTCGGTCGCGGTGATGCTGCTGACCGGGACGCTCGCGGACCGCACCGGGCGCCACAAGGAGCTGATGTGCGGCTTCGCCTACGTCGGCTCGCTCGCCACGATGGCGATGTTCTTCCTCGGCGGTGACCACTACCTCCTCGGTGGCGGGCTGCTGGTGGTCGCCAACATCGCGTACGCGGTCTCGGTCGCCCTCTCCTATGCCTACCTCCCGGGCCTGGCCTCCCCCGACGAGCGCGACGCCGTCTCCTCCAAGGGCTGGGCCTACGGCTACGCGGGCGGCGGTCTGCTGCTGATCGCCAACCTCGCGCTGTTCGAGGGCCACGACGCGCTCGGCCTGTCCACCGGCACCGCCGTGCGCATCTGCCTGGCCTCGGCCGGCCTGTGGTGGGCGCTGTTCACCATCGTCCCGCTGCTGCGCCTGCCCTCCCGGGCCGGTGCAGTCACCGGCCGCGCGGCGGCGGCCCCCGACCGGCCCGCCGCCGGCAGCCTGCGCGAACTCGCCCGCACCCTGCGCGGGATGCGCGAGTACCCGCTCACCCTGCTCTACCTGGGCGCCTTCCTCTGCTACAACGACGGCATCCAGACCGTCGTCTCGCAGGCCTCGCTCTACGGCAGCGAGGAGCTCGGCATGGGGCAGACCTCGCTGGTCGCCGCCGTGCTGATGGTCCAGATCGTGGCGATCGGCGGCGCGCTGCTGCTCGGGCGGATCGCCCAGCGGTACGGCGCCAAGCGGACCGTGCTGGGCTCGCTGGTCGGCTGGGTGATCACGCTGGCGCTCGGGTACTTCATGCCCGCCCACCAGCCCGCCTGGTTCTTCGCCCTGGCCTGCATGATCGGCCTCGTGCTCGGCGGCAGCCAGGCGCTCTCCCGTTCGCTGTTCTCCCACCTCATCCCGGCCGGGCGGGAGGCGGAGTACTTCAGCGTCTACAAGGTCAGCGACCGCGGCACCAGCTGGATGGGCCCGCTGGTCTTCGGCCTCGCCTACCAGATCACCGGCAGCTACCGCTCGGCGATCATCTCCCTGCTGATCTTCTTCGTGATCGGCTTCGCGGTGCTGGTCAAGGTGCCCGTGCGCCGCGCCATCGAGGCCGTCGGCAACCCCGTCCCCGAGCGGCTCTGACGGTTCTGCCACCAGGAACGGCCCGGACCGCGCTGGTCCGGGCCGTTCGTCGTATCACCTGGCCTGGGCGAGCCACAGCGCGTCGGGCCCGGCCGGGAAGCGCAGTTGCCCGGTGGTGTCGTGCGCGGCGCACCACACCGCCTCGGCGACATCCGTCTCGGTGGTGAACAGCTCCTGCGCCGTGAAGTCGGCCATCGCCCTCCCGGCCCAGGCCGCGTACGGCGCCGGGACCAGTGCGTCCGGCGGGGTGCCGCCGGTCGCCCGCTGCGCGAAGTTGGTGGTCAGGCAGGCGCCCGGCTGGACGGTCCGCGCCCGGACGCCGAAGGGTGCGAGTTCGAGGGCGAGCGAGGCGGTGAACCCTTCGACGGCCATCTTGCTCGCCTTGTAGAGCGCGGAGAGCGGCATGTGGCCGAGCACGACGCTGGAGGTCACGTTGACCACCACGCCGCTGCCGCGCTCACGGAACCCGGGCAGGACCGCCTGGGTGGTGGCCATCACGCCGAAGGTGTTGGTCTCGAAGACCTCCCGCACCCGGGACATCGGGGTCCCCTCGAACACCCCGATCGCGGGGATGCCGGCGTTGTTGACCAGGACGTCCACCGGCCCGGCGGCCTCGACGGCGGCGGCGATGCTCTCCGGCCGGGTCACGTCGAGTCCGAGCACCCGCAGCCGCTCCGACTCCGGGAACAGGTCCGGGCGCGGGGTCCGCATCGTGGCGATGACCTTCCACCCCCGGTCGTGGAAGTGCAGGGCGGTCTGCCGGCCGTAGCCGGACGAGGCGCCGGTGATCAGGACGGTGTCCATCGGGAATCCTCCGGGATGAGGGGTCCGTGCTGCACGGCCGTGCTTCACGGGAGAACCAGTGATTCCAGTGAACCGCTCTGACCTGCGGCGATGATAGAACGATCCTCCCGCTCCCTTGCCCGATCCTCCCGTCCCCGGCTCCCGGCCGCACTCAGGGGAGCACGGCCGCCGGGGCCGGCCCGGCGTCCCGCAGCCGGGCCGCGTCCCGGCTAGGGGGCTCGCCGAACTGGCGGCGGTACTCACGGCTGAACTGCGAGGCGCTGTCGTAGCCGACCCGGCGGCCGACCCCGGTCACGTCGCCCGGATGGGTGGCGAGCAGCAGCCGCGCCTCCTGGAGCCGGATCTGCTTCTGGAACTGGATCGGGCTCATCGCCGTCACCGCCTGGAAGCTGCGGTAGAAGGCCGAGACGCTCAGTCCGGACAGCCGCGCCACGTCCTCGACCCGGAAGGGCTCGGCGTAGTGCTCGCGGATCCACCGCACGGCCCGGGAGACGTGGCTGAGTCCGCTGTCGGCCAGACCCAGCTGGCGTACGGTCGCCCCCTGCTCCCCCGTGATCAGCCGCCACAGGATCTCGCGTTTGGCCAGCGGCGCGAGCACCGCCCGGTCGCGCGGCCGGTCGAGCAGGCGCACCAGCCGGACCACCGCGTCGAGCAGGTCGGCCGGTGCGTCGGCGACGGCGATGCCGGACGGGGCGCCGCTGTCGCGGGGGAGGTCACCGGGCCCGGCCTGCAGCAGGAGTTCGGCGACGGCGGACGGCTCGAGGAGCAGGCCGAACCCCAGCGCCGGGTGCCCTGGGCCGATCCGGGTGAACTGCCCGGTGACGGGCAGGTCGACGGAGGCGACCAGGTACTGCCCGGCGCCGTACTCGTAGACCAGGTCGCCGAGCGCCAGCCGTTTGGCGCCCTGGGCGATCACCGCGAGGACGGTGCCGGACATGGCGGGGGCCGGGGGATCCGACCGGTCGACCCTGGAGAGCAGTACGCCGTCGATGGCGGTGGTCGCGTCGGGCCGGGCGTGACGCGCCACCAGGGTGCGGAGTTCGTCGAGGGACATGCCCCCATTGCAGCACCGCCCCGCGCCCGATTCCCGAGGGCGCGAGGATCGTGCAAGGACCGGCGAGCATCGTTCTAACGTCTGTGCAGGTCAGGCCGGTTGACTGGAGTCACCCCACTCCACCACCGGAAGGACCGATCCGATGAGCGTCACGTACGGCTTCCACGCCACCATGACCGCCGCACCGGGCCGGGGCGGCCGCCTGGTCGACCTGCTGCTGACCGGGCTGGACGAGGGCAGCCCCGGCGCCGACGAGCACTGCCTGGTCTACCTCGTCTCGCGGTCGGCCACCGACCCCGACCGGGTCCACGTCGTCGAGGGGTGGACCAGCGAGGAGGACCACCACCGGGTGTTCGCCGGCCGGGCGGCGCAGGCGATCGTCGCTCGGGTCGGCGAACTGCTGGCCGGGGAGCCCGAGTTCACCGACCAGGTCCCGGTGCGCGGCAAGGCCGCGGGCTGACCTCCCCGGGCACCGCACCCCTCGCCTCCCCCTCGGACCCCCCTCGAACCGAAAGGCCCCGCGACCGTGAACCCCGGCAGCACCCGCCCCGCCCTCGACCCCGAGCTGCGTGAACTCCTCGACGGCATGCCCCTGATGACCGAACTGGACCCGGACCTGCTGGCCCGGCTGCGCCAGTACCCCGCCGCCCCCGTCGAGTCACTGCTCGCCCACCGGCAGGTCCAGCGGCGGGAGTTCACCGTGCCCGGCGCGGACGGCGCACCGCTCCCACTGACCGTCCTCGCCCCCGCCGGCGACGGCCGCCCCGCCGCCGCTCCGTGCGTCTACTGGCTGCACGGCGGCGGGATGGTGATGGGCGACCGCTTCTCGCAGCTCGACATCCCGCTGGAGTGGCTCGACGAGTTCGGCGCGGTGGTGGCCACGGTCGACTACCGGCTCGCGCCGGAGAGCGGCGGCACCTCGCTCGTCGAGGACTGCTACCAGGGGCTGCGCTGGCTCGTCGGGCACGCCGGCGAACTCGGCATCGACCCCGCCCGGATCATCGTCGCGGGCGCCAGCGCGGGTGGCGGCCTCGCCGCCGGCGTCGCCCTGCTCGCCCGCGACCTCGGCACCCCCGCCATCGCCGCACAGGTCCTGATCTGTCCGATGCTCGACCACCGCAACACCAGCACCTCCAGCCGTCAGTTCTCCGGCGTGCCCGGCGTCTGGACCCGCGAGATGAACGAGTTCGCGTGGCGGGCGGTCCTCGGCGACACCCCCGCCGAGGAGGTGTCCCCGTACGTCTCCCCCGCCCGCGCCGACGACCTCGGCGGCCTGCCCGCCGCCTATGTCGACACCGGCTCCGCCGAGGTGTTCCGCGAGGAGGACACCGCCTACGCCACCCGGATCTGGGCCGCCGGCGGGCACGCCGAACTCCATGTGTGGGCGGGCGGCTTCCACGGTTTCGACGCCCTCCACCCCGGGGCGCAGATCTCGGCCACGGCCCGCCGTACCCGAACCGCCTGGCTCGCCCGGCAGCTGCGCCGGATGTGACGTATACGCACCTGGCCCCGTATCCCGGGCCGGTCCCGCGCCGCCGGACGGGCCGTCATCCCGTCCGGCGCACCTCCGAGGTGACCGACCCGCACCCGGGCCCGGGGGACGACCGCCCCTGCCCCGCCCGGTCCGGGAGCCCTCCAGTGCGGCGACCGGGACCGCTCGACCCGGCACCCCCATCGTCGCCCCACCGGGCCTCGCGCACTCACTCAGTGAGGCTAATCACTGCCTCGCGGTCTCGGCCCCGGACGCCGGGGCGGTGTACGTTCCTGCGACCAGCGGGTGGAGCACCCACCGCTGCCGCAGATGCCCGGTCAGCAGCGCCTCCGACGAGAGAGACACCAGACATGTCTGCACAGGTCCCGACCCATCACCCACCCCAGCGCATCGGCGTGGTCGCCGAGTCGTCGTCCGGGGAGACCCGCGTCGCCGCGACACCCGCGACGGTGCGGCAGTTGCTCGACCTCGGCTACCAGGTCGTCGTCGAGTCGGAGGCCGGCGCGGCCTCCGGATTCACCGACGGGGCCTACACCGAGGCCGGCGCGACCATCGGCGACGCCTGGGCGGCCGACGTGGTCCTCAAGGTCAACGCGCCGTCGGGCGGCGAGATCGACCGGCTGCGCGCGGACGCCACCGTCGTCGGGCTGCTCACGCCCGCGCAGCGCCCCGAACTGGTGGAGCAGCTGTCCGCGCGGGGCGTCACGGCGCTCGCGCTGGACGCCGTCCCGCGGATCTCCCGGGCCCAGTCGATGGACGTGCTCAGCTCGATGGCCAACATCGCCGGGTACCGGGCGGTGATCGAGGCGGCCCACGTGTTCGGACGCTTCTTCACCGGCCAGGTCACCGCCGCGGGCAAGGTGCCGCCGGCGAAGGTCCTGGTGGCGGGGGCCGGTGTGGCCGGGCTCGCGGCCATCGGCGCGGCGTCCAGTCTGGGCGCGATCGTCCGCGCCACCGATCCGCGGCCCGAGGTCGCGGACCAGGTCCGGTCGCTGGGCGGCGAGTACCTGGCCGTGAACGTCGTCCAGGAGGCGAGCACCGACGGCTACGCCAAGGCGACCTCCGCGGACTACGACCGTGCCGCCGCCGCGCTCTACCACGAGCAGGCCGCCGACGTGGACATCATCGTCACCACGGCGCTGATCCCCGGCCGGCCCGCCCCGCGGCTGGTCACGGCCGCGGACGTGGCGGCGATGAAGCCGGGCAGCGTCATCGTCGACATGGCCGCCGCCCAGGGCGGCAACGTCGAGGGCACCGTGCCCGGCCGGGCGGTGGTCACCGACAACGGTGTCACCATCATCGGCTACACCGACCTGGCCGGCCGGCTGGCCACCCAGGCCTCGCAGCTGTTCGGCACCAACCTGGTGAACCTGCTGAAGCTGCTGACCCCCGGCAAGAACGGCCGGCTGGTCATCGACTTCGAGGACGTGGTCCAGCGGGCCGTGACGGTGGTCCGGGCCGGCGAGGTCACCTGGCCTCCGCCGCCGGTCGCCGTGTCGGCGGCCCCGGCCGCCGCGCCCGCGGCCGCCGCCGCGCCGGTGGCGGCGAAGGAGTCCCGGCTCACCCCCGCGGTCCGGTTCGGCCTGATCGGCCTGGGGATGCTCGCCGTCTTCCTGGTGATCGCCTTCGCGCCGACCCAACTCGCCGAGAACTTCACGGTGTTCGCGTTGGCGGTGGTGATCGGCTACTACGTCATCGGCAAGGTGCACCACGCGCTGCACACCCCGCTGATGTCGGTGACCAACGCGATCTCCGGGATCGTGGTGATCGGAGCGCTGGTGCAGATCGGGCACGAGAGCTGGATCGTGACCGCGCTGTCGTGCGTCGCCGTGCTGCTGACGAGCGTGAACATCTTCGGAGGCTTCGCCGTCACCCGCCGCATGCTGAGCATGTTCTCGACTGCCCCCGAAAGGCGCTGAGCCCCGATGACTACCACCACGGCCTCCCACGCCGCGGACCTGGTCGCCGCCCTGCTGTTCATCCTCAGCCTCGCCGGGCTCTCCCAGCACCGGACCTCGCGGGCCGGAGTCGTCTACGGCATCGCCGGCATGGCCCTCGCGCTGGTCGCCACCATCGTGCTGGCGGCGCAGAGCATCACCGCGGGCGCGGTCGCCCTGATCGTCCTCGCGATGGTGCTCGGCGGCGCGGCGGGCCTGTGGCGGGCGCGGCGGGTCGAGATGACGCAGATGCCCGAACTCATCGCCGTCCTGCACAGCTTCGTCGGCCTCGCCGCCGTCCTGGTCGGCTGGAACGGCTACCTGGAGGTCGAGGCGCACGGCTCGGCCCAGACGCTGGTCTCCGCCGACCTGCTGGGCATCCACCACGCCGAGGTCTTCATCGGCATCTTCATCGGCGGGGTCACCTTCACCGGCTCGATCGTGGCCTTCCTCAAGCTGTCCGCCCGGATCGCCTCCCGCCCGCTGACGCTGCCCGGCAAGAACATCCTCAACCTGGGCGCACTGGCCGCGTTCGCGGGGCTCACCGCCTGGTTCACCGCCGGCCCCGGCCTGGGGCTGATGGTCGCGGTGACCGTGCTGGCGCTGCTGCTCGGCTGGCACCTGGTCGCCTCGATCGGCGGCGGCGACATGCCCGTCGTCGTGTCGATGCTGAACAGCTACTCGGGGTGGGCCGCGGCCGCCGCCGGGTTCCTGCTCGACAACAACCTGCTGATCGTCACCGGGGCGCTGGTCGGCTCCTCCGGCGCGTACCTGTCGTACATCATGTGCCGGGCGATGAACCGCTCCTTCATCTCGGTGATCGCCGGCGGGTTCGGCATCGAGGCGCCGTCGGGCGGCGACGAGGAGCAGGGCGAGCACCGCGAGGTCCGCGCCGAGGAGGCCGCGGGGCTGCTGGCGCAGGCCCGGTCCGTGGTGATCACCCCCGGCTACGGCATGGCGGTGGCCCAGGCGCAGCACCCGGTGGCGGAGCTGACCCGGCGGCTGCGCGAGCGCGGGGTGGAGGTCCGCTTCGGCGTCCACCCGGTGGCCGGGCGCCTGCCGGGACACATGAACGTGCTGCTGGCCGAGGCGAAGGTGCCGTACGACATCGTCCTGGAGATGGACGAGATCAACGACGACTTCGGCAAGACCGACGTCGTCCTGGTCATCGGCGCCAACGACACCGTCAACCCGGCCGCCACCGACGACCCGACCAGCCCGATCGCCGGGATGCCGGTGCTGCGGGTGTGGGAGGCGGAACAGGTGATCGTCTTCAAGCGCTCGATGGCGTCCGGCTACGCGGGCGTGCAGAACCCGCTGTTCTTCCGCGAGAACAGCACCATGCTCTTCGGGGACGCCAAGCAGAGCGTGGACGCCATCCTCCAGGCCCTCCCCGGCGACGCCCGGACCACCACCGACCGGCCCGTCCGCCAGCACACCACGGCCGGCTAGACCGGGAGCCCCTTCCCACCGGACCGCCCGGGCCCCGCGCCCGGGCGGTCCGTTCGCGTTCTCAGGGCCGCCTGGTGCCGATCACGGTGGACAGGTCGGCGGCGAGCCGGACCTCGGTGGCGAGGAGCGCGGGATGCTCCAGCCAGGCCAGCCGGGCACCGTCCGGCCTGCCCTCGTGCACCGGGGGCCACGCGGTCAGCGGTGTGAAGTCGTCGATCACGATCGAGCCGCCGGGCGTCAGCAGGCGCTCGGGATCCGCGGCGGCGCCCTGCTTGCCGTTGCCCCCGCCGTCGACCACCAGCAGGTCGAAGGGGCCGTGGCTGTGGACGGCCGTCCAGTCACCGTGGACGATCTCCACCCCGGGTACGCCGGCGAACAGCTCGGACGTCAGCTCCACCAGCCGGCGGTCCCGCTCCACGCTCACCACCCGCACCCCCCGCCGCCGCCCGGCGATCAACCAGGCCAGGCCGACACCGCACGCGGTACCCGTCTCCCCGATGCGCTCCCGCGCGCCCGAGGCCAGGGCGGACAGCAAGCGCCCCTGCTCCGGCCGGCAGGACTTGGTGAACCCGATCCGCCGCGCGAGGTCCACCGCCTTCACGACCAGTGCGGGCAGGTCGGCCTCTCCCGCATACCTGTCAGTGCCTCGGACCGACACCGTGCCACCCCTTCCCCCGGGCACCAGGACGACGCGCCCGGCCGAGCCACCGTACGCGACGTCCCGGCCCGCGGGTGCCGGTCCGCGGATGCCGGTCTGCGGGTGCCGTCGCGACGGATTCCGAATTTTCGGAAATTTCTCCATCTGCCCAGCTCAGGGTAGGTACACGGCTGCCGCTGAGGGCTCGGCTCACGGTGGGTGATGGGGGTCTGCTGCGGATTTCGTGCACACTGGGGATCGGGCCGCTGATGTCCCGCCCCTCCGGCCGGCGGCACCGTACCGACGGTGCCGGCCCGGACCGACTCCCTTGCCGGCCTTCGATCACCGGCAGGTCTCCACTGGCTCCCCCGCCGCAGGAGATCCGGTGCCCGGCCACACGTCGCCGCGCACACCGCGACATCGACCCAAGTGATACCGCTCTACCGAGGAACATCACCCATGACCCACGGAGCCCACCCCCTCGCTCCCGCCCCTCACGCCGACATCGACCAGGCCCGCCACTGCGCCGACTGCCGCGGCTGGGGAACCGTGATCACCCCCGACGGCCGCCACGAACTGTGCCCCGCCTGCCAGCGCCCCGAAGAGACGGACTCGTCGGCCGTACGGGCCTGATCTGCGGACATGGCGATCAACGGCTTCGCGGCCACCGAGTTCCAGCTGGTGCTGCTGCGCCGGATGGCCGACTTCCACCCGGAGCTGGTGGAACGGGCGGTGCACCGGCTCGGAGCGAGCCGCGGCGACCTCCGTGAGGCGAACAAGCGCTGGCAGGCGATGATCCGGTCGAGCCGCTTCCCGTACGGCGCCCGCCGCTACGCAGCGGTGCTCGGCCCACCCGAGGCGGTCCTCCCCCGCCACATCGGCGACCTCGACTGCACGGCGCAGCACTGGGAACTCCCGCTCTGGCCCGGCCTGCGCTTCGAGATCCTGCTCGGACCGGCCGGTGCGGGGTCCCCGCCATGGAACGAATGGCTGGTCCGCGCTCCGGGGGTCCCGGCGCCGGCGCTGCGCACGCTCGCGGACCTGACCCCGTGGAGCTGCGTCGTCTCGGACGTCGCGGCGGCCTTCCCGCCGGCCGTACCGCGCGAGGGCAGTGCGCCGACCCGGTGGCAGCTCGACCTCACCGCACCCGACGCGGGCGGGCGGCCGCGCCCTTGCACCGCGGACTTCACCTGGGGCCTCCTCCAGGAGGTACGCGTCCACGGGGTACGCGCCGACTCCACCGGCGAGGCGGCTGCGCCGATCGGATGAACCCCGGCACCGCGCGCCGGGTCCCCACCTCGCCCCCGGGGTCACGGGTCCCGCGACACGACCGCGGAGCCGGCCCGGCGCAGCACGGGAGGCGAGGCCGGGAGCGCCATCCTGGTGATCATGTCCGACGACAAGCACCGTGCCACCGCCGAGGCCGTCCTCCCGCTCGTCGGGGGCGCCGCCAACATCCACTCCGTCGCACACTGCATGACCCGGCTGCGGCTCGGCCTGCGCGACCGGTCCCTGGTGGACGAGGAGCGGCTCCGTGCCCTTCCGGCGGTTCTGGGCGTCGTCGAGGACGACACGTATCAGATCGTGCTCGGCCCGGGCGTCGTCTCCTGTGTGACACCCGAGCTCCGGGCCCTGCTCGACGGAGCCCCGCCCGACGGGGCCCTGTCCGGCGGGCGGCAGGACCACGGGAACCCCGGTGCCGAGCCCCCTGTCGGTGCCGGGGAGCTGGCCCGGCGGGGCGCGGCGATCAGGGCGCGGGCCGGTGCCGGGCGGGCGACGCCGGTCAGGCTGGTGCTCGGCCGGATCGCGAACGTCTTCGTCCCGCTGATCCCCGCGCTGATCGGTTGCGGCATCGTGGCCGCCGTCAACGGCGCGCTCGTCAATCTCGGGTGGGCCCCCGCGCTGGTGCCTGCCCTCACCGCGATCTCCGCGGGGTTCATGTCCCTGCTCACGGTCTTCGTCGGCTACAACACCGCGAAGGAGTTCGGCGGCACACCCGTGCTGGGCGGTGCCGTGGCCAGTGTGATCGTGTACGCGGGGGTCTCCAAGGTGGAGGTGCTCGGCCACCAGCTCGTACCGGGCCGGGGCGGGGTGATCGGGGCGCTCGCCGCCGCCCTGCTGGCGGTGCAGGTCGAACGGTGGACCCGGCGGGTGATGCCCGACGGCCTCGACGTCCTGCTCACCCCGACGGTCACCGTGCTGGTCACCGGCCTGGTGACGCTGTTCGGCCTGATGTTCGTGGCGGGCGAGGTCTCCTCGGCGATCGGCGATCTCGCCACCTGGCTGCTGGCCCACGGTGGTGCGCTGGCGGGGCTGCTGCTCGGGGGTCTGTTCCTCCCCCTGGTGATGTTCGGCCTGCACCAGGCGCTGATCCCGATCCACACCACGCTGATCCAGCAGCACGGCTCCACCGAGCTGCTGCCGATCCTCGCCATGGCCGGGGCCGGGCAGGTCGGCTGCGCCGTGGCCGTCCTCCTGCGGCTGCGGGGCAACACCTCGGTCAGGGCGACCATCAGGTCCGCGCTCCCGGCGGGCCTGCTCGGCGTCGGCGAGCCGCTGATCTACGGGGTGTCGCTCCCGCTCGGGCGCCCGTTCGTCACGGCCTGTCTCGGCGGAGCCTGCGGCGGGGCCGTCGTCGGGCTGCTGGGGCAGCTCGGTGCCACCGTCGGCGCGACCGCCATCGGGCCCTCCGGCTGGGCGCTCTTCCCCCTGCTGACCGGCTCACGCGGCTTCCTGGTGAGCGCGGCCGTCTACGCCGCGGGCCTGGCGACCGGATACACCACCGGCCTGCTGGCCACCTACTACTTCGGCTTCACCCGGGAGATGCTCGACGAACTCGGCGCCGTCCCGCCGCCCCACGGCCCGGCCACCGGCACCGGCACCCCCGCCGCGGAGGCCGCCCGCGACGCACCGGCGGTCCCGAAGCCGTAGCGACGGGCTCCGCGCCGGGGCGTCCGGTCAGCAGTGGCAGAGGAGTTGGACGATCAGCGCGTCCTCGGGAAGCTCGCGCAGGTAGGCGTCGGCGAGCCGCCAGTACGCGTCCGGCTCGGACTCCTCGGGGCGGGGAGTGCCGAGGGAGCGCACGTTCCAGGGGTCGGCCCACTGTCCGTCGAGGGTCAGCAGTGCGTAGGTGGGCACGGCCGTGGCGGCCGCGCGCTCGACGAAGTCGCGCTCGCCGCAAGCGAAGAGGGCAACGGGGTCCTGGGTCAGGTAGCTGTTCGGGTAGTGCCGGTCGCCGCCCCCGATCGCGTACTGGGCGAGCGCCTGGACCAGGGGCTGGGCGAGGTGCTCGCGCTTGGCCCGGTCGGCCGGTGGACGAGCCGGGCACCCCCCGCGTACTCGGGCCGGACGACCAGGTTGTCGTAGCTGGATATCTGCCACCCGTCCCATTCACCCTGCGGATTGTACCCGTCCTCCCTGGTAGCCGGGTCGATGTTCTGGTCGAACGGACGCATGGCGGTGGCGATGGCGGAGACCGGATCCTCCACGGCGTCCGGGGGGGAGACTGACCGTCACTCTGAACTTCGCCATGCTTCCTCCATGATCATCCGGCCGGGCGCGGGCCAGGATACAGCGACCGGGCCCGGGCCGCCGCGCGGATCTGGCGGCCCGGGCAGGTGGCGGGGGTCAGTCGGCGGCGTTCCTCATCCGCCGGGTGCGGCGCTCGCGGGCCAGGCGTTCGCGGCGCTGTTCGGCGGCGCCCTCCGGCAGCAGGACCGGTACCCGGTGCGGCTGCCCGTCCGCGTCGACGGCGACGAAGACCAGCTGAGCCGTCGCCACCCTGGTCACCGGCCCGGTGAGGTTCCAGCGTTCGGCCGTCACTACCACCGAGACGTCCATGGAGGTCCGGCCGGCGTGGTCGACCCGGGCACGGACCGTCAGGAGGTCACCGGCCCGGACCGGCGCGAGGAAGGACATCTCCTCCACCGAGACGGTGACCGCGGGCACGCCGGCGTGCCGGCCGGCGGCAGCGGCCGCGGCGTCGTCGATCAGCTTCATCACCACACCGCCGTGCACCGTCCCGTAGAGGTTGGTGTCGTGCTCGCTCATGATGTGCGCGAGGGTGACCGCCGAGTCGGCCGGCGTCCGGGAGACGGCAGGGGGCATCGTCACGGCGCCATCACCCCGCCGCCCGTCGGCGCGACGGCGGTCGCGGCCCTGGTGGCACGCCGGTGGTAGGGCTGCTTCACGGAACTCTCCTTCGCGAGTTCGTGAGCCCCGGGTGCGCGAAGGAGCAGGAGGTACGGGATCGCCGTCCCTCCCTGCCGCCGACCCGCCCTCGGGGTCCGGTGAGACCGCGGACCACTGCGGTCCACGGGCAGCGGCAGGTCTTCGGACTCGCGGGCGCGCCCAGCCCTGTGAAGGGCGGACACCTACTGGCCGTCGCTTCCCGGGCCCGCTACGGGCCCAGTGCGTATGACGGCGGTCGTTCCCGCTCACCGCTGCGGGGCAGTCCCGGATTCCCACCGGGTTCCCTCTTGCGACGCGCCTGCCTGGCGGACAGGGCGAACCAGCTGCGCAGGCCACTCTACGGTCGTCGCCGCAGATCAGAACCACCGGGCAGGGCCCGTGACGAGCACCCTGCGGGACGCCGTGCGGCACGGCCGGCGCCGGAAGGCGGCGGGGACGTCCTCGCTCCTAGCATGGAACGAGACGGCGGCCCCGACCGAGGTGAGGTGTCCGGTGAACGAGCAGAGCATGATCGAGACGATCAGATCGGTCTACGAGGCCTTCGGCAGCGGCGACCTGCCGGGGATCCTGGCCAGACTGGACGACGACGTCGACTGGGCCTCGGAGACCACGTCGACCGCGGCCCCCTGGTACGGCGTGCGGCACGGGAAGGCCGAAGTGGCCGAATTCTTCGAGCAGTTCGGTTCGACCATGGCGGTGCAGGAGTTCATCCCGGTGTCCTTGGCCGCGAACGACAGCGACGTCCTGAGCGTGGTGCGGATGCGGGCCGAACACCGGGCCAGCGGCCGGGTCCTGGCGATGGACCTGCACCACCGTTTCACCTTCCGCGACGGGAAGATCGTCTACTACCGCGGCACCGAGGACACCGCCCAGACCGAGGCCGCCTTCCGGTCCTGACGGCCGGCTCCGCCGTACGAGGCGACGCCCCGGCCGGGGCGCCCGGTGCGAGCGGGCGCCCCGGCGGACGGTCCGTCAGGCGTTCTTGGCGGCGGCGAACCGGGCGGCGACGTCGTTCCAGTTGACGACGTCCCAGAGCTTGGTGACGTAGTCCGGGCGGACGTTCCGGTACTGCAGGTAGTAGGCGTGCTCCCAGGCGTCGAAGGCCAGCAGCGGGGTGGTGCCCTGGCCGACGTTGCCGTGGTGGTCGTAGACCTGCTCGACGATCAGGCGCTTGCCGAGCGGCTCCCAGGACAGGATGCCCCAACCCGAGCCCTGGACGCCGACGGTGGCGGTGGTGAGCTGCTTCCTGAACGCCTCGAAGCCGCCGAAGTGCTCCTCGATCGCGGTGCCCAGCTCACCGTCGGGACGGTCACCGCCGTCCGGGGAGAGGTTCTCCCAGAACAGCGAGTGCAGCACGTGGCCCGACAGGTGGAACGCCAGCGTCTTCTGCAGGCCCACCAGGCCGCCGAACTGCTCCTTGTCGCGGGCCTCGGCCAGCTGCTCAAGGGTGTCGTTGGCGCCCTTGACGTAGGCCGCGTGGTGCTTGGAGTGGTGCAGCTCCAGGATCTCGGCGGTCATCGCCGCCTCGAGCGCGGAGTAGTCGTACGGCAGATCGGGAAGTGAGTACGCGCCCATCGGGACACAGTTCCTTTCAACGGTGACGGTGGTGCCGGCCCCACACTATTGCGTGTTAGTTGCAACTGCTAACACAATGCTCCAGCATCGCGCCTGCGGGCCCGTCGGGCGGCCCCGCATCCCGCCGTAACCCCGCAGCGCCCGACCTGCCCCTCCCGGGCAGTGGGATGATGAGGCGACCTTGAGGTGCAGACCGGGCCGAGGTGCCGGGTGCGGGTGGAGAACGGGAGTGTGACGGTGGACGAGGCCGGGGAGAGGCGCCCGCACGGCGAGCTCGTCGCCGAGGTCCTGGCGGTCCTGTGGTCGGCTTCCGGGCCGTTGACGCCGGTGGAGGTGAACAGCGCAATCGGCCGGGGCCTGGCGAGGACGACGGTGACGACCATCCTGACCCGGCTGTGCGAGAAGGGGACAGTGGTGCGGATCCGCTCCGGGCGCGGGTTCGCATACTCGCCCGCGGACGACGCCGCCGGGCTGGCCGCGGGCCGGATGCGCCGGGAGCTGGAGCGGGAGCCGCAGCGCGACCTGGTGCTGAAGCGCTTCGTCTCCTCGCTCTCCGAGGACGACGAGGACCTGCTGCGCCGCCTGCTGCTGGACGCCGGGGACGACCGGTGATCCTCGCCCTGGTGCCGGTCGGGCTGGCACTGGCACTCCCCTGGTGCGCGGCGCCGGCCGTGCGCCGGCTGGCGGCGCTGCTGGCGCCCCGCCAGGCGTCGGTGGTGCTCGCGGGCGCCGGGGCGCTGCTCGCCGGAGGTACGGTCGCGGCGCTGGTCGGCCTGTTCCATGTGCCGTTCCTCGCGCGGCTGGAGCGGATCCCGCTGCACACGGTGGCGGCCGCCTGGCCGCTGGTGCTGCCGGTGTCCGCCGTGGCGGGCGTGGTGCTCGCCGTTCAGGCGGTGGTGCTGGTCCGGCGCTGGTGCGAGCACCGGCGCCTGCTCGACCGGGCCTGGGCCTCGGTCCGGGGCGCGGCCCCGGACGGCGATGTGCTGGTGGTCCGGGGTTCGGCTCCGGAGGCGTTCGCGCTGCCCGGGTTCCGTGGGCGCGGAGGGCGGGTCGTGGTCACGACCGGGATGCTCGGTGCGCTCGGCCCGGCGGAGCGGGAGGTGCTGTTCGCCCACGAGCGGACGCACCTGGCCGGGCGGCACCACCTGCTGTCGGTGATCGCCTACCTGGCGGCCGCGGTCCACCCCGCGCTGCGCCCGCTCCGCCCCGACCTCGACTTCCACCTGGAGCGGTGGGCGGACGAGACGGCGGCCGCGGCGGTGGACAGCAGGAAGCGTGCCGCCACCGCGATCGCGCGGGCTGCGCTGGCGGCCGCCCCGGCCGGCCAACCGCCCAGGGGTCTCGGGGCGTTGGCGTCGGTGGGCAGCGGGCCGGTGCCGCGGCGGGTCCAGGCGCTGCTGGCGGCGGCGCCCTCGGGGCCCGGCGGCCGGCGCGGGAGAGCCGCGGTGGCCGGCCTGGGGGCGGCGGTCGTGGTGTCGGCGCTCATGGGTCTGCTGCTGGCGTACGGGCTGCACGAGTACGTGGAGCTGGCCGCGGCGGGGTTGCGGGGGGCCTGACCGGCGCGGATGACGACATCGTTGTAGACCGATGGCCTCGGCGCACGTATGGTTGGCCTCGGTTTACTTCGCGGGCCGTGCCGTGCGCGTGGAGCGCCGCGTGACTCCGGGGGCGATGACGCCCTCCTGATCCAACGCACGGCCGCCCGGCTGTGGAGGCAGGTTTCCCCACGCGGTCCGGGCCGGAGGACTCCCCTCCGTAGCGATGGGACAGGCCGTGTACGACAGGCGGGGCGGACCGACGAGTCCCTCCGAGTGGACCGTTCGCCTGCTGGCCGAGACCGGTCGCGCGGTGGAGACCCTGCTGGCGGGACGGCTGCGGGCCCGCGGGCTTGCGCCGCTGCACCGGTCGGTCCTGGAGGTCCTCGCCGAGCACGGTCCGCACGCCCGCGCCGACCTCGCCCGGCAGTTGGCCGTGGACCCGCCCGGCATCGCATCGGCGGTCGAGGACCTGGTGGCCCGCGGCCTGGTGCAGGTCCTGGTGGTGCACATCGGCGGCCGGCAGGAGGTGGTCACCGTCACCGATGCCGGGAAGGCCGCCCTGGGCGCGGCACTGGACGACGCCCGGGCCGTGCAGGATCTGGTGCTGGGGTCGCTGACCCGGGGCGAGCGCACCCAGCTGCAGTACATGCTGCGGCGGGTGTGCGCGGCGGCGCAGCGCGCCGCCGCCGACACGGCCTCGTCCTGAGGGCCCGGCCCGGGCCGTCCCGGCCGCGAGGTCGGCGGCCGTCCGGAGGGGCCCCGCGCGGCACCTACGTCCGTGCCCCGGGGACGCGGGGTCCGTCCATCCGGCGCCAGGCCGGGAGGATCAGCGGGCAGAGCGCGGTCAGGAGGTAGGCCCCGCCGAGGAGTACCAGGGCCGTGGTCAGCCCGGCGCGGTCCACGAGGTAGCCGCACGCGATGCTGCCGAGCGGCGTCGCCATCAGGACGCCTGCGGCCAGGACGCCGGTCACCCGGCTGCGCAGGGCGTCGGGCACGCGCTCGTACAGCACGGTCGAGACGATCGGGTTGCAGATCCCGGCGGCCAGGCCCGCCACTGCCAGGGCCGCGCCGAGGGGCAGCAGGCCGGGCGCGAAGGCCGCGACCAGCATGCGGGGGCCTCCGCCGACGAGCAGACAGCAGGTGTACAGCGGCCGGCGGGGGAGCCGGTCGGCCAGCACCGCGTGCAGCAGCGCGCCCGCGAGCGCACCGGCGGCGAAGAGGCCCGCGAGCAGCCCGAGGTCGACCGGTCCGCCGAGGTCGCGCTCGGCGTGCACGGGCAGCAGGACCGCGCTCCAGGCCTGGTCGAGGCCGTTGGTGATCATCAGCAGCACGGTGACGGCGAGCAGCAGCCGCTGACGGAGCAGGAAGACCAGGCCTTCGCACAGTTCGTCGCGGTAGGTCGCACGGCCCGGCGGGAGCGTGTCGCGTCGGCGGACGGCGGCGGGCACCCGCCGGAGGCCGACGGCGGTCAGCAGCGCGGAGACCCCGAAGGTCGCGGCGTCCAGCAGCAGCACGGACCCCGCTCCGAAGCAGGCGATCAGGACACCGGCACCCGACGCTCCGAGCAGCCGGGCCGCTCGGGAGGCGCCGGTGTACAGGCTCATCGCGCGGGCGAGCGGAACGCCCGCGTGGTCGGCGAGATCGGGGGTGAGGACCTGACGTGCGGTCTCCCCGGGGGCCTGGAACAGCCCGTTGACCGCCATGATCAGGCACAGCTCCCAGAACCGCAGGACGCCGGCCCGGTGGAGGAGCGGGATCAGCGCGATGGCCGCCCCGCACGCCAGGTCCGACAGCACCGATGCGCGCAGCCGGCCGATCCGGTCGATCACCGGACCGCCGGTGAGTGCCGACACCGCCAGCGGGAGCATGCCGCAGAAGGCCACCAGACCCGCCCTGGAGGCGCTTCCGGTGGTCTGCAGGACGAACCACGGGACACCGATGCCGGCGAAGGCGTTGCCGGTGATCGAGATCAGGTTCGCGGCCAGCAGGGTGCCCAGTGGCCGCCGGTCCGGGGTGGCCCGGGCCGCGTCGGCCCGGCCGGGGGCGGCGACGGTCATCAGGGGGTCTCCGGGGGTGTGTCGGGGTGTCAGCTCTTCGGCCGCGGGAAGGCGTGCAGGTGGATGCGGACCGGGACGGCCTGCGCCTCGTCGTCGGCGGCCAGGTCGCGGTAGCTCTGCACGAGTTCGTGCGCCCTGGCGACCAGCTCACGCGCGAGGCCGGGCGTCAGACGGATGGTGAAGTCGCTCATGTCCCAGCTGCGACGCCACTCCTCGGGCCACTCACCGGTGCCGGCGAGCCAGTCGTCCAGTTCCCGCGCGTGGACGGCGGCCACCTCGCCCAGGAACACCCCCATGGCGCCGCGCACTTCGGGGTCCGGGCTCTCCAGAAACTCCTCCAGCCGGTCGAACCGGTGGCCGCGGTGCTCGGCCCGCCACCACCGTTCGCGGGTGGTGCCGCGATCCGGATCCTCCGCGATGAAGCCGTGCGCGCCGAGCTGCCGCAGGTGGTAGCTGACCGACGCGGACGACTCGCCGAGCCGGGCCGCCAGCTTCGTCGCCGTCGCCGGGCCGTGTTCCCGCAGAGCGGCGAGCAGGCGCATCCGCAGGGGGTGCGCGAGGCCGCGCAGGGAGCGCGCGTCGAGGCTGCGTACGGCGGGTTGAGGTTCCGTCATGAGCGGCAGCGTAGGGGGTGCCACCAGTTCTTTGCAAAGGAACCTTTGCATCGGTGGATCCCGTGGGACACCGTCCCCTTGTGCGGCGCTAGGCGGGTGCCGGGAGCTGCTTCGCGGCGCCGGTGGGGGTGGCCGGGTGGCGGGCGACGAGGTCGAGGTCGTGGCTGGAGAGGGCGATGATGAGGCCCTGGCCGGCGAGTTAGCGCAGGAGGTCGGCGATCTCGCCGCGCACACCGCCGTCAACCAGCTCGTCTCCATCGTCTTCCAGGTCGCCGTCGGCCTCTCCCACGCGGCGTCCATCAACGTCAGCCGCCACCTCGCCCTCGGCGCGTACGGAGCCGCCCGCCGCATCCGCAACACCGCGCCCGCCTGCGGGGCCGCCGTCGGCACCCTGTACCTGGCCCTGCCCGACCTCGTCCTGCGCCCCTACTTCGACCCGCACTCCCCCGCCGACCGGCCGAGCCTGGCCATCACCACCGGCCTGCTCGCCGGCCTGGCCACCACCGCCGTCCTGCTGCTGCGCCGCTACGGCCGGTCCCTCACCGCCCGGGAGGCCACGGCACCGCCCACTGCCGTGGCCGCCACCACCTGACCCCACCGCCGGGGTACGCCACGAGGCCCCACCGGTGATCGGTGGGGCCTCGGCCGTAGGGGTCCGGCCACCGCCGTGGCCGCTCCGGTCTCACGCGGTCAGCAGCCGGCGCAGCCCTCCCGCGCGGGCCCGCTCCACCACCGGGCCGGCCCGCCCGGCCGCAGCCGTCAGGGCGAACCCGGCGGCGGTGCCGAGGACCGCGGCCAGCAAGACGTCGTGCGGGTAGTGGACGCCGACCAGCACCCGCGAGAGCCCCATCGGCACCGCGAGGAGCAGCGCCAGCAGGCCGATGCGGCGCTCGACGTGCCAGAGGGCCGCGGCGCCCGCGAACACGATGACGGTGTGGTTGCTCGGCAGCGACCAGTCCCCGGCCGCAGGGCAGGCCTCCAGCGTGCGGCCGGCGTCGAGGACCTGGCACGGGCGGGGCTCGGCCAGCACGGACTTGAGCAGGGTGTCGGCGGCGAACACCGCGGTGACCACCAGCGGTACGGCCAGCGCCCGCGCCATGGTGGCGCTGTCGGCGCCGCGGGCGCGCCACCACGCCCACAGCATCAGGGCGGCCAGCAGCACCAGCCCGTAGGCGGAGAACGCGGTGACCGCGTGCTGCACGGGAGTGGGCAGCCGCTCCGCCCAGTGGTCGACGCGCAGGTAGAGGCCGCCGTCGAGGCCGCGCCCGTCGACTGCGAGGGACGTCGCGAGGGCAGGGGCGGGGGCCGTGGCCGTCATCGGGCCCTGGCCTGACGGCGGGAGCGCACCAGCTCCAGCAGGAGCGGCAGCAGCGAGAGGGCGACGACGACGGCGACGATCGGCAGGAGGTAGTGGTCGACGTTGGGCACCGAGGATCCGAGGGCGTAACCGGCGAGGACGAGGCCGAAGGTCCAGCCGAGTCCGCCGATCACCTGCCACAGGGTGAAGGTGCGCACGCTGACGCCGAGCGCCCCGGCGAGCGGGTTGAGGACCGTGCGCACGACGGGGACGAACCGGGCCAGCACCACGGCCTTGCCGTGGCCGTAGCGGGTGAGGAGTTCCTCGGCCCGGACGGCGCCTTCGTGCAGGTGTCTGTTGCGGGAGCGGGCGAGCAGGGCGGGGCCGCCGCGCCGTCCGATCAGGTAGCCGGTCTGGGCGCCGGCGAGGGCGCCGACCGCGGCGGCGGCCAGGACCTGGGCGAGGTCCAGGTGGGGCCCGCTGTGGGCACCGGTGGTGCAGAGCAGGCCGGCGGTGAACAGCAGGGAGTCGCCGGGCAGGAAGAAGCCGACCAGCAGGCCGGTCTCGGCGAAGAGGACCACGGCGATGCCCAGCGCGCCGAACGCGCCGAGCAGTGAGCCCGCGTCCAGGGGGTTCACGGCCAGCAGAGCCGATGAGGACAACATCGTGGTGGCGCCTTCCGAGGAGGGACGGGTCCGGGTCGGGGGAACGGTTTCGGGTCGGTGGATGGTTTCGGGTCGGGGGGACGGTCCCGGTCGGGGGACGGTTCAGACGGCGGGCCGCGGCGACCGGCGCGCGACGACCGTGAGCCGGGCCACGGCCACCGCGATGACGATCGCGAGGACGAGGCTGACGGGTCCGGTGCCGAGGTCGAGGCCGCCGCGTTGGCGGCTGACGCCGGCCCAGTCCGCGAAGCACGCGCCGAGCGGGCGGGTGAGCACGTAGGCCCACCAGAACGCCAGGACGGGTGGTGTCCGCAGGGCGCGGTGGCCGAGCGCGGGCACCGCGATCAGGGCGAGGAACAGGAGCCCGGAGGGCAGGTAGCCCCAGCCGAGGGTGGCCGCGGTCAGGTCCCCGACCGCCGTGCCGAGCGCGAAGGTGGCCATCACCGTCGCCCAGTAGAAGACCTCGCGGCGCCCGCCGTCGACCGTCCCGACCGCGAGCGTGCCCTCGGTCCTCCGCCACACCGCGAACAGGGCCGCGAGGGCGAGGGCGAAGGCGAGCGCGGAGGCGGCGTACGGCACCCCGAGGGCGACGTGGGCGACGTCCGCGGCCATGGTGCCGAACACGCTGACCATGACCACCGCCGACCAGTACACGGCCGGTACGTACCGGCGGCTACGGGCCTGCGCGAGCAGGGTGGCGGCGAGGAGCAGCGCCGCGGCGGCGACCGCCGGGACGGGTCCGAGGGCGCGGGCCAGGTAGTCGGAGGTGGTCTCGCCCATGCCGGTGGTGAGGACCTTGACCAGCCAGAACGCCGCCGTCACCTGCGGGACCTTGGTCCGGACGGTCGCGGCGGGCCCGGTACGGGTGGCGGCCGCGGCCGGTGCGGTGGTGCTCAAGGGATCAACCGCCCAGCGTGGTGTTGCCGGTGATGGTGTCGCTCGCCCCGTCGACGGTGACCAGGTGGCGTATCCCGTCGGGGCCGAGTACGACGGCCTGCCAGGCCCGGCCGCCGCCCTGCTCGGGCACCGCCCGCAGCGACTCCACCTTGCCGCCGGGCACCCCCGAGGAGGCCTTCACCACGGCGTCCGCCGCGTCCAGGGCCGGCAGCGGCGCGGGCGCGCGGCCGCCGTCCCGACCCCCGTCGCGGCCGCCGTCGTGACCCTCGTGGCCTTCGTGGCCCTCGCGGCCGTCGGCCCGCCCCTCGCCGTCCCCGGCCGCGGCCGCGTGCTCGCCGTGCGCCTCCCGCTCGTGGTGCAAGGCTACGGCGGCGCCGCCGCCCACGACCACCACGGCGGTCGCACCGGCCGCGATCCAGCGCGCGGAACGCCCGCGCGCCCACCGCCGGACCTGTACCGCCCTGCCCGGCTTCTCCTGCGGCTGCCCCGCACCGACCGGCTCGCTCATGACGCCCACCCCGACTCCCTACCGGGTCCGGGACCCTCGCCCGGACGACACGATCAGCTTGACCGGGCGGGGCTGAAGGGATCCTGAAGACCTGAAGAAGCCTTCAGCCGACCGGCCGCTGGACCTGCCACCCTGGGGGTATGCGAGTACTGGTGGTGGAGGACGAGCGCAGGCTGGCGCTGGCGCTGCAGCACGGTCTGACCGCGGAGGGGTTCACCGTCGACATCGTCCATGACGGCCTGTCCGGCCTCGCCCGGGCGACCGACCACCCGTACGACGTGATCGTGCTGGACATCATGCTGCCCGGCCTGAACGGCTACCGGGTGTGCTCCCGGCTGCGGGCGGCCGGGAGCGACGCCGGCATCCTGATGCTGACCGCGAAGGACGGCGAGTGGGACGAGGCCGAGGCGCTGGACACCGGCGCCGACGACTACCTGACCAAGCCGTTCTCGTTCGTCGTCCTGGTCGCCCGCCTCCGGGCGCTGGCCCGCCGGATCGGCAGCCGGGCACCGCGGCGCACCGTCCTCGGGGACCTCGTCGTCGACTCCGCGGCCCGTACCTGCACCCGGGGCGGCACCGCCGTCGCCCTCACCCCCCGCGAGTTCGCGGTCCTCGACCACCTGGCCCGGCACGCCGGTGAGGCGGTCTCCAAGCGCGAGATCCTCGAAGAGGTCTGGGACAGCGGCCCCGACAGCGACCCCAACACCGTCGAGGTCCACATCAGCGCCCTTCGCCGCAAGATCGACACGCCGTTCGGACGCGCCGCGGTGCAGACCGTACGCGGCGCCGGCTACCGGCTGGCGGCCGACGGTGGCTGACCGGGCCCTCCCCGCCCTGGTGCGGGCCGTGCGCCGCCGGACGGCCGCGACGGCGGACCGGTTCACCCGCCACCCGCGCGTCGCCGCCCTGCTGCACCTCCTCGCACCCCGGTCCGTGCGGACCCGCACCACCGCCGCTGCCTGCGCCGGGGTCGCCGCCGTACTGCTGGTCGCCTGCGGCGCCGTCCTGCTGGTGCTGCGCGTCAACCTGGAACACAGCGTCGAGACCGGCGCCCGCGAACAGGCCCAGGTCGTCGCCCACCTCGCCGCCGGCGGCCACCTCACCTCGCCGCTGCCGCTCGACCACGGCACCGACTTCATCCAGGTCCTCGACGCCGGCGGCAACGTCGTCGCCGCCAGCCAGAACCTGATGGGCCGGCCCGGCCTCGTCCCCACCGACGGCAGCTACAACCTCGGCCACCGCGGCGAGGACTCCCACCAGCGCGTCACCACGGTCACCACCGACACCCCGGGCGGACCCGTCACCATCCACGTCGGCGCCTCACTGCGGACCGCCGACACCGCCGAGGACCTCACCACCGCCGCGCTGGCCGCGATGAGCGCCCTGGTCCTGGTCACTGTCGCGATCCTCACCTGGCGCACCACCGGCCGCGCCCTGCGGCCGGTCGAGGCGATCCGCGCCGAGGTCGCCGCGATCAGCGACCGCGACCTCGCCAGGCGCGTCCCCGACCCCCGCAGCGACGACGAGATCGCCCGCCTCGCCCACACGATGAACGCCATGCTCGCCCGCCTCGAAGCCGCCGGCGACCGCCAGCGCCGCTTCATCGCCGACGCCTCCCACGAGCTGCGCAGCCCGCTCGCCGTCCTGCGCACCCAGCTCGAGGTGGCCCACACCCACCCCGACCCGGAGGTGCGCCGGACCATGGTCGAAGGCGCGCTCCAGGACACCGAACGCCTTCAGGACCTCGCCGGCGACCTGCTGCTGCTCGCCCGCCTCGACAGCCCCGGCCGGCCCCGCCCCGACGACGCCCTCGACCTCGCCGACCTCGTACGCTCGACCGTCCGCGGCCGCATCCCGCCGCCGCACCCGATCGAGCTGCGGGTCCCGGACAGCGTGCCCGTGTACGGGAAGGCCCAGTGGCTCGGCCGCCTGCTGACCAACCTGCTCGACAACGCGCAACGGCACGCCGCCCACCGGGTCACCGTCCACCTGCACCTGGACCCGGCCACCGGGAACGCCGTCCTGGACGTCACCAACGACGGCGCCCGGATCGCCCCCCAGGACCGCGACGCCATCTTCGAACGGTTCACCAGGCTCGACGACGCCCGCAGCCGCGACGACGGCGGCAGCGGCCTGGGCCTGCCCATCGCCCGCGAGATCGCCACCCTCCACGCGGGCACCCTCACCGTCCACGACACCCCCGGCGGCACCTCCTTCCGCCTGACGCTGCCCACCACCCCT
>NZ_JAIZ01000293.1 GCF_000710465.2 Kitasatospora sp. MBT63 | reverse complement strand
ATAGGTACGCGTCCGATCCTTCCGGGGTTCACCCCAACGAGTGAGCGCGACCCTCGGCGCGGCGGGGCCCAAAGGTGGACCCTCGGGCCCGGTGCAGTGCGACGGCAGGATGACAGGGCCGGCCCCGGCACCTCGACGGACGGCCGTTCCCTGAGTGGGATTCGCCCCCGGATTTCCTGTCGGATTCCTGCCGGATTCCCGGTCGGCCATCCGGAGCGATCGCTGAATCGCCGGGCGCACGGCGGACATTCGGCCGAACCAGAGCCCCGAACCCCGAACCCCGAGCCCCGCACCCCGAACCGGGACCCGGCGGGGTCAGGTCCTGCCGCCGTCGGCCGAGCCGTCCCTGGGGGGCGGCACCCGCCCGGTCGGGTTGCCCGGCGCGTTCCCGAGCCGGCAGGCGGGCCGGCCCGCGATCTGGGCGCGCAGGGCGGCCGCCTCCGCCAGCGCCTCCTCGGACGGCGGGCGCGGCGTACTCCTGCGGCAGTGCGGGACCTCCGCGCTCGGGCCCGGGCGCCGCTCCAGGACGACGCTCCTGCGTTCCACGACTGTCCGTCCCGCCCCCGCCGGGGCGAGCGGGTAGCGGGCGAGCACGGCCCCGGCGGTGGTGGCGATGGACAGGTGGGACTGGTCGATGCGACGGCCGACCATCAGGACGGCGCCCGCCAGGTGGTGCGCCACCGCGTAGAGGTTCCCGCCGAAGGGCACCAGCCCCTGGGCGGTGACGGTCCGCCGGGTCCGGATCCAGAGCGGGAACGGTGCGTCGGGAAGCGCGCGGAGCGGGTCGGCCCGCGGGCGGGCGTCGTCCCCGGCGCCCGGATGCGCAGCCTCCCGGCTCCGGTGGTCCATCCGCTCCGCGATCCGGTCGAGGGCGTCCTGCGCGTCCGGCAGGGAGGTGCCGTCCGTCACCGCGCTCCACCACGACCGGGTGGCCCGGCCGGGGCCCGCGCCCGCCGGCGGTGGGGCGCCGTCCCGCGGGCGGATCTCCAACTGGGCGCCGTAGTACCGGGCCACCCGCCGGAATTCGGGCGTCGCCCGCCCGTCCGGGGCGCAGCAGGGCTCCGGCAGCCGGTCGAAGCACCAGCGGCCGGCGGTTCCGCCCAGCCGCCGCATCACCTGGTCCATCGCTTCGACCAGGTGGGGCAGTCCTTCGCCCTGCGCCAGCGCCCCGCGCCAGCGGCCGGAGGGGCCGAGCGAGCCCAGCAGCAGGTGTGCCCGGTCCTCGCAGCCCCAGGCCGTCGGCGGTTCGGGAAGTCGCAGCCAGGTGAAGCGGATCCGCCCGGCGGGCTGCGCCGCGGCGGATGCGCCGCTCCCGGCGTCGCCCGCGTCCCGGCACTGCCCGCAGGGCGGTCGGGCGTCGTGGCTGCGCAGCGCGCGGGTGAAGGTCGAGTAGGCACCCGGGTATCCCAGCCCGACGAGCTCGGCGAACAGGACGGTCGCCGCGAGGTGCGGATCCTCCGTCAGACGCCGGCGGCAGTACGGCAGGAAGCGGAGGAAATCATCACCGGCGGGAATTCGCCGACCCGGGGCGCGTTTACCGGACAGATAGGATCTCACCGTCTTGCGGTCGCGCCCCAGCTGTCGGGAAATCCTGGCAATCGACCATCCCCTGCGTTGGAGATCGAGCGCCTGCCGGTATTCCTCCGGACTGATCACGATACCTCCCGATGGGCTCGGCCGACGTCCTGCGGCATTGAATATGCCGAAGGCAAGCCGGAAATATAGCACGCGAGTTGGATGATCAAATAGAAGTAACGTTTCTCCAGAACCGTGCGCGATGGGGATTTTCAGCGAGCATCACAGATGCTGAGTATGGAATTACCCAACCCCGGGCATTTTCGGACACAACGGGCGGCGGACAGAAAAAGACCCACCCCGTCGCGCCACCCCGGGTAATTCCGGGGAGCGTCACCGGAACCGAATATGAAAGGGAACCCGAACGCCGCCGAACCTGCCTGCGGCAGGCTTCGTTTATGAACCGTGATCCCAACCTGCCACCCCTACGCCCCATCACCCCCCGAGCGGGAGCCGGTCGCCGCACTCGGCAACTGGCTCTTCGTCCCCGACCGGCGCAACGCCGTCGGGGACATCCGCACCGGCTACCTCGTCTGCAACGGCGAGCGGGTCGTCCTGCGCAACACCTCACGGCTGCTGGCCGACCTGATGCGGAAGATCCGCCACCTCGAGCGGGAGTTCGCCGCGCGGATCGGCCACCCGGCCGGTGGCGGCGCGCCGGGACGGTCCGATTCCCTACCCGGCGACCGGGCGGGGGGTGTGCGGTGTACGACCCGATGAACGGGCTCCTCGCCTCCTACCCGGGTCACGGTTACGGCGAGCCGGGCGGCGACCCGTGGGCGGCGGCCCACGACCCGGTCCACGACCCGGTCCACGACGGGGTGTTCGCGCCGGGCGACTGGTGCGGTGAGAGCCTCGCCCACGGCGTCGGCTTCACGTACGCCGGTCCGCCGCTGTCCCCGCCCGTCACCATGCCGGGTGACGGGCGGGCCGAGGGCGGCTTCGTGCCGGCCCAGCGCGCGCCCGTCACGCAGTCCGCACCCCGCATGGCCGGGCCGGCCGACCCGCCGGCCTCCCGGCACCGGAAGCGGAGCCGGCCGCCCGCGACGGGCTGGTCCGACCGGATCAGCTCGACGTTCGGCGTGCTGACGGCGGTGACGGTCACCGCGGTCTGCGTGCTCGGCTGGGCCCTCTCCTACCACCCGCTGCGGGAGCTGGCGCTGTCCAGGGTGCCGCGCGGCCTGTCGCAGCTGTGGCCGGTCGTCCTCTACGGGCCCTGGCTGGCCGGCTGCCTGTCGGTCCTGCGGGCCGCCCTGCACGGGCGCCCGCCGCTGCACTCCTGGGTCGTGGTCGTGGTGTTCTCCGCGCTCGCGACGGGGCTGTGCGTGGCGGACGCCGCCCGGACGGTTCCCGCCGTCATCGTCGCGGGGCTTCCTCCGGTCACCGCCGTCGTCTCACTCCAGCAGCTGGTGCGCCAGCTCACCGCCGCCCGCAGTGCCCGCCAGCAGCTCGGCCGCCCGGCCACGCACCGGGCGCCGCGCTGACCCGACCCTGACGCGGGAGCCCGGGACCGGGCGGGCGGGCGGTAGGAGCCGGGTGGTCAGTACGAGCCGAGGAAGCGGTCCAGCACCCGGACGCCGAACTCCAGCCCGGCAACGGGCACCCGCTCGTCGACGCCGTGGAACATCTGCTGGTAGTTCAGCCCGGTGCCGAGCAGCAGCGGCGCGAAGCCGTAGCAGACGATGCCCAGCCGGTTGAACGTCTTGGCGTCCGTACCGCCCGACATCAGGTACGGGACGGCGTGGCCGCCCGGGTCCTCGGCCCGCAGGGCGTCCGCCATGGCCCGGAAGGCCGGCCCGGCCGGGTCGCCCGCGACGGCGTCCTCCAGGTTGATGAACTCCCTGGCCACGCCCGGCCCGAGCAGCCGGTCGACGGTCTCCAGGAACTCCTCGCGGGTGCCCGGCAGGTAGCGGCCGTCGACCTGGGCCCGCGCCGTCCCGGGCACCACGTTGACCTTGTGGCCCGCTGCCAGGACGGTCGGGTTGGCCGAGTTGCGGACGGTGTGGGCGAACAGCTCGCCGGCCCGGCCGAGCCGGGCCGCCTCGGCCTCCAGCCGGTCACGGTCGACGGTGGTGCCCAACACCCGTTCCAGCGCCGCGATCAGGGCCTCCACGGGCGGGGTGAGCCGGGTCGGCCAGGAGTGTGCGGCGAGCCGGGACAGCGCGTGGACGAGGGTGGCGACGGCGTTCCCGTCGGCCGCCCGGGAGCCGTGTCCGGCCGGGCCGGTGGCGGTCAGCCGCATCCAGGCGGTGCAGCGCTCGCCGACGGCCACCGGGTAGATCCGGCGGTCCGGGCCCACCGGCACCGAGAAGCCGCCGGATTCGCCGATCGCCTCCCGGCAGCCGTCGAGGTGGTCGCGGTGCCGGGTGGCCACGTACCGGGCGCCGAACTCCCCGGTCGACTCCTCGTCGGCCAGGAACGCCAGCACCAGGTCCCGGCGCGGGCGCCGGCCCGACCGGGCCCAGGACCGGACCAGCGCCAGCGTCATCGCGAGGGTGCCCTTCATGTCGACCGCGCCGCGCCCCCACAGGCAGCCGTCGTGGAGCTCCCCGGACAGCGGGTGCCGGGACCAGTCGGCGGCGTCGAACGGCACGGTGTCCAGGTGGCCGTGGACCAGCAGCGGAGCGAGCGACGGCTCGCTGCCGGGGATCCGGGCCAGCACACTGGCACGCCGCGGCGCCGCCTCCACCAGCAGCGGGTCCGCACCGGCGCCGGTCAGCAGCTCCGCGACGTACTCGGCGGCCGCCCGCTCCCCCGGCCCGCCGCCGTCGCCCGGGTTGGTGGAGTCGATCCGCAGCAGCCCGTGGCAGATCCGGGCCGCTTCACCGCCCCCGGACGGCGCGGCATCGGCCGCGGGGGGCTCGGCGGGTCTCGGGGCGGCGGTCATCGGCGGTCCTCTCGTTCGGGGCGCGGGGTGGTGCGGTACCCGGGCCGGGTCAGCCGTAGCCCTCCTCGGCGGCGGCCTTCGCGACGACGGTGCAGATCTTGAAGGTGCGGGCGGCCCGGGTGGCCGTCGGCGCGGTGTACGCGACCGTGCAGGGACCGGTCAGCTCGACGGTGGGGACGGCCGCCACGGCCTCGGCCTGATGGGTGGCGTGGAAGTCGATCTCGAAGCGGTGCGGGCCCGACACCGGTGCGGGCCGGCCGTGCCGCACCCGGTGGGCGACCGCCGCCCTGGCCTCGGCCCGGATCAGTTCGGCGCTGCGCCCGGGCGGCAGGCAGAGCGCGGCGTACCGGCTGACGCACTCCTTGACCGCGACGGTACGGGTGCCCGGCGCCCAGCCGGGGGCGGCCGCGCAGACCAGGTCGTCCCCGGTGACCAGTACCACCGGGACCCCGTGCTCGGCGGCCGTCAGCGCGTTCATCCGGCCTTCGTCGGCGTGCTCGCCGTCGATCCGGAACCCCGTCAGTCCGGCGCCCAGGTAGGTGTGGGAGAGCACCCCGGGCAGGCCGGCCCCGGTGTGGTAGCCGAGGAACACCACCGCGTCGGTCTCCTCGACGCCCTGCATCATGCCGAGCGGCTTGTGCCGGCCGGCCAGCAGCCGGGCCCGCGGGTCGAGCTCCTCGATCAGCACGTTGCGCTGGCTGTCGTGGGCCTCGTTGACCACCACCTCCGCGGCCCCGCCCTCGAACAGCCCGGCCACGCAGGCGTTGACGTCGGAGGTCAGCATCCGGCGCATCCGGGACCAGCCGGGGGTGCCGGGCAGCACGTCGCCGGGCCAGGTGGTCCCGGTGGCGCCCTCCATGTCGGCGGAGATCAGGACGCGCATCGGACGGCCTCCGGCGGGTGGTCGGCGACCGGGCGGGCCGCGAGCGGGGGTTCCAGCAGGCGCAGGGCGGCGGGCGTGAGCCGGGCCCGGGTGCCGAGCGGGACGGTCAGCTGCAGCTCGCCGTGGCCGGCCGGCAGTCCGGCGGCGACCGGCACGCCGAGGCGGCCGAGCCGGTCGGCGAGCAGCGCGCGGACCTCGTCCGGGTCGCCGCAGTCGGTGAAGTCGCCGAGGACGATCCCGGCCGCCCGGTCGAGCACGCCGGCGCGCAGCAGCTGGGTGAGGATCCGGTCGAGCCGGTAGGGCTCCTCGCCGGTCTCCTCCAGGAGCAGCAGGCAGCCGTCGGGCGGCAGGGCGGTGGGGGTGCCGATGGAGGCGGCGAGCAGGCTGGCGTTGCCGCCCGCGAGCCGGCCCTCGGCGGTGCCGCCGCTCAGGGGTGCCGCGCCGAGCGGGAGTTCGGTGACCTTCTCGGGCTGGAACAGCACCTCGTGGAGGTGGGCGGCGTTGGCCGGGTGGTCGGTGAGGGCGGCGGTGGCGGGCATCGGGCTGTGCAGGGTGGTGGTGCCGAGCCGGACGGCGCAGGCCTCGTGCAGGGCGGTGACGTCGCTGGAGCCGGCCAGGACGGTGGGCGGGGCGTCGGCGAGGCGTGCCCAGTCGACCAGGTCGACGGTGCGCTGGGTGCCGTAGCCGCCGCGGGCGCAGAACACGGCGCGGACGGCGGGGTCGGCGAGCGCCTCGGTGAGGTCGGCGGCCCGGTCGTGGTCGCGGCCGGCCAGGTGCCCGAGGTGCCGGTCGTGGACGTGCGGCAGCACGGTGACCTCGAGCCCCCAGGAGGTGAGCAGGGCGGTGCCGCGGGCGAGCAGGGCGGGGTCGACCGGTCCGGCGGGTGCGGCGACGGCGACCCGGTCGCCGGGCAGCAGGTGCGGCGGGACGCGCGGCGGCGCCGGGGGCGGTGGAGGGGGCACGGCGGTCCTCATCTCAGCTTGGGGTCGTACGCGTCGCGGACGGCGTCGCCGAGCAGGATGAAGCTCAGCACCGTCGCGCACAGGAACAGCGCGGGGAACGCGAGCAGGTGCGGGAAGTCGAGGAAGTACGCCTGGGCGGCGTTGAGTTGCAGCCCCCAGGAGAGGGCGGGGTACTGCAGTCCGACGCCGAGGAAGTCCAGCGTGGCCTCCCCCGAGATGACGTTCCCGACGTTCAGCATGGCGACCACGACGACCGGTGTCACGGCGTTCGGCAGGATGTGGCGGGTCATCAGGCGCAGCGGCCCCGCGCCGGTGGAGCGGGCAGCCTGCACGTAGTCGGCGTCCTTGACGCCGATCACCTGGGCCCGCATCACCCGGGTCATCGTGGTCCAGCCGAGGGCGACCAGGACGAGGGTCATCGCGCCGAGGCCGTGGTCGGGGAAGGCGACCAGGACGACGGTGGCGCCGAGGACGAACGGCAGGCCGAAGAAGACGTCGGTGAGCCGCGAGACGGTGGCGTCGACCCAGCCGCCGTAGAACCCTGCCAGCAGGCCGAGCAGGACGGCGACCAGCAGCGCGCCCGCGGTCACCGCGAGGCCGATGACCAGTGAGGGGCGGCTGCCGCGGACGACCTGCCCGAGGAAGTCGCAGCCCTGGAGGTCGAAGCCGAACGGGTGGGCGGGGCTGGGGCCGACCCGGGA
>NZ_JAIZ01000292.1 GCF_000710465.2 Kitasatospora sp. MBT63 | reverse complement strand
CGGCGAGGGCCCCAGGTGCACCCGGATGCCGTGCCGCCGGGCCAGGCGGCTGACCACGAACAGGCCGAGCCGGTCGGTGTCGGCGAGGTCGAACTCCTGCTCCACCGCGAGCCGCTGGTTGATGTCCTCCAGCGCCTGCTCGCTGAGCCCGAGACCGCGGTCGTCGATCTCCAGGCAGAAGCCGTGCGCGACCACCTCGCCCTGCACCGTGACCTGGGTGTGCGGCGGGGAGAACACCGCGGCGTTCTCCACCAGCTCGGCGATCAGGTGGGTGACGTCGGCCACCGCGCTGCCCAGCAGGCCCGTGCCGGGGAACGGCCGGACGATCACCCGGGCGTAGTCCTCGACCTCACCGACCGCGGCCCGCACCACGTCCACCATCCGCACCGGCTTGCGCCAGGCGCGCCCGGGCGAACCGCCGGAGAGGATGATCAGGCCCTCGGAGTGGCGCCGCATACGGGTGGTCAGGTGGTCCAGCCGGAACAGGTCCTCCAGCTCGGCCGGGTCCTCGGTGCGCCGCTCCATCGCGTCCAGCAGGGTCAGCTGGCGGTGCAGCAGCACCTGGCTGCGCCGGGCCAGGTTGACGAAGACCGCGGAGACGCCGCGCCGCAGTTCGGCCTGCTCGACCGCCGCCTCGACGGCCACCCGCTGCACCTCGTTGAAGGCGCGGCCGACCTGCCCGATCTCGGCCGAGCCGAAGTCCAGCTCCGGCACCTCGGCGGCGGTGTCGACGGCCTCGCCGCGGCGCAGCCGCAGCATCACCGAGGGCAGCCTGGCGCCGGACATCTCCAGCGCCGCGTTGCGCAGCGAGACCAGCTCGCGGGCGAGCTTGCGGCCGATCCGGAAGGAGATGACGATCGACAGCACCACCGCGGCGAGGCCGACGGCGCCGGCGATGCCGCCGCGCACCAGCGAGTTCACCGCGTAGGACCGGGCCCGGTCGGCGTTGGCCGCGTCCACCCGGGTGTTCAGCGTGGCGAGGTCGGCCAGCACCCGGTCGGCGGTGTCGTGCCAGGCGTCGCCCGCGCTGCCCTTGGCCTCGGTGACGCGGTTGTCGGCCTGGTCGAAGGCGCGTTCGGAGCGGGCCAGCGCGCTCCAGTCGACGCCGCTCTGCAGGTTCAGGTAGTCGCCGCGGTCCTGGGCGTTCAGCTCGGGCAGGTAGATCCGGAACAGCGCCTGCTGGCTGTGCATGCTGTCCAGGGTCGCCTGGACCTTGCGGTCGTCGGGGTCCCTGGTGAGCTGCAGCGCCTCCATGGCGGCGGCCTCGCGGGACAGGTACTCGCGGGCCCGGGACAGTTCGATGAGGACGGTGTCCTGCCGGGACAGGTCGCCGGTCTGGCCGGAGCCGAAGGCGGCCCGGAAGGTGAAGACCGGCTGGACCAGGTCGCCGTAGTCGGTGATGACCGTCTCCCAGCCGTCCTTGCCCTGCCCGGCCCGGCTGCGGATGCCGGCCAGCTGGTCCGCCATCGCCAGCACCTCGTGGAACTTGACCCGCTGGTCGGCGTCGAGCTTGGCGGCCTCGGCGCTGCCCGACTGGTAGCGCAGCAGCTGCAGGTCCCGGTCGGTGACGGCCTGCGCCTGGAGGTAGGAGTCGGCGGCGGTCCGGGACCCGGGGTCGGCGACCCGCAGCACGGCGGCCCAGCGCTCGGCCTGCAGGTCGCGGGCGTACTGGTCGGAGGGCGCGCCGAAGGCCCGGTAGGTGGAGGTGACGTCGAGCTGGCTCCAGACGTTCCAGGTGGTCACCAGTGTTGCGTACACCCACAGCCCGGTCAGTGCCACGATGGGCACCATGAGCAGCGCGATGATCCTCGCGCGGATCGAGCTGCTGCGCAGACGCATGGGGTCCTCGGATGGGGTGGGCCAGGCGCGGACAGGGTGCGGGCGGGACGGCCGGAGGACGCCTCGCGGGGCAGGTGGGGACGGTCCGCCGTGGGGGCCGGGCCGCTGGATCTGCGTGAGCTTACTACTCCCTGACCACCTGTTCGAAGGGTGATTTGGCAATGTCACCGATGCTGCCGCGATCATCCTCATTTGCCTGCGATGTCCGATCCGTCCGGCCGGGCACCGGAGGCCGCCACAAGTGCCGTTCACGGGTTGGCACATGCCGATCACGATCAGGTCGGCGGCAGCTCTGGGCAGCGATCCGGCGATCGGGTAACTTCGCAGCAGTCCGCCCCCCGGCCGACCCCTGGCCCACCCCTGGGGGCCGTGGAACCGCTCGGACACCGGATCGGGGGCAGCGTGCGCGAGTTCAGCAGCCCGGCCCTGGCCGGGGCCGCCGCCGGCGGTCTCGCCGACACCGTGTACGACACCGCCGAACGCACACCGGGCCTGGTGCAGCTGTCCCGCTGGAGCGAGGGCCGCTGGCAGCCGGTGACGGCGCTGGAGTTCCGCGACGAGGTGCTGGCGCTGGCCAAGGGGCTGCTCACCCGCGGGGTCCGGTACGGCGACCGGGTCGCGGTGATGTCCGCGACCCGCTACGAGTGGACCCTCTTCGACTATGCGCTGTGGTCGATCGGCGCGATCCCGGTGCCGGTCTACCCGACCGCCGCCGCCGAGCAGGTCCGCTGGATCCTCGCCGAGACCCAGGCCGTCGCCTGCGTGGTGGAGGACGAGGACCACGCCATGACGATCGGGGCGATCTGCGACGCACTGCCCGACCTGAACGGCATCTGGCAGCTGGACCGCGGCTGCGTGGCGGCGCTGGTGGAGGACGGCCGCAGCGTGCCGGACGCACTGGTGCACCGGCAGCGCCTCGGCGTCGGCCCGGAGAACCTGGCGACCGTCATCTACACCTCGGGCACCACCGGCCGGCCCAAGGGCTGCCTGCTCACCCACGGCAACTTCGCCGCCGAGGCGGACACCCTGCTCGCCGGCTGGGGCGAGGTGTTCCGGGACAGCGGCAGCGTCCCGCCGGCGGTCCTGCTGTTCCTGCCGCTGGCCCACGTCTACGGGCGGGTGGTCCAGGTCGCGGCGGTCCGCGGCGGGATCCGGCTCGGCCACCACGCCAAGCTGACCACCGACTCGCTGCTGCCGGCCCTGGCCGCGTTCCGGCCGAGCTTCCTGCACGCCGTGCCGTACATCTTCGAGAAGATCCACCAGCGCGCCCGGGAGGCGGCCGAGAGCGACGGACGGCTCGAACTCTTCGAGCAGGCAGCCGAGGTGGCGGTGGAGTGGGCCGCCGCCCGGGAGCAGCGCGCGCTCGGCCACGGGCCCGGCCCGAGCGCCCGGCTCAGGCTGCGGCACGGCGCCTACGACCGGATGGTGTACCAGCGGCTGCGGGCCGTGCTCGGCGGCCGGGTGCGCAGCGCGATGTCCGGCGGCTCCAGCCTGAGCCGGGAGCTCGGCCTCTTCTTCGCCGGCGTCGGGATCACCGTCTACGAGGGGTACGGGCTGACCGAGAGCACCGCCGCGGTGACCGTCAACCCGCCGGGGAAGCCGAAGTTCGGCACGGTCGGGCCGCCGATCCCCGGCACCTCGGTCGCCATCGGCGAGGACGGCGAGGTCTGGGTGCGCGGCGCCACCGTCTTCGCCGGCTACCTCAACCACCCGGTCTGCACCGGCCAGGCGCTGTACGACGGGTGGCTGGGCACCGGCGACCTGGGCGCGCTGGACGAGGACGGCTACCTCACCATCACCGGCCGCAAGAAGGAGCTGATCGTCACCAGCAGCGGGAAGAACCTGGCCCCCTTCGCACTCGAGGAACGGGTCCGGGCTCACCCGCTGGTGGCCCAGTGCCTGGTGGTCGGCGACAACCGGCCGTACGTGGCCGCGCTGATCACCCTGGACCCGCAGGCGCTGGCACACTGGCTGAAGACCCGCGGGCGGGAGCAGCTCGACCCGTGGGCCGCGCTGGTCGACCCCGAGCTGCACGCCGAGGTGCAGCGGGCGGTGGCGGGCGCCAACACCACGGTGTCCCGGGCCGAGTCGATCCGCGCCTTCCGGCTGCTGCCCAAGGAGTTCGCGGTGGAGGACGGTCTACTCACCCCGTCGCTGAAGCTCCGCAGGCATGCCATCGTGCAGCGCTACGCCGAGGACATCGAGGAGCTCTACGCCGGGTGACGGCCGTGACGTGGGGTGACCCACGGGCGTCTTGACGGGGCGTCCGGTGCGGTCCATTGTTTGCCCTCGGTCCGGGTGCGGCCTCACCGATCCCCTTCCTCCCGCCCCTCCGGGAGCAACGATCTCTCCTCCCCCACACAGGAGTTGCTCCGTGTCCACAGTTCTGCGCCGCGCCGCGGCCTGCGCGGCGGGCGCCGCCCTGGCCGTCCTCGGGCTCACCGCCCCCGCCGCCCGGGCGGATCAGCCGCCCGCCGTCGACCTGGCCACCAATCCCGGATTCGAGATCCCCACCCTGCCGCTGGGCGACTGGGGTTCGATCCCCGGCTGGACCTGCGGGGCCGGCGAGGCCACCCTCACCGGCTCCGCCCACGGCGGGGCCTCGGCCCTGTCCGTGACGCCGGCGGCCGAGGACTCCACCGGCGAGTGCGCCCAGACCGTCTCGGTCAGACCCGGCTCCCACTACACCCTGTCCGCCTGGGTGCGCGGCTCCTACGTCTTCCTGGGCGCCACCGGCACCGGCCACGACGTCGCGCCGGCCTGGACGCCCGGCACCGGCGACGGCTGGCAGCGGCTCACCACCGCCTTCACCACCGGCGCCGACACCACCAGCGTCCGGCTCTACCTGCACGGCTGGTACGGCCAGGGGACGTTCGCGGCCGACGACGTGGAGCTGTCCGGCGCCGCACCTGCACCGGCCACCGCCACCTGGAACGCGCCCACCACCGACCGGGTGGTCTTCTTCACCGTCGACGACGGCTGGCAGCCCACCGCGGAGGCTGCCCGGCTGATCGCCGACCGCGCCCTGCCGGTGACCGCCTTCCCGCTCCCGATGGCGGCCGGCAACCAGCCCGACTACTTCCGGGAGGTCACCTCGGCGGCCGGGTCCTCGATCCAGGACCACAGCGTCTCGCACCGCGACCTGACCACCCTCACCGCCGCCGAGCAGCAGGCCGAGATCTGCTCCGCCCGGGACGCCCAGGTGCGGCGGTTCGGCTCCACCCCGACCATCTTCCGGCCGCCGTACCTGACCTGGAACGCCGACACCCTGCAGGCCGCCGCCAACTGCGGGATCCGGTACGTGCTGACCGCGACGGCCGACTTCAGCTGGGGGCAGTCCACCGTCTACCACGGCGGCCCGCTCCGGCCCGGCGACGTGGTGCTGCTGCACTTCACCGACACGCTCGCCGCCGACCTGCAACGGGCACTGGACGCGGCCGACGCGGCCGGGCTGAGGCCGGCCGGGCTGGTCGACTACCTGCGCTGACGTCCCCTGGAACCTCCGGACCGGCGCCGGCGGTGAAGGCCGGCAGGTAGCCGCCCGACTGGCCGGCCGCCTTCGGGTGGTAGCTCTCGTCGACCGGGAGCGTGGTGCTGTTCAGCCACACCGTGCCGCTGGCGCAGATCTCGTGGCCGGTGAAGAGCCCTCTGACGTCCTCGAAGGTGAAGCCCGCGTTGGCCGCCCGCTTGGCGATCACGTCGTCCAGGGTGTCGGCGGCGCCGTTGATGGCCGCCCGCTTGGTGTCGCCGATGCCGAAGATGCAGCTTCCGCCGATCTTGTAGAGGTGGGGGTAGCCGAGCACCACCACGTGCGCGTTCGGGGCCTTGCTGTGGATCGCCGTGTAGACCTGGTCGAGCTTGCCGGGCAGCGTGGTGGTGGCGTAGTTCTTCGCGGCGGCGACCGCGCTCAGGCAGGCGCTCTCGCTGTTGAGCACGCAGGTCTGCATGGTGTCCGCGAAGCCCGCGTCGTTGCCGCCGATGGTGATGCTGACCAGCGTGGTCGAGGAGTCCAGCACCGACAGCTGGTTGTTGAGCACGTCACCGGTGCGCGCGCCCGAGCAGGCCACGAAGGAGAAGGCCGACGGCCCGTGGGCGTTCTTCCAGAGATAGGGGTAGGCGTTGGTGCTGCGCTTGCAGCTGCCACTGTCGCTCAGGTAGCTGCCGGCACCGACACCGGCGGAGTAGGAGTCACCGAGTGCCGCGTACCGGGCGGCCGCCGCACTGGCGTCGGTGGCGGCGGTCAGCGTGACGAGGGAGAGGAGCACCGCCGCAAGGGTTGCGGGCAGGGCACGGCTACGGACATGGCGCATGAGCACCTCCGGTGGAGTGACGTGGGTCACATTCTGGATACCAGCCAGTAGCCCAACCGAATAGTGGTCATGCCAAAGTTGCCGCCGGGCGGAGCATGAATTTTCCCCTGGAGAACCTGGGAGTCGCCGAGTTGACTCCGTGGCGGAGTGGCGGTGCGTCATCCGGGCGGCCCCGGCCGTGCCAGCCGGACGGTCTCAGCCGGGGCAACCAGGGCGGCCGGGCAGGCTCAGCCGAGCACGATCTCCAGCTCGAAGCCCTGACCGTCGATCAGGTGCACCGCCGTACCGGTGTCCACCCGCAGCTGCCAGCCGGCCGCCAGCGCGGCGTCCACCGCCGCCCGCGATCCGTGCACCGCCAGGTGGTTCAGCCCGGCGCGCAGCCGCTGGTGCCCGCCGGGGAGCAGCGCCGGCGACTGCTCCACCACCAGGTACGCCGGGCCGAGCCGCCAACTGCGGCCGTGCTCCCAGCGCTGGAACGGCTCACAGCCCAGCGCCAGCAGCACCGGGCCCCACTGCGCCTCGGTCAGCGCCAGGTCCTCGACCCAGAGCTCGACATGGTGGAACAGGCCCGGGGCGGGGGCGGTGGCGGTGGGGG
>NZ_JAIZ01000291.1 GCF_000710465.2 Kitasatospora sp. MBT63 | reverse complement strand
GGCGCCCGCGCCCGTCCCGCCGCCGCCCGGACCGGCCGTCCCGGCCTTCCCCGGCGCCGCCGCGTTCGGCCCCGGCCGGGTCGGCCCGGCCGTGCAGCAGCTCGGTGAGCAGTTGGTCCGCAAGGGCTACGGCCGCTCCTACACCGAGGGCCCGAGCCCCGAATGGGGCGAGGCGGACCGGCTCAACGTGCAGGCGTTCCAGCGGGCGCAGGGCTGGTCCGGGGCCGACGCCGACGGGTACCCGGGCCCGGAGACCTGGCGGCTGCTGTTCAGCTGACGGCCGGGGCCGCCGCGCCGTGCACCCGCACCCAGGCGTGCATGGCGATGGCGGCCGCCGCGCCCGCGTTGATCGAGCGGGTCGAGCCGTACTGGGCGATCGAGCAGACCGCGGTGGCGTGCTCCCAGGCGGCCTCGGTCAGGCCGGGGCCCTCCTGGCCGAACAGCAGGACGCAGCGCTCGGGCAGCTCGAAGGTCTCGATCGGCACGGCGCCGGGCAGGTTGTCGATGCCGATCAGCGGCAGGTCCTCGGCGGCGGCGAAGGCGGCCAGCGAGGCGACGTCCTCGTGGTGGCGCAGGTGCTGGTAGCGGTCGGTGACCATGGCGCCGCGCCGGTTCCAGCGCCGGCGGCCGACGATGTGCACCTGCTCGGCCAGGAACGCGTTGGCGGTGCGCACCACCGAGCCGATGTTGAAGTCGTGCTGCCAGTTCTCCACCGCGACGTGGAAGCCGTGCCGGCGGGTGTCCAGGTCGGCGACGATCGCCTCGTGCGTCCAGTACCGGTAGCGGTCGGTCACGTTGCGGCGGTCGCCGGCGGCCAGCAGCTCCGGGTCGTAGTGCGGTCCGGCCGGCCACGGCCCGGGGTGCGGGCCCACGCCGATCTCGCGGTCGTCCGGCGTGAAGGCCTCGTCGTACTGCTCGCCCGTCAGGGGCACACCCGTCTTCGTCACGCCTTCGAGGGTACGGGCCCCGCCACCCGGCGCGGCCGGACGGCCTTCTCCAGGTCGGCGACGGCCTGCATCAGCAGCCTGGCCCCGCCGCGGGCGACCGCGACCCGGTCCTCGGCCCCGGTCTCCGGCGGCAGGGTGGCGAGCACCTCGTCCCAGGTCTCGTGGGCGGCCCGGAGGGCGGAGAAGTCCGCCGGGTGCCCGAGCAGGATGGCGGCCGCCGCGATGGCGGTGGAGTCCCGCAGTTCCTCGGCGAAGGCGGCCGTGCCGGGCAGCGGCGGGCTGTCGGCGGCCGGCAGGTGGGCCTCCATCAGCACGGTGGAGCGGCCGAGCAGGCCGACGGCGGCCCGGGCCCGGTCGAGCTGCTTGCGCGGCAGCTCGGTCAGCCGGTCGGGGTCCCGGTGCGGCTCGGCGTCGGCCCGCTGCTGGGCCTCGAGCATCTCGGAGCGGGCCTCGCGGACGTCCAGCAGGGTGTCCCGGACGATCCGGGTGTGCCGCTCGTCCGGCTCGCCGAGGGCGGCGACCACCGCGGCCGCGTACCGGCCGACGGCGGCCAGCCACTCGGCCAGCCGCTCGGGCAGCCGGGCGGTCTGCCAGGTGGGGAACAGCGCGTAGGCGCCGAGCGCGAGGGCGCCGCCGAGCAGGGTCATGGCGATCCGGTCCACCGCGGTCTGGGTCGGGTCGACGTCCTCCAGGCCGAGCAGGAACACCACGTACCCGGAGATGCAGGCGGTGGCCAGCGCGTACCCGGTGCGCAGGGTCAGGTAGGCGCCGGCGATGAAGACCACGGCCAGCGCCGCCGACACCCACTCGCCCGGGTCGGCCAGCCGGACCACCAGGGTGGCGACCAGGACCCCGGCGACCGTGCCGGCCAGCCGGGCGACGCCCCGGCTGTAGGTCTGCGCGAAGTCCGGCCGCATCACCATGGCGGCGGTCAGCGGCGCCCAGTAGCCGTGCCGCACGCCCAGCAGCCGGGCCGCCAGGTAGGCGCCGGTGACCACGCAGGACAGCCGGACGGCGTGCTGGAAGACGGCGGCGTGCGGGTCGAGCTGGCGGCGTACCGTGCGCAGCGCCGAGGGCACCACCCGCAGCAGCGGCGGCCGGTGCAGTCCGGGGCCGCGGGCCGGGCCGGTCACGGTCGAGCGGTCCTGCTTGTCCAGGTTGTCGACGGCCTTGCCGAGCAGGCCGGACAGCCGCCGGGCGGAGCGGCGGGCCGCGCCGCGCAGGCCGGGCCCCTCGTCCGGGCGCAGCAGGGCCAGGGCCGGGGTGGAGCGCGGCGGCCGGTACGGATCGCCGGAGCGGACCGCGCGGGCCAGGGCGTCCAGGACCTCGGCGGCGGCGGCCAGGATCTCGCGCGCCCGGTCGCGTTCGGGCCCTTCGGCGGCCGCGCCGACCCGGGGGTCGGCGAGCGCGGCCAGCGCCGGGCGGACCCGTTCGGCGATGCCGCGCAGCCCGCGCATCTCGGGCGGCCGGTGGCGGGCCTGCCAGGGGGTCAGGGCGGCCGCCTGCCGGGCGAGGATGAAGGGCTCCGGGTCGACGTGCGCGGTGGGGTCCTGGCGCAGCCGACGGGCGTAGTCGGCGAGCGCGGCGTAGGTGTCGGCGAGCGCGTCGCGCTGGGCGCCCCAGCTGTCGACCGGCCAGAGGGTGACCACCAGGGCCTGGGCGGCGCCGCCGACGGCGCAGAGCGCTCCGTGGCCGAGGGCGGTCTCCACGCTGACGGGCAGTTGGACGACGACCAGCATCACCGAGACCGTGGTCGCGGCGACCACCCCGCCGGTCGGTCCGATCGCCCACATCATGCCGGCGCCGAACGACCAGAGCGCGAGCAGCACCGGGAAGGCGCCGGGGACGCCGACCGCCAGGTAGCCGAGGAAGGTGCTGATCCCGAGGCCCAGGCCGGCGGCGACGGCGAGCGAGGTGCGCGGCCGGAAGCTGCGCTGGAAGGTGGCGGTGCCGGCGATGAAGGCGCCCATCGCGGCGGAGGTGGCGAGCGAGGGTCCGGCCAGCGCCAGGGTCGGGAAGACCACCAGGGCGACCGCGACGGCGCCGCGGACGGCTCGCCGGGGGTCGGACAGGGTCCGGTCCAGGGTCAGTCCGGCCTTCGCGGTGTCACGAAGTGAGGCGAACCAGGACATGACGGGAGCTTAGCCGCTGGCCGGCTGCCGCTCCTCGCTCCCGCGCTCGGCGGCCGGGGCGTCCGTCCGTCCGCTACCCCGCCGGGCCGCCGTCCTGGCAGCGAGCCCGGCCGCCAGCCGGCGCTCGGTCCACAGCAGCGCGGCCGTCGGCAGGAAGACCGCGTCCGCCGCGATCATCGCGAGCGAGAAGAACGGCAGCCCGAGCACGACCGCGATCGCCAGGTGCTCGGCCATCATCAGCGCCAGCAGCGCGTTCTTCAGCCGCCGGTTGGCCAGCGTGAAGGGGAACCCGACCTGGAGGATCACCGTGCCGTAGGAGAGCAGCACGGTCAGCAGCAGGCTGGAGCCGAGCAGGCCGGACAGCGCCGGCCAGGGGGTGAAGTAGTCCAGGTGCAGCGGGTAGTGCAGGGCGGTGCCGTCCTGCCAGCGCGTGCCCTGCACCTTGTACCAGCCGGCCGTGGAGTAGATCAGCACCACCTGTACGGCGATCACCGCCATGCCGCAGTTGTGCACCATGGTGGCCAGCGCGTCGAGCACCGCCCGCGGCTCGCCCACCGGGCCGCGCGGCGGGCGCCGCCGGGCCCGGCGGGCGTCCAGTGACCAGTACCGGCCGCAGCGCACCAGCACCAGGTAGAGCGCCATCAGGTGGACCACGTTGTCGCCGCCGTCACCGACCAGGACGTTGCGGTTCTGCAGCGAGACGGCGGTGACGGCGAACAGCACGCCGGTCGCCCTGGTCCGCCAGCCGAGCGCCAGCAGCACGGCGGCCAGCAGGCCCAGGTGGTAGACCAGTTCGAACCAGAGCCTGGTGTCGGACCAGGTGAGCACGGTGAAGGCATGGGTCTCGCCGATCAGCCGGCCGGCCAGCTCGGCCGACCAGGGGGAGCGGTCGCCGTACAGCTCGCGCCGGTTCGGCCACTCGCGCAGCAGGAAGCCGCCCCAGGCCAGCGCGATGCCGATCCGCACCACGGCCGCCTGGCGGATGAGCCAGCTGCGCGCGGTGAAGGCGTCGAAGAGCCGCTCGAAGCGGGTCGGCGGCGCGGGTCCGTCCGGCTGCGGCCGGGCGTCGGCAGCGGCCCCGACGTCGGCGTCGGCACCGGCGTCGGCCGGCCGGGGGTCCGCCGCCCCCGGCGGTATCGGGCCGCTCACCCCAGCCCCCGGTAGTCGGCCTCTTCCACCGGCCACCACGGCAGTTCCTGGTACTGGACCGCGGTGTCGGTCTGCTCGGGGCTCCAGGACGGCGGGGCGATGGCGGCCGAGCCGAACCGGAACTGGATCTGCACGACCCGCTCACCGCCGACGGTCCGGCCGAACCGCTGCAGCGCGATCCGCTCGAGGTACTCCTCGGCGAGCCTGCCGCGGGTCCCGACCGGGGCGCCGTCCTGCTCGGGGTGGGTGGTCCGGTAGAAGTCCAGCGCCCGGCGCAGCATGTTCTGGTCCAGGTGGCTGGGGGCCGGGTTGCCGCGGATCGCGGCGACGTCCTCGGCGGTCAGGCCGACCCAGTCGCGGGTGGTCACCCGGCTGTCCCCGTCGATGGTCTGCACCCGGGCGTCCACCGTGAGGTTCTGCTGCAGCGGGTTGGGCGCGAACAGCTTCCAGTTCTGCTCGAACTCCGGGTAGACCACCGCGTCGAGCTCCCGCTGGTACTGGCGGGAGACCGCGTTGGCGGGCGCGACGTGCAGGAACAGCGCCCCGAGGAAGAGCCCGGTACCGCCGAGCAGCCCGGCCCCGGACAGGCAGATCACCAGCAGGGCGGGGGTGGACCAGACGCGCACACCGCCTCCTCCCACGGACTCCCCAACGGATCACCGGTGCTGTCGCCCGGTCATCCTGCCCCACCCGGGCCGTCGGCGACAGGGGCGTCCTCCGTCACCGCCGCGGCGGCCCGGCCCGACGGGCCGTCACAGGACGTAGGCGTCACGGCCCCCGGTGCCGGTCATCGGACGGCCGGCCGCCTCCCAGGCGTACATGCCGCCGTCCACGTTGACCGCCTCGCGGCCCTGCGCCACCAGGTACTGGACGACCTGCGCGGAGCGGCCGCCGACCCGGCAGAGCACGTACAGCTTCTCGTCGGGCAGCTCGTCGAGGCGGGCGATCACCTCGCCGATCGGGATGTGCAGCGCGCCGTCGACGTGCCCGGCGTCCCACTCGTCCTGCTCGCGGACGTCGAGCAGCGCGGCGTCGGCGGGCACCGAGGCCGCGTCGGTGGTGGGGATCTGCTGAGCGAACATCGTCCGGTTCTCCTGGGGTTCACGGGATTGGCCATCACCATTGTGACCGGGGTCGCCGAGCAGCCGCTCCAACTCGGCCCGCTGTCCGGCGGCCCGGGCGAGCAGGCTGTCGGCCAGCTCCTCCAGCAGCCGCTCGGGCTCCTGCGGGGCGAGCAGCAGCAGCTCGCCCATCGGGGTGCGCTCCAGCCGGACCTGCTCGGCGGCCAGCCGGCCGATCTTGCCGGTCAGCCACTCCAGCCGCTGGCGCAGCCAGTCGGGCCGCTCGGGCGCGTCGGCGGCCGGGGCCGTCTCGGGGTCGGTGGACCACTCCTCGGCGAGCTGCTCCAGGGCGGCGGTGTCGCCGTGCGCGTACGCCTCGTTGACCCGGGCGATGAACGCCGAGCGGCGTTCCTGCTCGGCCGGGTCGGTGGCCAGGTCGGGGTGGGCGCGGCGGGCCAGCTCGCGGTAGACCCGCTGGGCCTCCCGGTCCGGCCGAACCTTGCGGGTGGGCTCCGGCTCCAGCTCGCGCAGCAGCTCGTCGGTGGGTTCGGGGGCGGCCGGGGGCTCGACCCGGGCCCGGGCCTCGGCGGCCCGGCGCAGGTCCTCGGGATCGCCGCTGCGGGCGGCGACCGCCTCGGCGATCAGCGCGTCCAGCTCGTCCAGGCTCGCGTAGAGCGGGCCGAGCAGCTGGTGGTGGACCAGCGCGAAGTTGTCGATCTCGACCCGTAGGGTCTCCACATCGACCTCGAGGGTCAGCCAGGCCAGCTCGGTCGCGGCGACCTGCTCCTCCAGCCGCTCCCGCTCGGGGTCACTCCACCGTGCCGGGCTCTCCGTGCTCACCTGCTCGCCTTCGTCCGGTCGACCTGGGTCCGGCCTGCCACCCTACCCAAGCACCCGCAGCGGTGAACCGCCCACGCGAACGGGTGAACCCGAGGCGCGCTCCGGCGCACGCGGGGTGACACGCAACTGATACTTACGAATCTCCTCGATTCGCTGTTGGACCCGGCCCGGTCCGTGCTTCGCTGGAGGGCGCACCAGGTTGCACCGCACGTACGGACGAGTGCCGAACGGCCAGCTGCACGGCACACCCCGGTACGGGCGGAACAGGACAGGCAGGAGCGGCCGGAGACGAGGAAGCCCAGCACGCCGCCCCGACGACGGGTCCGTCGCACGGCACGGCGGCCAGGCGGGAGCAGACCGGATCCATGGTGGACGAGCCCAACTCCACACCGCGGCCAGGAGCCGATTCACCGCTGCCACCGGGCGGCCCGGCGCCGGCCGGCGCCCACCCCGCGGGGGTGGTGGCGCTGCTGCGGGTCGCCTCCGTCCTGGTCGACCCGGACGGCCGGATCGCCCAGTGGGACCGCACCGCGGAGGAGCTGTTCGGGCACCGCGCGGAGGTCACCTGCGGGCGCACCGCGATCGGGCTGCTGCCCGCCGTCGAGCCGCGCGCGGAGACCGCCGGGCCGCTGCCGCCCGGCGCCGGGCACCGCTGCGACGCCTTCTCCACCCTCGACGACCTGACCCAGCTGGACACCCCGTGGGCCGGCGCGATGGCCGTCTGCGACCGCGAGGACCGGCTGCGCGACATCCTCTGGTGGGCCTACCCGCTGATCGAGCCGGCCGGCCGCGGGCTGCTGGTACTGGCCGCCGACGCCCGGCCGCTGCGCACCACCGGCCTGCGGATCGCACTCGGCGAGCGCCTGCTGCCGTACGCGCAGGCGCCGACCGCGGCCGGACGCCCGCTGCGGGTGGCGGCCGCGCTGGCCCCCGCCGCCG
>NZ_JAIZ01000290.1:3443-5880 GCF_000710465.2 Kitasatospora sp. MBT63 | reverse complement strand
CTGCTGCAGCACGGTGGCCGCGGTCACCGGGGTGGGGCGGTCGTTGAAGGCACGGGCGATGGCGGACTGCTCGGTCATGGAGGACTCTCGGCTTCCGAAGTCGATTGCGGGCTGGGTCGGGGCGGTGGACACCCGACCGGGCCGACTGCTGCGCCGCATCGAACAGCATCACTGACGGATGCAAGGGCACAGCACAGTCCCCGCGGCGAGGGAGCCGGCCTTCTCTGGATCTAGAGGCCCTCGCCGCGGCAGCTAAGAAGAAGCAGCCCGTAACGCATGATGCAGCCCAGCGTAACCCAGCTCCCGGGGCGCACGAAGTGAACCGCACCACGATTCCACCCCTTGAGACGTCCGGTCACTGCGCGCGGTGGTGACAAGAAGTCATGGATGCGTCACTCTTGGCAACATGACTGCTGCCGCGCGCCGCTGCACGATCGTGCCGCCCTTCGTCCTCGACCGGCTCGCCGAGCAGGGCCACGAGGCCGCCCGCACCTCCCTCGCCCTGGACACCCTGCACCGCGAGAGCCGGCTGGCCACCGCCCTGCCCCCGCCGCCCCCGGCCCACCACCTCACCCGCACCATCGGCGACGCCCGGCACGGCCGCCGGCTGCCCGGCCGCACGGTCCGCGCCGAGGGCGGCCCGGCCACCGCGGACGCCACCGTCAACCGCGCCTACGACGGGCTCGGCGCCACCTTCGAGCTGTTCGAGCAGGTCTACGGCCGGCACTCGATCGACGGCGCCTGGCTGCCGCTGGACGCCACCGTGCACTACGGGGTGGACTACGACAACGCGTTCTGGGACGGCAGCCGGATGGTGTTCGGGGACGGCGACGGCGAGATCTTCGTCGACTTCACCAGCTGCCTCGACGTGATCGGCCACGAACTCGCCCACGGCGTCACCCAGTACACCGCCGGGCTGGACTACCAGGGCCAGAGCGGCGCGCTCAACGAGTCGCTCTCCGACGTCTTCGGCTCCCTGGTCAAGCAGTACGCCCTCGGCCAGAGCAGCGACCGGGCCGACTGGCTGATCGGCGCCGGACTGCTCGCCCCCGGCGTGCACGGCGTGGCGCTGCGCTCGATGAAGGACCCGGGCACCGCGTACGACGACGAGCGCCTCGGCAAGGACCCGCAGCCCGCCCACATGGACGGCTACGTGGACACCGCCGACGACAACGGCGGGGTGCACATCAACTCCGGCATCCCCAACCACGCCTTCTACCTGCTGGCCACCGCGCTCGGCGGGCCGGCCTGGGAGCGGGCCGGCCAGGTCTGGTACGACACCGTCACGGGCGGGCACCTCGCCCACGACGCCGGCTTCGCCGACTTCGCCCGCGCCACGGCGGCCGCCGCGCTGGCCCGCTACGACCGGACCGCCGCCGACACGGTGACCGCCGCCTGGTCGCAGGTCGGCATCAGCGCCACCGGCTGAACACCGGACCCTTCGCACGCGGGCCGGCCGGGAGCGGACCGGCCCCACGCGGAGTCTGTGAAAACACTCGGCAAAACGACCCACTCCGTAGCAAACTGACGACCATGCGTATCCAGGTGACCCGGACCGGCGGCCTCGCCGGTCGCGTCCAGCGTGCGGAGCTGGACACCAGCGAGCGCCGCGACGCACCGCACGTCCACGCCCTCGCGCGCGAGGCGGTGGCCGGCGGCCTGCGCGCGCCCTCGTACGGCGTGCCGGACGGCTTCCACTACGAGATCACCGTGGACGGCCGGACGGTGTACTGCGCCGACCCCAAACTGACCGACTCCCAGCAGGAGCTGGTCAGCCTGGTGCTGCGGGAGGGCGAGTAGCGGCGGCCCGGCTCAGCGGCCGCGGGCCTCGAACCGGCGCGCCTCCCGGCCCCGCGGCCCGGCCTGCTCGTACAGGGACTGGCCGACCACCGCGTCCGAGACGCCGACCAGGGCGCAGAGCCGGCCGAGCAGTTCGGCTCCGGAGGTCCGGCTGCCGTCGGGGGCCGGGTCGTTGCGGATCGCGGCCAGCGCGGCCCCCGCATCCGGCAGCCCGGCGCGGTCGGCCAGGCGGGCGCAGTAGCGGTCCCAGGACTCGCGCTGGGCGGCGTTCTCGGCCGGATCGGCGGGCGGTGTCCAGTGCGCGCTCCAGCCGAGTTCCTCGGTGTCCCCGTTGCCCAGCACCAGTGTCACGCAGGTCCCCCACTCGTTGTCCCGCAGCAGCCAGACCGGCTGCTTCAGCTCCCAGGCGAGGTTCCAGGCCGGGCCGACCAGCCGGCGGGAGGAGATCTTGCCGAACCGGGGCCTGAGCGGGTCGAAGAGCACACCGGTGCCGCGTTCGCCGTCCGGCAGCAGGTAGCCGCCCAGCTTCGACGGGCGCAGGGCGGTCAGCACCTGCTCCTCGGTGGCACGGGTGATCAGGGCGTAGGTGGGCACGGGTCGTTCTCTCCGGGTGCGGGGGCGGGTACGGGCGGCCGTA
>NZ_JAIZ01000290.1:0-3364 GCF_000710465.2 Kitasatospora sp. MBT63 | reverse complement strand
GGGCCGACGGGCCGGGGCGGGCCGGCGGCCGGATCAGTCGGCGTTCTTGAAGGCGGAGGCCGGGTAGTGCAGTTCCGCGGGGACGGCCTCGTCGACGGCGGTCAGCGCCGGGCCGATCCCGGCGAACAGCTCGGGCATCACCGGGATCACGCAGTGGTTGCGGCCGAAGACCACCCGGCCGGGGGTGTGCACCTCCACGCCGACCACGTCGGCGAAGGCGATGTGGTGGACGCCCCCGGACGGCATCCGCGTCCAGAGCCCCTCGCCGGTCACCACCAGCCGGGCCCTGCGGGCCCCCGCGTCGGTCAGCCTGTCCCGCAGCGGAGCCCTGAACGTCCGCCCGCCCGCGGGGAGTCCGGCGGTCCCGGCGCAGCCGCCCTCGGGCAGCTCGGTGCCGTCGGCGCGCCGGGCCCCGGGCCGGGTCCCGATCGGCACCACCAGCAGGGCGCTGTCCATGGCCCGGGCGAAGGCCTCCCGGACCTGCTCGGGGGTCACCTCGTCGAGCAGGTCGAGCCGGTCCGCGACACTGCGGTAGCTCCAGCCGAGCAGTTCGGCGTTGGCGGCGAACTCCAGCTCCAGCGCCACCGTCCGGGGGTCGAGGAAGAACTCGCGGGTGCCCTCGGCCTCCTCCGCCACCTCCTCGGCGGACGGGCCCTCGGCGGCCAGCAGCACGGCCTGCTGCCAGAGCAGTTCGGCGACCTGCTGCTCCTCGCCGTCGCGGGCGTCCAGGTGGATCATCCGGTCGCCGCCGTCCGGTCCGGCGAGCGCGCGGTCGCAGGAGACGTCGTAGGACAGTCCGCGCTGGTTCCGGGCGACTTCGCGCAACCGCTCCTGGAGGACGGCCATGGCGAGCTGCAGGCCCTGGTCGGCGAGGTCGCCGTGGACTCCGAGGCCCGGCCCCGGCACGGTGTCCTCCTGCCAGGAGGAGGCCGTCACCAGGACCGGCTGGGTGCCGCTGCGGTCGGGGCGGTCGCCGGCGGGCAGCGGCAGCCGCAGGCCTGGCGGCGGCGGGCCGGTGAGGGTGAGGACGGCGTTGCCGGCGTGGAAGTAGCGGGCGGCGCAGTCCCGGACGGCGTCCAGCGGGATCCGGTCCGGGCCCGGGCCGCTGAAGGGGGCGAGGCCGAGTCCCTGGATGCCGTAGCGGTGGGTGAGCAGCGCGCCGGCGGTCGGGTGGGCGGCGCAGCCGTCCTCGGCGGCGAGCACGCCGCTCTCCCGGTCGGCCCGGTCGACCGGGAGGTCGGCGAGGGCGCGGCAGACCCGGTCCAGGAAGGCGACGACCTGGTCCGGGCGGCCGGTGGCGGTGAACTGGGTGAGTTCCAGGTCGACCTGGGCGTTGTGCTCGTGGTGCAGCCGCGGCAGGGTGCTCATGGCGAGGTGTTCGACCAGGTGGGTCACACCAAGGGTTCGGAAGGTCTCGTCCCGGGCGCCGCAGCCGAAGATCAGGGCTGCGGTCAGCGGACCCGGGGCATCCGCCCACAGAACGGGCACGTCATCGATGAGGTCACGGTGCACCGACCGATCATATGGTCAGGTCATGTGGCTCCCGATCACGGCCCGGACACAAGTGCTAGCCGAACCTTCCGTTTACGTAGTCGGAGGTCCGCTGGTCGAGCGGGGTGGCGAACATCGCCCCGGTCGGGCCGTGCTCGACGATCGCGCCGGGGGTGCCCTGTTCGGCCAGGAAGAAGGCGCAGTGGTCGGAGACCCGCTGGGCCTGCTGCATGTTGTGGGTGACGATCACGATGGTGACCTCGTGCACCAGTTCGCGGATGGTCTGCTCGATCCGGCGGGTGGAGGTCGGGTCGAGGGCCGAGCAGGGCTCGTCCATCAGCAGCACCTTGGGCCGGACCGCCAGCGAACGGGCGATGCACAGCCGCTGCTGCTGGCCGCCGGACAGCGCCCCGCCGGGCTGCCGGAGCCGGTCGGCGACCTCGCGCCACAGGCCCGCCTTGGTGAGGCACTCCTCGACCAGGTGGTCCTTCTCCGCGCGGGTGGCCCGGATGCCGGTGAGCTTGAGCCCGGCCACCACGTTGTCGTAGATCGACATCGCCGGGAAGGGGTTGGGCTTCTGGAACACCATGCCGATGTCGCGGCGGGCGGCGGTCAGCCGGCGCTCGGGCGCGTAGATGTCACCGCCGTCCAGCATGACCTCACCGGCCAGGCTCGCACCGGGGATCAGCTCGTGCATCCGGTTGAGGATCCGCAGGAAGGTCGACTTCCCGCAGCCGGAGGGCCCGATCAGGGCGGTGACCGCGCCCGCGGGCATGGTCAGCGACACCTGCTCCAGCACCTTGCGCGGGCCGAACCAGGCGGAGACGGCGCGGGCGTCCAGGGTGCCGGCCGGGCTCACGGGGGCGGGCAGGACGGCCGTGTCCACGACGGCCGGCTCGACGCTGGTCATCCAGCTCTCCTAAGGTTGTGACGGTCCATCAGATCAGGTTGGGGAGCAGCTGGGCGACCTGGTCGGCGACCGAGAGGCCGAGCACGGCCAGCACGGGCACACCGACGATCCAGGCCTGCAGCCGCCCCAGGCGGACCCAGGCCAGCGCCAGCGCGACGGCCGCCAGCAGCAGCGCCTCGCCCCAGAGCACCAGCGGGATCCAGGCGCCGCCGTCGGTGCCCATGGCGCGTTCGGCGGCGGGCAGCGCGTCGGTGGTGAGCGGGCGCGGGTTGGCCGGCCGGACGTCGTCCTCGGTGGCGGGGTCGTCCAGCAGGTCGGCGTCGACCAGCAGCGTCCCGGACGGGGCGTAGAGCGGGCCGTCGCCGGTGACCAGCTGCAGCCGGGACCAGCCGGCCTTGACCGGCGCCGGGACCGGGTCGCCGGCCCGGCGGACGGCGACCACCCGGTAGTCGTGGGCGCCCTGACCGGTGGTGACCCGGAAGGTCTCGCCCGCCCGCAGGCTGCCCAGCACACCGAACGGGCCGCCGAAGCCCGCCTGCCGCCCGAGCACGACGCTGGTACCGGCCTGACCGGGCATCGGGGTGTCGCGGCGGTGGCCCGGGCCGGACTCCAGCACTCCCCCGGCGGTGCCCTCCCGGATGACCTCGCGCAGGCCGAGCTGCGGGATCTCCAGCAGCGCGACCGGGGTGCCGGGGATGACCGGCCGGCCGTCCTTGTCGAGCTGCCCGATCGGGGTGGTGCCGGCCGCCAGGGTGGCGCGCAGGTCGGCGTAGCCGGTCTCGTGGTCGCGCAGGTGGCGCAGGCCGCCGAGCGGTCCGAGGTCCATCAGCAGGCCGAGCAGCAGCGCGGCGGCGATGGCCAGCGCGGCGCCGATCAGTTGCGGCCGGTCGGGCAGCAGCCGGGGCCGGGCCGGGCGGGCCGGCGCGGGCACCGGGGCGGGCGGCGCATACGGGTCCGGCGGAG
>NZ_JAIZ01000289.1 GCF_000710465.2 Kitasatospora sp. MBT63 | reverse complement strand
CCGGTGCCGGTGCCGGTGCCGGTGCCGGTGCCGGTGCCGGGTCGGTGCGATGAACGAGCCTGCCGTCCGCCGGGCTCACGATGAGGCCGTGGAAGGCGAGCGGTGCCCGAAGCCGCGCACGGGACTCGTCCCAGTTCCGGTAGGGAACGGCGACCGCGCGGGCGTGCATCAGCTGGGCGAAGCGCCAGTCGGTGCTCTCCGGGTAGACCCGCTTGTCCGGGATGAGCTCGGCTGCGGGCCAGTACTCCCGCTTCTGATGCCTCGTCACCTGGCTGGTCCGGCTGTCGTAGACGGCGAGGTGGATCTGGCCGTCCGCGAGATACACGTGCCAGCTCAGGCCTTCGCGCGTGAAGCCGAAGAGCACGGTGCGGTCCGGTCCTTCGATCTCGGCCGAGCTCACGCCCGCAATGGGGGCGGGTTTCTCGCGCAGAAGGGTCCACTGGTCAATGTTCACGTCGAGGCCTCCGGGGGTGGGCGGCAAGGCGATTACTAAGTAATAAGTTACAGCATTACTTGGCGTTGTGCAATGACTGGTCGAGTGGGCCTCTGGGGGCGGGGTGCTTGGGGTAGGGCAGGGCGGCCAAGGCGATGCGGGTGCGGGTGCGTTCGGCCCTGGTTCGGCCGGCCCGCAGGGCGTAGCGGTAGGTGCCGGGGTGCCGGCGGCGCCGTGCCCCGATCTCGGCGAGCGCGCCGCGCAGCCAGGTCCGGGGGTCCTGTCCGGCGGTGGCCGGGGTGGCGCCAAGTTCGTGGAGACGTCTCGCGACGGCGGCGGCCCCGCTCTCCTGGCCGATGATCTTGGCTGTGCTGCGCGCCGTGAGGACGGTGCCGTCCGGTAGGAGGGTGAGGGTGCGGGGCGTGGCGCGGCCCGTGAAGCGGGCGTTGAGGGCCTGGTACATGATCCCCAGATGACCGGTCGGGGATCCGAGTACGGTGCCGTCGGCGAGGCGGCGAAGTTGGGGTTCGGGGTCGGCGAAGGTGACCACTCCCCGGATCCCGTGGCCGGCGGCCAGGTGCAGGGCGCGGGTGACGGTCCAGCTCTCGCCGTTTCCGGGAACGGTGTCGTCCAGGCAGATGCGGCTCATCTCAAGGCTCTGGCCGAACGGTTCGAGGTCGGGGAAGACGTTGGTCAGGACGCGGTCGTTCATCGGGCTGCCGAGGACGACGACGCCGACGAGGCTGTATCCCTGAACGGTGATGGCGTGCTCGTCGGGCACCGCTCGGAGGTCGAGGAGGCCGAAGCGATGGACTGTGGCCGGCCAGCCTGCGAGGTAGTGGTGGCGGGCGACGAAGGAGCGGGCGGGTGCTTCGGGGAGCTCGACGACCTCATAGCGTCGCTGGTCGAATCCGCCCTGCGAGGTGTGGATCCAGCGGGGGCTGTTGTCCCGCCAGCGTTGGGACCAGCCGTCGGGCCGCCCGGCGGCCGCGGTCGCTGCCGGTGGCGGTACGGCGCTCACGCTGCGGCCTCGGATGTTTCGGGTGCGGCCCAGGTCAGGGCGTCGAGGTACCTCTCGCGCCACCGCATGGCCGCGTGGATGCAGTTGGCCTCCGTCTGGTGCCCTTCCGAGCAGCCGCGTTCGTAGCGACCGCCGAACGACCAGGCGAGACTGTCAGCGCTGGCGATGCCCGGGGCCGGGAGCAGCTTCAGGCCGGCTGCCTTGGCTCCGAAGGCGTGCAGGCGAACGCCCTGGCGGGTGAGGTCCTCGAGCAGCAGGCTGATCCCGACCGAGCCGGTGCGTCGGCAGATGCTGCCGACGCCGACGAGCGGCTCGCGGGTGAGATCGACGCCGGCGGCGAGGTAGGCGTCCAGGTGCCGCCGGTAGCTCGGCGCGGTCCAGCCCTGCAGAACCGGGACGATCGGCAGGTCGGCGTCGAGGGTGCGCAGTTCCAGGTACCGCTCGATGGTCAGGGCCTGGTGCTGCTGCACGGTCATCCCGGTCTTGGCCAGGACGTCGGGCTCGTTCATGTAGTCCTGGGAGCTGGCCCACGCCATCGGGCCCATCTCGTCGCGGTAGCGGCGCAGCAGGCGGACGTACTCCGCGGGGGAGGTGCGCCATTCGCCGTACAGCGACAGCTCGGTGTACCCGGCGCTGTCGATCGCGTACGGGACGGTCGCTTCGGGGAAGCTCTTGCGCGGGGCGAGGGTGCGGCTGGAGACGAACAGCGGGACGCTGGCCGTGGAGAGCCAGGAGGCGTGGTGGGTACCGAGCCAGAACCGGAAGCTCGGTTCGGGGGTGGACGTTGGCATGGTGCCTTCCGGGAGTCGGAGTGGGAGGGCGCACGGCGCCGGTGTTGCCGGCGCCCTGCGGGTACGGCCGCGCCGGCCCGGCACGGGGAGGTCCCGCGTGTTGCCGGGCCGGTGGCGGCTCGTCGGTCACCGCTGTTCGGCGATGCGGCCCGCGCTGTCGTAGCCGAAGGTGCGCTGGTTCGTGAACGGGTGGGCCACGAACACGGCGACCCTGTCCCCGTCCGCGGTGGGGCGGATCTCGATCCGGTAGTGCCGGGTCAGCCCGATGATCCACAGTTCGGGCTTGTCCTCGCTCCAGCCGGAGGCGGTGGTCGGCTTGAGGGGGTTGGAGGCCGCCCTCCGCTCGCTCGCCCGCCGGGCGTGGGAGCGGGCGATGTGCGGGCACAGGGTGATGGCGGCCTCGGCGCACGCGGGGTGCATCGGGGGGTCGCTGAAGGTCCGGGCCTCGGCGGCCTTGGTGCCGCCGATGAAGGCGACGAGTTCGGCAAGCGGGCGGGTGCACACGCCGCAGCGGCGCTCGGCACCCAGGCGCAGTGCTTCCGCGCCGTTCACGGTCGTGAAGTCGTGGTTGTCGCCGAAGCGGTTCACAGCGGGGATCGGCAGGCCGTTGCGGGGGTCGCGTGGGAGCGCGGTGATCTCGGCGGGCAGGCCGGACGGATCGGGAGTGGGCATGGTGAAGGTCTCCTTCGGTGCGGCGGGCATCGTGGCCGGCGCACCTGCGGGCGGTGTCGGCCTGGGCGGAGCGCGCGGGACGGCGCCCGGGTGGACGGGGCCGGGCGGGAAAGGTGCTGGGCGCCGCCTGCACGGGGCGCTCAGCTCGGCTGCCCGGGCCGGGGTGTCAGGTGTCGAGCGGCCCGGGAACGAGCTCGTGGTGCTTGCCGCTGCGCGACTGGTAGAGGCGACAGTGCCGGCACAGCACCCCGGTCTCGGGGATCGGCTTCTGCTTCGGGGGCGGCGGGGGGACGATCGTGTAGGGGCGCAGATCGGTCCCGCCGCACATCGCACAGGTGTCCATAGCGTCTCCAGCGGCAGTGGTGTCTTCGATCCGGGCCCGTTCTCGCCCGGTCGGTCTGTCCGTGAAGGCCCGGTCGGGCGGGGCGACTCCGGCCATGGCGGGTGCCGGCGGCCGGGAAGCGCTCTGGGTAGGACCGGCCCGCGGCCCGGCCCGGGGCGGCCTGCGGCGCGCGGCAAGGGAGGTGGCACGGTGGAGGTGTGCCACCGAGGCTTCCTCGGTGTCAGATGAGGCCGAGGGTGGGGAGCAGCCCCCAGCCTTCGTGGGTGATGTGCCAGGTGCTCTGGTCGTCGGCCCAGCCCCACGTCTTGGTGAACTGGGGGGTGAGTTTGACCTGCATGTGGCTGCGCCAGCCCCAGAGCCGCTCCCTCTTGACCTCGGGATCGGTCACGGTCATCTGGATGCCGAGGTTGCTCACGACCCGGTCTCCGGTCTGCACCTGCTCCAGAAGAGCGGCTTCCACGTAGATCTTGGCGTGCCGGAACTGCGCGTAGAAGGCGTCCCGGCGCTGGATGGCGAGGTGCGTGCGCCGGGACGCTTTCCCCTCGGCCACGGAGCCGTGGAGGGCGAGGAGCCGACGGTAGTTGCGGAGGTAAGCCGTGCGCTGGGCGGCCGGGCGCTCGTCGGTCGAGAGCATGTCGATGACTTCCAGGCGCAGCGTGTCGAAGACGTCCGCCCGGTGGAGGCAGAGGGCCACCTCCACTCCGAAGGGGGTCGCGTAGACACGTTCGACGGTGGACCGGCTGCGATGGGGGCCGCGGACGGTCAGGCCGAGCCAGGGGGAGTCGGCGACCGGGTGGAGCTGGGGGTTGGTGAAGTGCGAGTAGGGATCGCGGTCGTCGTTCGGGAGCACTGGCATGTGTCTGGGTCTCCTTCGGGCTGCGACGGGGTCGAGGCGGGCGGCGCAGCGAATTAATAAATAAGTTACAGCACATTTAAAGCTTGAGCAACCCTTGGTTGGTGGTGCGCGGTGGTGCTGCGCCCGAGGTGCCGCAGGGCGCTTTCCTGGGCCGCGATGGTCCGCACGGATGCGAGCACACGGTCGCGGCGCCCGGCGGCGGACCGCTGGCTGTCGAGGGCGGCAGCGTGCCGGTCTCCGGCGCGGAGGGTGTCCGAGCACGTCACCGTGGCCCCTGGGCCGAGGTCCCACACCAGGGCGTTCACCGCTGCCGCTGCCGCCGCCAGCGGGTCGAGCTCCTGGAGGTGCCAGGTGTGCTGGTGGGGGTCCTCGCCCTGTTCCCGCATGGCCTGGGCCGCCGCGCGGACCAGGCCGCCGGTGCCGGCGGCGAGTTCGCCGACGGTGCGGTCCGCAGCCGGCGCGGAGCCGGTGAGCATCCTGGCGATGAGGTCGCCGATGTGGGCCGGCGTCTGGTACTCGCCCCGCGGGGCGCGCTCGGCGCTGTGCCGCAGCCCGTTGAGCGCCCAGAACATGACGTCGACGCGGGACCGAAGGTAGGGGTCGCGGTGGCCGGTGGCTCCGAGGATCCCGCTGCGCAGGGCGGCGTCCGCCACTGCCTTGGCCGCGCCGACGGTTGCAGCCAGGTGCTCTTCCTCGGCCCAGCTCAGCAGTGGCAGGGCCGTCTCCATCAGGTCCGGACGGCGGACCCAGTGCCAGGCCGCGACCTGGCGGACCGTCGCGGGCCACCGTGCGGCGGGCTGCCGGGTGATGAACGCGGCCAGCGCGGGAGCGTGGCCGGCGCCGTCGGTCTTGATGGGCCACAGAGCGAGGGTGGCGACGATGCCCAGGGGGATGTCGGTCCGGGCCCCGCCGCCACCGCTCCACCATGCGCGGGCGATCGCCTCGGCGAACCGCGGTCCGTCGAACGCGGCAGCATCGGCGGGTGGGAGCGCGGCGCGACCTGCGGGTCGGTCGGCTGTTGCGGGGCCGGTCGCCGGCGCCAGGGCGTCGAGGCCTTCGGGCGAGGGTGGTACGGCGGCCGGACCGTGGCGGCCGTCGACGTGCGATCGGCCGCCGGTCACGATGGCCCGCTCCCGCACGCGGGGGCGGGCCGA
>NZ_JAIZ01000288.1 GCF_000710465.2 Kitasatospora sp. MBT63 | reverse complement strand
CCGGGGCGGGCGCTGCCCGCGGAGGTGTCGGGCCGCTCGGCCGCCGCCGCGCCGGCGGGCGCGACGGCGGTCAGCAGGACGAGGGTCAGGCCGATCCGGGTGGCGGCTGCCGCCCGGCGGTGGGCTGGTGGGGTGCGCACAGGTCCGTCTCCCCCGGCAGGGGTGGACTGATCTGCGTGCCGGTCAGCCGCGGTCCGCGCCGTGCGGAGGTCGATCACCCTTCCGGAGGCACCAAATTACGATCATCGAGTTGGCGTCGGCGAGCACTCTCCCCCGTTGGGGGACGGCTTGCACTCCTGTGGGTGACGGACCGTCAGGCGTTCGGCCCATTCCGCGACCTGCGGGCGGAGTCCGCGGGCCGCGCTCAGTAACCGTGGCCGGTGGCACCGCCGTTGTCACGGCGATCCAGGGCGCGCTGCAGGGCGGCCGCGGCGTGCGGGTCCGGCTCGGCGCGGCGACGGCGGCGCGGGGCGTGGACGGAGTGGACGGCGGGGGCGCTGGGGACGGTGCGACGGTCTGCGACGGGGGGCATACCGGTCTCCTCGGTTCTGGGCGCGCCCGAAGGCGCAGTGGGGAGGGTGGGGTACGCCGGCAAGGGTCGCCTGCCGAACTGCGTACGGGCACACACGGGCCACCGTCCCTGGCTTGCAGGGGTGGCTCACCGTATGGCTCTTTCACCGTACGACTCGACGGCGCCGATGTCTGCACGATTAGTTGGATTTCCTAGTATCTGAGACGGGGTTCACCCGGCCGCCGATGCGACGGCATGCGAACGGCCCTTCCGCCCGAAGGCGGAAGGGCCGCTCGAAGGCCTGGCTGCCGGTCTCAGCCGAGGTTGACCGCACGGGCGAAGCGGGCGCCGATCGCACCGGCGATCTCGGCCAGCACCTCCTGGGAGACCTCGCTGTCCACGGTGATCGAGGCGAGCGCCTCCGCGCCGTCCCGGGCCACCTGCATGCCGGCGATGTTGATCCCGGCGTCGCCGAGGATCCGGCCAAGGGTGCCGACCACGCCGGGGCGGTCCTCGTACTTGAAGAACGCCATGTGGTCGGTGAGGGCCACGTCCACGTCGAAGGCGTCCACCCCGACGATCTTCTGCTGCTGCTTCGGGCCGGCCAGCGTGCCGGAGATGGCGACCTCGCCGCCGTCGGCCAGGGTGCCGCGCACCGTGATCACGTTGCGGTGCTCGGGGCTCTCGCTGGAGGTGGTCAGCCGGACCTCGACGCCGCGCTCCTGGGCGAACAGCGGGGCGTTGACGTAGGACACCGTCTCGGCCACCACGTCCTCGAACACGCCCTTGAGGGCGGAGAGTTCGAGCACCTTGACGTCGTGCTGGGTGATCTCGCCGCGGACCTCGACATCGAGCCGGACGGCGACCTCGCCGGCCAGCGCGGTGAAGATCCGGCCGAGCTTCTCGGCCAGCGGCAGACCCGGCTTGACGTCCTCGGCGATCACGCCGCCCTGGACGTTGACCGCGTCCGGCACCAGCTCGCCGGCCAGCGCCAGGCGGACCGAGCGGGCGACCGCGATACCGGCCTTCTCCTGCGCCTCGTCGGTGGAGGCGCCCAGGTGCGGGGTGGCGACCACGTTGTCGAAGGCGAACAGCGGGGAGTCGGTGCACGGCTCCTTGGCGTAGACGTCCAGGCCCGCGCCGGCCACCCGGCCGTCGCGCAGCGCGCTGGCGAGCGCGGCCTCGTCCACGATGCCGCCGCGGGCGGCGTTGACGATCCGCACCGAGGGCTTCACCTTGTGCAGCGCCTCGTCGCCGATCAGGCCGATCGTCTCGGGGGTCTTGGGGAGGTGCACGGTGATGAAGTCGGAGACCTCCAGCAGCTCCTCCAGGGAGAGCAGCTTGACGCCCATCTGGGCCGCGCGGGCGGCCTGGATGTAGGGGTCGTAGGCGACGATCTTCATCCCGAACGCGGACATCCGCTGGGCGACCAGCACGCCGATCCGGCCGAGGCCGACCACGCCGAGGACCTTCTCGCTCAGCTCGACGCCGGTGTACTTGTTGCGCTTCCACTCGCCCTGCTTGAGCGCGGCGTTGGCCGGCGCGATGTTGCGGGCGACCGAGATCAGCAGGCCGCAGGCGAGCTCGGCGGCGGTGACGATGTTGGAGGTCGGCGCGTTCACGACCATCACGCCGGCCTTGGTGGAGGCCGACACGTCCACGTTGTCCAGGCCCACCCCGGCCCGGGCGACGACCTTGAGCTTCTTGGCCGCGGCCAGCGCCTCGGCGTCCACCTTGGTGGCGCTGCGGATCAGGATCGCGTCCACGTCCGCGATGGCGGTCAGCAGCTCGGTGCGGTCCGCACCGTTGCAGTGGCGGATCTCGAAATCCGGACCCAGGGCGTCGACCGTGGCGGGGGACAGCTCTTCGGCGATCAGAACTACGGATTTGCTGCTCACGACAGTGTCCTTAACTGTCCGGTTCTCCCCGGCACGTAGGTGGCGTGGCGAACGGGGGGAAGGTGGCATGCCGCGTAGGTAGACGCACGACGCTGTGGGCCTGACGCGCACTCGGAAGTGTATCGACGGGCTGGGGCGGCGGCTGCTCCCGTCCGGCGAAATCACCCGGACGGGAGCAGCCTGGTTGTACAAGGCAGTTGGACCGCCCGAACGGGTTACGCCTCGGCGTCGACCCAGCTCATCAGCTTGCGGAGCTTCTTGCCGGTGGTCTCCAGCAGGTGCTCGGAGTCGGCGTTCTTGTACTCGTTGTACTTGGGCAGGCCCGCCTTGTACTCGGCGATCCAGGTGTTGGCGAAGGTGCCGTCCTGGATCTCGGCGAGGACCTTCTTCATCTCGGCCTTGGTGTCGGCGGTGATGATGCGCGGGCCGGTGACGTAGTCGCCCCACTCGGCGGTCTCGGAGACCGACCAGCGCATCTTCTCCAGACCCCCCTCGTACATCAGGTCGACGATCAGCTTGAGCTCGTGCAGGCACTCGAAGTAGGCGATCTCCGGCTGGTAGCCGGCCTCCACCAGGGTCTCGAAGCCGGCCTTGACCAGCGCGGCGGTGCCGCCGCACAGCACGGCCTGCTCGCCGAACAGGTCGGTCTCGGTCTCCTCGGTGAAGGTGGTCTTGATGACACCGGCCTTGGTGCCGCCGATGCCCTTGGCGTACGACAGGGCCAGATCAAACGCCTTGCCGGTGGAGTCCTGCTCGACCGCCACGATGCACGGGACGCCGCGGCCCTCCTCGTACTGGCGGCGGACCAGGTGGCCCGGGCCCTTGGGGGCGACCATGCAGACGTCGACGCTCTCCGGCGGGGTGATGAAGCCGAAGCGGATGTTCAGGCCGTGGCCGAAGAACAGGGCGTCGCCCGCCTTCAGGTTCGGCTCGATCGACTCGGTGTAGACATCGGCCTGGATCGGGTCCGGCACCAGGATCATGATGACGTCGGCCTCGGCCGCGGCGGTGGCGGGGTCGGTGACGCGCAGGCCCGCCTCCTCGGCCTTGGCGCGGGACTTCGAGCCCTCCAGGAGGCCGACCCGGACGTCCACGCCCGAGTCACGCAGCGACAGCGCGTGGGCGTGGCCCTGGCTGCCGTAGCCGATGACCGCGACCTTGCGGCCCTGGATGATGGACAGGTCGGCGTCGTCTTCGTAGAACAGCTCGGCCACGGGGGCACATCTCCTTGCGTGGTGGTGGTGCCGGTGCGTACCTACCGTACGTGGACCCGGCGGTGGGGTGGGGCGTTGCTTCAGGGGGTGAGACGGGAGGGGATCAGGCGCTGCGGTCCAGGGCCCGCAGCGAGCGGTCGGTGATCGACCGGGCGCCGCGTCCGATGGCCACCAGACCGGACTGGACCAGCTCCTTGATGCCGTACGGCTCCAGCATCTTGAGCATCGCCTCCAGCTTGTCGGAGCTGCCGGTGGCCTCGATGGTGACGGCGTCCGGCGAGACGTCGACCGTCTTGGCGCGGAACAGCTGGACGATCTCGACGATCTGCGAGCGGCTCTCCGCGTCGGCCCGGACCTTGACCAGGACCAGCTCGCGCTGGACCGCCTGGCTCTGGTCGAGTTCGACGATCTTTATCACGTTGACCAGCTTGTTCAGCTGCTTGGTGACCTGCTCCAGCGGCAGGTCCTCCACGTTGACCACGATGGTCATCCGGGAGATGTCCGGGTGCTCGGTCGGGCCGACCGCGAGCGAGTCGATGTTGAAGCCCCGACGGGAGAACAGCGAGGCGATGCGGGCGAGCACGCCGGGCTTGTTCTCGACCAGGACGGAGAGGGTGTGCTTGGACATGGCGGTCATGGTCTCTCTATCGGGTGGTCGGGGCCGTCAGTCGAGGTCGTCGCCGAAGTCCGGGCGCAGGTCCCGGGCGGCGAGGATCTCGTCGTTGCTGGTGCCGGCGGCGACCATCGGCCAGACCATGGCGTCCTGGTGGACGATGAAGTCGATGACCACCGGGCGGTCGTTGATCTCCATCGCCTGCTTGATCACCGCGTCCAGGTCCTCCGGGCGCTCGCAGCGCAGGCCGACGCAGCCCATCGCCTCGGAGAGCATCACGAAGTCCGGGATCCGGGTGCCCTGGGCCGGGGCGGCGATGCCGTCGTGCTCGGGGCCGGCGTGCAGCACGGTGTTGGAGTAGCGCTGGTTGTAGAACAGGGTCTGCCACTGGCGGACCATCCCGAGCGAGCCGTTGTTGATGACGGCCACCTTGATCGGGATGTTGTTCAGGGCGCAGGTGACCAGTTCCTGATTGGTCATCTGGAAGCATCCGTCACCGTCGATCGCCCAGACCTCGGTGTCCGGCTTGCCGGCCTTGGCGCCCATCGCGGCCGGCACCGCGTAGCCCATGGTGCCCGCGCCGCCGGAGTTCAGCCAGGTGGCCGGCTTCTCGTAGCTGATGAACTGCGAGGCCCACATCTGGTGCTGGCCGACGCCCGCCGCGTAGATGGCGTCCGAGCCGACCAGCTGGCCGATCCGCTCGATCACCTGCTGCGGCGACAGGCCGCCCTCGGGGGCGGGCTCGTAGCCGAGCGGGTAGGTGGCCTTCCACTGGTTGAGCTTGACCCACCAGTCCGCGTAGTCGCCCTTGTGCCCGGCGTCGAACTCGGCCTGCACGGCGACGATCAGATCGGCGATCACCTCGCGGGCGTCACCGACGATCGGCACGTCGGCCGGCCGGTTCTTGCCGATCTCGGCCGGGTCGATGTCGGCGTGCACGACCTTGGCGAACGGGGCGAAGCTGTCCAGCTTGCCGGTGACCCGGTCGTCGAACCGGGCGCCGAGGGTGAACAGCAGGTCCGACTTCTGCAGCGCGGTGACGGCCGGGACCGAGCCGTGCATGCCGGGCATGCCCAGGTGCTGGGGGTGGCTGTCGGGGAAGACGCCGAGCGCCATCAGGGTGGTGACCACCGGGGCGCCGGTCAGCTCGGCCAGGATCCGCAGCTCGGCGCTGGCGTTGGCCTTGAGCACGCCGCCGCCGACGTACAGCACCGGCTTCTTCGCGTTGACCAGCATCCGCGCCGCCTCGCGGATCTGCTTGGCGTGCGGCTTGGTGACCGGCCGGTAGCCGGGCAGCGAAGTCTCCACCGGCCAGCGGAAGACGGTGGTCGCCTGCAGCGCGTCCTTGGCGATGTCGACCAGGACCGGGCCGGGGCGGCCGGTACCGGCGATGTGGAAGGCCTCCGCGATCACCCGGGGGATCTCGGCCGGGTCGGTGACCAGGAAGTTGTGCTTGGTGATCGGCATCGTGATGCCGCAGATGTCCGCCTCCTGGAAGGCGTCGGTGCCGATCGCCTTGGAGGCGACCTGGCCGGTGATCGCCACGATCGGCACCGAGTCCATGTAGGCGTCGGCGATCGGGGTGACCAGGTTGGTGGCGCCGGGGCCCGAGGTCGCCATGCAGACGCCGACCCGGCCGGTGGCCTGCGCGTAGCCGGTGGCGGCGTGGCCGGCCCCCTGCTCGTGCCGGACCAGGATGTGGCGGACCTTGGTGGAGTCCATCAACGGGTCGTACGCCGGGAGGATCGCCCCGCCCGGGATGCCGAAGACCGTGTCCGCGCCCACGGCCTCGAGGGAGCGGATGAGCGACTGGGCGCCGGTCATGGTCTCGGTGGTCCGGGGACCCGGAGCGTGGGCTGCCGGGGTGTCCCCGCGGCGGGGGGATGCGGCGTGCTCAGTCATCTGCCTGTCTCTTCTCGGGTTCTGCCGGCCCCGGCAGTTGAGGGTCCTGCCGTCCGGGGGCCGATCTCCGGCTCTGCCCCAATCGTCCCGTTTTAGGACGCTCAGGGCCAGGGGTATCGCGGGGGTGGAACAGGTTCAGTGCAACAAAAAACCCCTCGTGCCCAGGGCATGCGAGGGGTGGCGCGTCGGTCTGTCACGAGGCAGGCACAACGGCCCGCTCAGCCGACGCGCCCGCCAAGTACGAGAATTCGGGTGCGCATGGCACCGACCTTCCTCCCGAGCCCCGGTGAGTGTCAAGCTGGTGGGACGGACGTCTCGCCATGCGGACCGCCGGACGGTCCCCCCACGGCATGGCGTTGTGGCAGGTCGAGGGGGGCGTGGTGGTGCCCGGAGCGGCCCGCCGCGGGCTCCGCGCAGCCACCCGGACGGGTCTGGTCCGCCAGGTGCGGGCGGCGCCCGGCCAGCGCGCCGACCGGACGCGGCAGCGGGTAGACCCGGCGCACCAGCGCGCGGGCCAGCCGGGGCTCGTCCAGCGGCTGGGCGAAGGCCAGCCCCTGGGCCCGTCGGCAGCCCAGCTCCTGCAGCACGGCGACCTGGCGGGGGTGGTCGACCCCCTCGGCCGCCGTCACCATACCGAGGTCGCGGCCCAGGCGCAGCGCGTTCCCGGCCAGCGCCCGGGTGAGCGCGGAGTCGGCGAGGTCCTGGACCAGGCTGCGGTCCAGCTTCAGCACGTCGAACGGCAACCGGGCGAGGGTGCCGAGCGAGCCGCCGCCGGCCCCGAAGCCGCCGACCGCGGTGCAGACGCCGAGCCGGCGCAGCGCGGCCAGCCGGCGGCCCAGCTCGTCCGCTCCGTGGTCGGCCCCGGTCTTGGCCAGCTCCAGCATCAGCTGGCCCGGGGGCAGCCCGCTGTCGCGCAGGGCGGAGGCCACCGCCTCGTACATGCCGGGGGCGCACAGCCGGTCCTCGGTCAGCCGGACCGAGACCGGTACGTCGGGGGTGGTGGGGTCGGCGCGGCGGCGGGCGGCCGCCCGGATCGCCTCCTGGAGCATCCAGCGGGCGAACCTGGTCGCGGCGTCGCCCTGCTCGGCGGTGCGCAGGAACTCCGCCGGGGTGAGCAGCAGGCCCTGCGCGGAGCGCCAGCGGGCCTGCGCCTCGACGCCGGCCACCTGGCCGCTGGCGAGGTCGACCACCGGCTGGTGCAGCAGGGTGAAGCCGCCCTCGCGGACCGCCACCCGCAGCCGCTCCGCCAGCTCGGTGCGGCGCTCCAGCTCGGCCCGCATCGCGGGGGTGTAGAGCACCACCCGGCCCTTGCCCTCGGACTTGGCCCGGTACATCGCCAGGTCGGCGTTGCGCATCAGCTCGTCGGTGGCGGCCCGCGGGTCGGCGCCGGGGGTGAGGTCGCGCGGGGCGAAGGCGATGCCGATGCTGGCCGCCACCCCCAGTTCGGCGCCGCCGATCCAGTACGGCTCGGAGAGCGCGGTGCGCAGCCGCTCGGCCAGCTCGTGCACCTGGACGGGAGCGAGCCGCCCGCACACCAGGGCGGCGAACTCGTCGCCGCCGAACCGGGCCACGGTGTCCCCGGAGCGGACCGCGCCCTGCAGCCGGCGGGCGGCCTGCACCAGCAGCTCGTCGCCGACCTGGTGGCCGGCGGTGTCGTTGACCGCCTTGAAGCCGTCGAGGTCGAGGAAGAGCACCGCGACGCCGGTGCCGTCGCCGCCGCGGGGGGCCGGGGCGCCCTCGGCCTGGCCGAGGCCGAGCGCGGCGCGCACCCGCTGGGCGAACAGCGCCCGGTTGGGCAGGTCGGTGAGCGGGTCGTGGAAGGCGTTGTGCTGGAGCTGGGCCTGCAGCCGGACCCGCTCGGAGACGTCCCGGCTGTTGAGGATCAGCCCGTCCCGGTGGCGGTTGACGGTGGACTCCACGTGCAGCCACTCGCCTTCGCCGGAGCGGATCCGGCACTCCACCCGGGCCGACGGCTCCGCGCCGCCCTCCCGGCGGTTCGGGAACCGGCCGCGGGCCAGGATCCGGCCCACCTCCCAGATCACCCGGTCGACGTCGTCGGGGTGGACCAGGTCGAGCAGGTTGCCGCCGACCAGTTCCTCGGGGTCGCGGCTGTAGACCCGCAGCGACGCCGGGCTGACGTAGGAGAGCACCCCGTCCGCCCCGGCGATCATGATGACGTCGCTGGAGCCCTGCACCAGCGAGCGGAAGTGCGACTCCTTCTGCGCCAGCTCCTGCGCCAGCGAGAGGTTGTCCAGCAGCATCACGCCCTGGCGCAGGATCAGCGCGATCCCGACCGTGCTGGCCGCGGCGAGCACCTCGCGGTCCACGAAGTGGCCGACCAGGGCGTTGTAGAGGATCCCGGCGGTGCAGACCGCGGCGGCCGCGTAGGGGGTGAGCGCGGAGAAGGTGCTGGCCACCCGGCGGCGCGGCGATCCGCCGGCCGAGGGGTGCTCCCGGCTGGCCAGGCCGCGCGGCTGCGACCAGGGCGCCCGGGCCAGCAGCACGCTGCCGGCGAACCAGCCCGCGTCCAGCAGTTCGCCGGAGCGGTACGAGCTGCGCAGGCCGGGTGCGGTGAACAGGGCGTCGCAGACCACGGTGAGGGCGAGCGCGACCATCGCGGTGTGCACGGCCGCCCGGTTGCCGTCGCGGCTGCGGAAGCGCAGTCCGACCACCAGGCTGACCAGCAGGATGTCCAGCACCGGGTAGCCGAGGCCGAGCGCCAGCTTGACCGGGTCGCCGCCGTCGCCGCTGGCCACCCGGCCGAGCGCCAGGCTCCAGCTGAGGGTGAACAGCGAGCCGCCGACCAGCCAGCCGTCCAGCAGCAGGCAGAGCCAGCCGGCCGCGGTGCGCGGGCGCTGGGCCAGCACCAGCAGGCCGGTGATGGCGAGCGGGGCGAAGAGCAGGAAGGCGAAGTCGGCCACCGAGTCGGCCGGGACCTCGGTGCGCAGCACCACCTCGTACCAGCCCCAGGTGCCGTTGCCGACCGCCACCATCGCGGAGGACAGCCCGAACAGCAGCCAGGCGGGCCGGGCCGGGCCGGCCACCGCGCAGCCGTGGGCGAGGCAGGAGAGGGAGGCCGCCAGGGCGGCGCCGGCCAGTCCGAAGTCGCCCATGAACAGGGCCACCGAGGGGGATCCCCAGCCGACCGCGGCACCCGCCGTGTACCCGAGGCACAGCAGCACCAGCAGGGCGCCGGGAAGGCCCGCGGTCCGGGTGCCGTCGGCGAGCGCCCGGCGCAGCCGGGCGGCGCGCGGGGTGGTCCGGGGGGCGGGCAGCACCGCATCGGTGGAGTTCAATCGACATCTCCCCCTCCGACACCGGGACCGTCTCGGCCCGGGCCTCGGCTGTGCGGCGCTCCGCGGTGCCGTACCGGTGTTCCCGATCGGGACCCTACACCACTTTCGTCACTCAACGACACGCACATTCAACTTAGAGTAATGGTGCGCCGGGGTGGCCTGGGGGCATTGGTCCGGGATCGCCCGATCGGCAGGGGCGTACGCCCCCGGCGCGCGAGCCCTCGGCGGCTGCGCGCCAGCGGTCGGCGGCCGCGCTCGCCGACGGTCGGCGGCCGCGCGGGTCAGCGCTCGGCGGGGACCTGGCCGGCGTCCGGGAACAGCCGCCAGCGGTGG
>NZ_JAIZ01000287.1 GCF_000710465.2 Kitasatospora sp. MBT63 | reverse complement strand
AAGGGGTGGGGTGTCGAGGGCGTGGTGGTAGGCGGTGAGTGCGGTGGTGGGGTCGCCGTGGGCTTCGGCGAGTTGTCCGGTGGCGTGGGCGGTGATGGTGCGCAGGAGGGGGATGTGGTGGCTGAGGTGGGTGAGGTGGGTGAGGGCTTCGGTGGCGCGGTCGAGGTGGCCGGTGGTGGTGAGGGCTTCGGTCCACATCGGCCAGAACATGTGGGTGGGCCAGGTGGCGGTGGGGGTGAGGTGGTCGGGGTCGTAGGGTTCGAGGGGGCCGGCCTGCAGGGGTTGCAGGGCTTCGAGCATGGCGTGGTGGTCGCCGCGGGCCTGGGCGATGGCGGCGGCGGCGAGCGCCGACTGGTCCGCGAAGACGGGCAGGGGGATGTGGTGGCGGGAGGCGTCCAGGTGTTCCCGGGCGGTGCGCCAGCGGCCCTGGCCCGCGGCGATGATCGCCGCCCACGCCCGCACGATACCGGTGTGGGGGTAGAAGCCGCCGAGATCGGTCTCGGTGACCGCCTGCTCGGCGTGGGCCGCGCCGTGGT
>NZ_JAIZ01000286.1 GCF_000710465.2 Kitasatospora sp. MBT63 | reverse complement strand
GCACGCGGCCGCCACGGTGGCCGCCGCCGTCCGCCGGAGCAGGTCCGGGCCGGGCCCGGCGGCGCCCGCCCGGGGCGGCCGGGGTGGCCCGGTGCCTAGCCGGGGTAGCTGAAGGAGAGCGCCGGATGCTGCTGCGGCACCGGCACCTCGCGCCACTGGGTGCCCTGGAGCCGGTAGATGTGGTGGTCGGAGACGGCCAGCACGGTCGGCACCTGGTCGCTGTCGCGGCTCTCCGAGGCCGAGACCGAGGTCATCAGCTCACTGACCTGGAGCGGCGCGTCGGTGCTCTGCGAGCCGTCGGTGCCCAGGTAGTGGAGCAGCTGGAGCTTCTCCTTCTCCTTGCCCAGCACGAGCAGCTGGTCCGTGTCGGCCCAGGACACCGAGGAGATCTCGGTCAGCAGCGGGGCGACCGGCCGCAGGCCCGAGATCTCGGCCAGCGGCGCGCTCGCCGTGCCCCGGTGGGTCAGCAGGCCGATCTCCACCGAGCGGGCGGTGCCGCCCTTGGCGTCGCCCAGTACCAGCGCGACCCTGGTCCCGTCCGAGGAGACCTTGAGCCCCTGTACGGTGCGCCCGTTCAGCCCGTGCAGCTGGACCGGGACGACCGTGGTGCCCCGCACCATCAGGACCCGGGGGTTCTGCGGGTCGCGGTCGACCACGAAGAGGTCCCCCCGGCCGTCCCAGCTGGGCGAGGTCAGGCCGAGGCCGGGCTGGGGGGCGCGGCTCTCCACCACGGGGGCGCCGAGCTTGTCGTTGTCCCCGGTGCCGACCACCTGGAGGTTGCGCCCGTCGGCCCCGATCAGGGCGATGGCGCCGCCGTCCCGGCGGACCGCGAAGGTGCCGGGGTGGGTGGCGGCGTTCTGGCCGACCTGGCCGAGCGGGCCGCCCACCGGGTGCCCCAGACCGTCGCCGGGCGCGACCATCACCTGGCCGTTGTCCAGCTGGTAGTACTGCGAGGCGCCGTAGCTGCCGGCCAGGCTGCCCGGCGCGATCCGGCCGGCCTGGTCCGCGGTGATCGCGCAGCCGCCCTTGGCACCGCTCAGCTCCAGGCGCTGGATCGGTGCCTTGCCCTGCTGGTCGGCGAGGGTGTGGTAGAGCTGCCCGGCCATCTGCTGGCACAGGTCGGACCGGCCCGCGAAGTCCGGTACGTCCACCTTGACGGTGGCGGTCTTGTTGTCGCTGACGGTCACCGGGCCGACGATCTTGACCCCGTCGAACGCCGAGTAGACGGCCGGGGCCAGCCAGCCCGAGGGCCCCGCCGCCAGTGCCTTGGCCGCCGCCGTCAGCGGGTCGATCCGGCGCCGCAGGAAGATCGGGTCGGGGACCAGCACGGACTCGCCCCGGGAACGGTCCGACGAGGGGTCGGTGAGGGCGAAGAAGTACCGGTGCACGGCCTTGTAGCCGTTCTTGAACGTGGTCTGGTCGGCGATCAGGCCGTTCGGCAGCTTGTCGATCCGCCACTCGCCCTTGTTCTCGCCCTCGGTCTCCTTCACGAGGGTGAACGTCTGGCGGTACTGCTCGCCCTCCGCGGCCGGCCGGTAGGAGTCGCGGCTGTCCAGCGCGCCGACCAGGTCGCCGTTGACGTCGATGTCGACGGTGGTGGCGCCCTCCTGCACCGAGGGCCTGGTCCGGCCCTGGTTGTCGAGCACCGAGACCCCGGCCTCCGGGTCCCACTTGGCGCCCGCGGCGGCCGTCAGGTAGGTGCGCGCCGTGCTGAAGGTCGGCTCGTCGGCGTTGGAGGCGTCGAGGAAGCCCGCCAGCAGCTCGCCCGGGCTCTCGCCCTTGTACGGCGCGACCGGGTACACCCGGACCTGGAGGTTCTCCGCGCCCGGGACCTGCGGTATCTCCACCCGCTGCGGCGATCCGCCGGCGGGCATGCCGATGCAGCCGGTGGCCAGGAAGGCCAGCATGCTGCCCCAGACGGCCGCGGCGGCCGGGCGGGCACCAGTAGTCCTACCGCTGCCGGTCCGTCGCACCCTCGGCCCCCTCCTGGTCGCTGTCCGGGGTCCGCGTCCCCGCTGGCTGCTGGTCGCCGGGCCGGCCGGTGGGACGGTCGACCACCACCTGGGCGCCCGAGGCACCGTACCCTCCGGCGGCCGCCCGGACGTCCGAGGGGTCGGCGACCGGGGCGGCCGGCACCCGGCCGAGGCCGGGACCGATGCTGAGCACGCCGCCGAGGCCGCTGCCGAAGCCGGTCGGTCCGCCCTCGGGGGTCTCCGGGGTGTCCACCTCGCCGGTCGAGGTCAGCGCCGTCGCGCCGGCCGGGCGCTGCGAGCGGCGGTACGGCGCGCCGGTCGAGGCCAGCCCGCGGTTGTGCCGGGAGTCCTCGGGCTCCAGCCGGAACGGCGCCCGGACCAGCTCCCCGCCGCGGGTCCGCGGCAGGGTGAGCCGGAAGTGCGAACCGCCGCCCGGCTCGCCCCACGCCTGCAGCCAGCCGCCGTGCAGGTGGGCGTCCTCGACCGCGATGGACAGGCCGAGGCCGGTGCCGCCGGTGGTCCGGACCCGGGACGGGTCGGCCCGCCAGAAGCGGTGGAAGACCCGGGACGCCTCGCCCGGCTTGAGGCCGATGCCGTAGTCGCGGACGCCGACGGCGACCGCGCCCTCGCCGGAGCCGAGCCGGATCACCACGTCGCGGCCCTCACCGTGCTCCAGCGCGTTGACCACCAGGTTGCGCAGGATGCGTTCGATCCGGCGGGCGTCGACCTCGGTGACCACCGGGTTCTCCGCACCCCGGATGATCACCGCGCTGCCCTTGGCCTGTGCCAGCGGGTCGGCGCCCTCGACCACCCGGGTCACGATGTCCCGCAGGTCCACCGGCTCGGCGTCCAGGATCGCGGCGCCCGCGTCGAAGCGGCTGATCTCCAGCAGGTCGGCGAGCAGCGACTCGAAGCGGTCCAGCTGCTCCTGCAGCAGTTCGGCCGAGCGGGAGGCCATCGGGTCCAGGTCGTCGCGGCTGTCGTAGATCAGGTCGGCGGCCATCCGGACGGTGGTGAGCGGGGTACGCAGCTCGTGCGAGACGTCCGAGACGAACCGGCGCTGCACCCGCGAGAGCTCCTCCAGCTGCCGGATCTGCGCCTGGAGCCCGTTCGCCATCCGGTTGAAGGAGTCGCCGAGCCGGGCGATGTCGTCCGACCCGGTCACCTTCATCCGCTCCTCCAGGTGCCCGGCGGCCAGCCGCTCGGAGATCCCGGCGGCCATCCGCACCGGGGTGACCACCTGGCGGACCACCAGCCAGGCGATCCCGCCGAGCAGCATCACCAGGAAGACCCCGGCGGTGGCGAGCGTGCCGACGACCAGCCCGAGGGTCTTGGTCTCCTGGTCGAGCGAGAAGACGTAGTACAGCTGGTAGGCGGTGTTCCCCGGGTCGGGGCCCTCGAACTGCTTCCCGATCACCAGACCCTTCTCGTCCGAGGTCTGGCCGCCGTTGGCGTCGCCCCGGTGGATCATGGTGGTCTGCTCGTGCGGGATGTCCGGCTGCCGGGCGACGTCGTCGCGCAGGTCGCGGGTGATGCTGATCGGGAGGATGTCGCCCGAGTACCAGGCACCGCGGAAGACGGCCCCGGAGCCGCCCTCGTCCTGGCCGGTCGACGGCAGGATGGCGATCACCGAGTAGACCCCGGCACCGCCGCTGGAGAGGTCGGTGACCTGCTTGATCAGCCAGGTCCCGATCTCGTCCCGGGCCGGGTCGGCGTTGGCGCCGACCTTGACCTGGAGCTTCATCGCCTCGTTGATCTTGTCCTGCTCGATCTGGAAGCCGTCGATCGCCTGCCCCTGCGCGGCGTGCCGCTTGGTGTCCAGCAGACCGTTGCGGACCTGGGCGACCACCACCACGCCGAGCACCAGCACCACCACGACCGACAGCAGCAGCGTGGTCGCGACCACCCGCAGCTGGATCGAGCGCCGGTACACGGCTATCAGGCGGTTGAACGGGCGCCTGAACTGACGCGCCACCAGCGCGAGCAGCGCCGCCGGGCCGCGCCGGGGCCGGTGGCCCCGGGTGGTCGAGCTCAGCACCGCACCGCGCACAGCAGCATCCCCGCCGGCTCCGGTGCCCGACGGGGAGGCGTCGACGTTCTGGTCCCGCATCGTCAGCTGGGCCCCGCCTTGTAGCCCACGCCACGGACCGTCACCACGATCTCCGGACGCTCCGGATCCTTCTCGATCTTGGAGCGCAGGCGCTGCACGTGGACGTTGACCAGCCGGGTGTCGGCGGCGTGCCGGTAGCCCCAGACCTGCTCCAGCAGCACCTCACGGGTGAACACCTGCCAGGGCTTGCGGGCCAGCGCGACCAGCAGGTCGAACTCCAGCGGGGTCAGCGGGATGCCCCGGCCGTCCCGCTTCACCGAGTGGCCGGCCACGTCGATCACCAGGTCACCGATGGTCAGCTGCTCCGGCGTGGGCTCCTCGGCCCGGCGCAGGCGGGCCCGGACCCGGGCCACCAGCTCCTTCGGCTTGAACGGCTTGGTGACGTAGTCGTCGGCGCCCGACTCCAGGCCCACCACGATGTCGACCGTGTCGGTCTTCGCGGTGAGCATCACGATCGGAATGCCCGACTCGGCCCGGATCTGCCGGCAGACGTCGATGCCGTCCCGGCCCGGAAGCATCAGGTCGAGCAGTACGAGATCCGGCTTGGTCTCCCGGAACGCGGCAAGCGCCTTGTCCCCATCCGCGACGAAAAACGGCTCAAAACCCTCACCACGCAGCACAATGCCGAGCATCTCGGCCAGTGCGGTGTCGTCATCAACGACGAGGACGCGTCCCTTCATGACTCCATCTTCTCATTACCGGATTGTGACCTGGCGCACATCGGCACCGGTCAAGGGCCTCCGACCCACCGCCGGGCCGGGCATAACACCGCAAACCTCGCAGCTCACGGGCGTCGGGCGGGCATCGGACACACCACAGCGGGGCCATTGTCGATCAGCAACGGGATACCCCTGGGGTGACCACGCCCACCATGGCACGATGGGCGGCGCAGGAACAGTTTCCGGCCGCCCGCCGATCGTCACCCTGCCCGTCCCGGCCCCGCAGAACCCCTCCAAGGAGCAGTGATGACCGACAACCCGGGCTGGACCTCGCCCGGCTCGTCCGAGCCGGCCGACGGGGCCCCGCCGCAGGCAGCCACCGCTGCCGCCACCCCGGGTCCGTCGGCGCCATCCGCCCCCGAGGCCACCGCCCCGCAGGCCCCGGCAGCGCAGCCCACGGCACCGCAGGACGGCCCGCAGGCCCCCGCGGCCGCGCCGCAGGACGTCCCGCCGCCCTCCCAGTGGGGCGCCCCCGGCCAGCCCGCCTACGGCGCCTACGGCGGCCCCGGCTACGGCCCCGGCCCCGGCTGGGGCGGCCGGCCGCCGTACGGCGGTCACCCGGGCTGGGGCGCACCGCCGAGCCCGAAGCCCGGTGTCATCCCGCTGCGCCCGCTCGGCGTCGGCGAGCTGCTGGACGGTTCCTTCACCACCGTGCGCAAGTACTGGCGCACCACGCTGGCCCTGTCGCTCGGCTTCGCCGCGTTCACCCAGACCGTCGAGACCGTGCTGCGCTGGTGGGCCCAGCAGGACGGCGGCGCGGTGGCCGACCTGGTCGCGGCGCTGGTCCCCACCGTGCTGCAGGGCGTGCTCGGCATCCTGCTCGGCGGTCTGCTGACCATCGTGGTCAGCAAGGGCGTCCTCGGGGAGCAGATCACAGTCCGCGAGGCCTGGCAGTCCGCCCGCAGCCAGCTCGGCCGGCTCACCGGCCTCACCTTCCTGACCTTCCTGATCATCGTCGGGGTGTTCGCGGTCGCCGCCGTGCCGCCCGTGCTGCTGGCGATCTCCAACGGCACCGGCCCGGGCGTGCTGCTGCTCGCCATGCTGATGGCCCTGATCGCCGGCGGTGTCGCCGGGTACCTCGGCATCCTGTTCAGCCTCGCCCCGCCCGCCCTGATGCTGGAGCGGCAGGGGGTGCTGACCTCGCTCAGCCGCTCCCGCCGGCTGGTCCGGGGTTCCTGGTGGCGGATCTTCGGCGTCCACCTGCTGACCTCGTTCATCCTCGGCGTGGTCTCCACGGTCGCCGTGCTGCCGTTCCTCCTGGTCGCCACGGTGTTCGGCAACTCCGGCGCGTTCGACCAGCTCACCGGTGACAAGGGCGCCGACCTCAACCTGCTCGGCCTGGTGGTCATCGGCATCGGCAGCACCCTGGTCGCCACCGTCACGATCCCGGTCAACGCCGCCGTGACGGTCCTGCTCTACATCGACCGGCGGATCCGCCGCGAGGCGCTCGACATCGAGCTGGCCCGCGCCGCCGGGGTCAGCGTCGCCCCGCCCACCGGCTGGGCCGGCCCGGCCGCCCCCGGGCCCGCCTCGCCCGGCCCCACGGTGCCCGGCCAGAGCACGCCGCCGGGAGCCTGAACCCGATGCCGAACTGGGGGGAGGGTGCGCTGCTGGCCGGCGGCACCCCGGTCACCGTTCCCCGGGACCAGGCCAGGGACGCCGCCCACGACGAGCTGCTCAACCCCGTCTACCACCAGCACGACCCGGGCATCGTGGAGCGGATCGAGCACTGGTTCTCGGACCGGCTCGACGACCTGTTCTCCGGCCTCGGCTCCGCCACCGGCAGCAGCACCGGCGTGGTCCTGCTGCTGCTGATCATCGGCGTGGTGGTCGCGGCGGTGTGGTGGCGGCTCGGCGCGCCCGGCCGGCAGGCCCGCAGCACGGCCCGCCTGTTCGCGGCCGACGGCCCGCGCAGCGCCGCCCAGTACCGCAGCGCGGCCCGGGCCCACGCCGACGCCGGCCGGTGGGACGAGGCGGTCCGCGAGCAGATGCGCGCCCTGGTGCGCGCCCTGGAGGAACGGACCGTCCTGGACGTCCGCCCGGGTCGCACCGCCGACGAGGCCGCCGCCGAAGCGGGCCGCGCCCTGCCCGCCCACGCCTCGGCGCTGTCCGACGCGGCCCGCACCTTCGACGACATCGCCTACGGCGAGCGCACCGCCGAAGCCGGCGACTACCGCTCGCTGGCCGAGCTCGACCGGGCCCTGGAAGCGGCCCGCCCGGCCCTCGCCACGGCCGCCGGAGGCACCTCATGACCGCCGCACCCCCGATACCCGCCGACACCGACGCCGGCCCCGCTGTCGCTGCCCCCGCCACCGGCGCCACCGGCGCCGCACCCACCAGCCGGTCCGCCGACGCCCGCCGGCTCTGGCTCCGCTCACGCTGGTACCTGCTCAGCGCAGCGTTCGTGATCCTCGTCGGCCTGCTGCTCGGCAGCCTGGCCGGCCGCAGCAGCTGGCCCCCGCTCGACCCCGGCTCCCCCGACCCCGAGGGCGCCCGCGCCCTGGTGGTCCTGCTCAAGGGCGAAGGCGTGGACGTCCGTACCGTCGCCGACGAGCGGGCCCTGGCCACCGCCCTGCGGGAGCCCGCCACCACCGTCGTCCTGCCCCGCCCGGACCTGCTCAGCACCGCACAGCTGGACCGGCTGGGCGCGGTCCCCCGCGGCAGCGCCGGCCGGCTGGTGCTGCTCGCCCCGCAGCAGGCCGCGCTGCACGCCTTCGTCCCCGGCCTCACCGTGGCCACCTCCGCCGACGGCACCCCCGAACCCACCAGCTCGATCAGCACCCCGCCCGGCTGCCGGCTGCCCGAGGCGGTCCGGGCCGGCACCGCCGAGCTCGGCGGTCTGGGCTACGACGCCCGCTCCGGCGACACCGGCTGCTACCCGCGGCACGGCCACCAGAGCCTGGTGGTGCACGCCGAGGACGGCGACCGCGAGACGGTCGTCCTCGGCACCGGCCACCCGCTCAGCAACGAGAGCCTGGACGACGACGGCAACGCCTCGCTCGCCCTCGGCCTGCTCGGCAGCCGGCCCCACCTGGTCTGGTACCTGCCCGACTACAGCGCGCCCTCGCCCTCGGTCGAGCGCAAGCAGTTCGAGGACTTCATCCCGGCCGGCTGGGGGTGGGCCGGCCTCCAACTGCTGGTCGCCGCCGTCCTCGCCGCCCTGTGGCGCGGCCGCCGGCTCGGCCCGGTGGTCAGCGAACGCCTGCCGATCGTGGTCCGGGCCACCGAGACCACCGAGGGACGCGCCCGGCTCTACCACCGCGCCAAGGCCCGCGGCCGGGCCGCCGACGCCCTGCGCCGGGCAGCCGCGCACCGGATCGCCCCCGTCCTCGGGGTCGCCCTGACCGCCGGCGAACCCGACCCGGCCGCGCTCTGCGCCGCGATCTCCGACCGTCTCGGCCGCCCCGCCCCCGACGTCCAGTCACTGCTGTACGGCGGCCCGCCCACCGACGACGCCGCACTGCTGCGGCTCACCGACCACCTCGACGCCCTGGAAAGGCAGGTACGACAGCCGTGACCGAGCAGCCCGCTGCCAGCACGTCCCTCAGCAAGGCCGACATCCCCGGTCCGGCGACCTCCCCCGCGGCCCCGGCCGCCGCCCCGGCCGATGCCCGGGCCGATGCCCGGGCCGCCCTCACCGCACTGCGCACCGAGATCGGCAAGGCCGTGGTCGGACAGGACGCGGCCGTCACCGGCCTGGTGGTCGCCCTGCTCTGCGGCGGCCACGTCCTGCTCGAAGGCGTCCCCGGCGTCGCCAAGACCCTGCTGGTGCGGGCGCTGTCCACGGCGCTGAGCCTGGAGACCAAGCGGATCCAGTTCACCCCCGACCTGATGCCCGGCGACGTCACCGGCTCGCTGGTCTACGACGCCCGCACCGCGGAGTTCTCCTTCCAGCCCGGCCCGGTCTTCACCAACCTGCTGCTCGCGGACGAGATCAACCGCACCCCGCCGAAGACCCAGGCCTCGCTCCTGGAGGCGATGGAGGAGCGCCAGGTCACCGTCGACGGCGAACCCCGCGCGCTACCCGAACCGTTCCTGGTCGCGGCCACCCAGAACCCGGTCGAGTACGAGGGCACCTACCCACTGCCCGAGGCCCAGCTCGACCGCTTCCTGCTCAAGCTGATCCTGCCGCTGCCCACCCGCGACCAGGAGTTCCAGGTCCTGTCCCGGCACGCCAACGGCTTCGACCCGCGCGACCTCGCCGCCGCGGGCGTCCGCCCGGTCGCGGGCCCGGCCGACCTCGCCGCCGCCCGCGCGGAAATCGCCAAGCTCACCATCGCCCCCGAGGTGCTGGCCTACATCGTCGACCTGTGCCGGGCCACCCGCCAGTCCCCCTCGCTGTCGGTCGGCGTCTCCCCCCGAGGCGCCACCGCCCTGCTCGGCGCCTCCCGCGCCTGGGCCTGGCTGGCCGGCCGCGACTACGTCACCCCCGACGACGTCAAGGCGCTCGCCCTGCCCGCACTGCGGCACCGGGTCCAGCTGCGCGCCGAGGCCGAGATGGAGGGGGTCACCGCCGACTCGGTGATCCAGGCGGTGCTCGCCCAGACCCCCGCCCCGCGCTGAGCCGGCCGTACCCCAGGATCCACCCCGAAGGAGTCCCGTCCATGGCCCTGACCGGCCGAACCGCCCTGCTGGCCGCGCTCGGCGCGCTCGTCGTGGGCCTCGCCCTGCCCTCCTGGGCCGGCATCGGCGCGGTCACCCTGCCGGTGCTCCTCGCGGTCCTCGTCGACCTGGTGCTCGCCGCTCCCGTCCGCAGCCTGCGGTTCTCCCGCAGCGGCGACACCAGCGTCCGGCTCGGCGAGGGCGCCACGGTCGAACTCACCGTCACCAACCCCTCCGGACGCCCCCTGCACGGCCAACTCCGCGACGCCTGGCCGCCGTCCGCCTGGCGGCCCGGCACCGCCATCGCCGGCTCCCGGCACCACCTCGCCGTCCCGGCCGGCGAACGGCGGCGCCTGACCACCTCGTTGGCACCGACCCGGCGCGGCGACCACCACGCGCACCGCGTGACGGTCCGTTCCCTCGGCCCGCTCGGACTGGCGGCCCGTCAGGGCTCGCACCAGGTCCCGTGGACCCTGCGCGCCCTCCCCCCGTTCGCCAGCCGCAAGCACCTGCCCTCCCGGCTGGCCCGGCTGCGCGAACTCGACGGCCGCACCGCCGTCCTGATCCGCGGCCAGGGCACCGAGTTCGACTCCCTACGCGAATACCTGCCCGGCGACGACGTCCGCTCGATCGACTGGCGCGCCAGCGCCCGCCGCAACACCGTCGCCGTCCGCACCTGGCGCCCGGAACGCGACCGTCACGTCCTGCTCGTCCTGGACACCGGCCGCACCTCCGCCGGCCGGGTCGGCGACGCTCCCCGCCTGGACGCCGCCCTGGACGCGGCCCTGCTGCTCACCGCCCTGGCCACCAAGGCCGGCGACCGGGTCGACCTGCTCGCCCACGACCTGCACAAGCGCGGGAGCGTCCTCGGCCGCTCCCCCTCCGACGTGCTGCCCGCGTTCACCAACGCGATGGCCACCCTGGAGCCCGCCCTGCTCGAGACCGACATGCGGGCCCTGGTGTCGAACGCGCTCCGGCTCGCCCCGCACCGGTCCCTGATCGTGCTGTTCACCGGCCTCGACGCCCGCCCGATCGAGGAGGGCCTACTGCCCGTGCTGCCGCTCCTCACCAAGCGCCACGAGGTGGTCCTGGTCTCCGTCGCCGACCCCCGGCTCGACGAACTGGCCACCGCCCGCGGCACCGTCAAGGAGATCTACGGCGCCGCCGCGGCCGAACAGACCCGCGCCGACCGCCGCCGCACCGCCGAACGCCTCACCCGCCTCGGCGTCACCGTCCTGGACGCACCCCCCGCCGCCGTCCCCCCGGCCCTCGCCGACACCTACCTCGCCCTCAAGGCCGCCGGCCGCCTGTGACACCTCTCAGCGCCCCCGCTGCGTCCGCCTGACCAAGGCCCCCGAGCGCGCTCGGGGGCCTGCTCGCTGCCCTCTGACAGGCGGTGGACGCACACCTCGGCCACTCAGCCGGGCGCCTTCCGTCGTACGGTCCGACGATCCCAGCCGGACCGCCTCATCGTCGGCGAGCCCCGTTGTCGTGGACCATTCGACGCCCGAACCAGCGAGATCACCGACGAAGGCGATCTCCGCTGCCAGCAGCGTCCGCGCCCGGTCTGCTGCAGCGAGCGGAACGCCGTCACGGAGCGCGTCCCGTAGCCTGCAGCACTGGGTCCAGCAGACCGCGGGCGCGGGCATTGGGTCCGGAAATGCGAGAAGCCCCTCCGGGGAACCCGGAG
>NZ_JAIZ01000285.1 GCF_000710465.2 Kitasatospora sp. MBT63 | reverse complement strand
ACCCTCGACCCCGCCGGGATCACCGCCGACTACGACGCCGGCGTGCTGACCCTGAAGATCCCGGTCGCCGAGAAGGCCAAGCCCCGCAAGATCGAGATCAGCCACAGCCGAAGCCGCAAGCAGATCCGGGCCTGACCCGCTCCCCGAGGCCGTTCCAGCCGCCCCTGATCTCTCCCCCTCGATCAAAAGGGGCGGCCGGAACACCCCTCGACCAGCCGGGCCGGCCTCGCCCGGACCGGCCCCCCGCAGCGACCCACAAACGTCATGAACGGCCAAAGCAACGAACCCTTCACCGTGCGGGTGAACGGCCAGATCGACCTCGACACCGCACCCTCGCTGCGCCGTGCTCTGGCCACCGCGCTCGAGTCGCATCGGAGGCGGTGCTGGATCTGTCGGAGGCGACGTTCATGGACTGCGCGGGCCTGGGCGCCCGCAACCAAGCCGACGGGCGCGGTCCGCTTGGTCCTGCGCGGGGCGGGGGCCGCGTAGTGCGGCTGCTCAAGCTGACGGGTCTGCACCGGCGCCTGGCGGTCGAGCCCTGACCGGCACGGCCGCGCCGGCCCTTGACAGGGAGGAGAACCGCGGTGACTCTTCGATGGGAGGCGTTCCTGGAGGAGGTCCGGGAACGCGGCGAGTACGACACCCCACAGGAGGCCGAGCGCGCCGCCCGGGTGGTCCTGGCCCTGCTCGGCGCCCATCTCGTCGGCGAGGTGCGCGCCGAACTGGCCGCCCGCCTGCCCGAGACCATGGCCCTGATCCTGCTCAACCCGCTGCAGGCCGCCCAGCCCCTCAGCGCCGAGCGATTCGTACGCGCGACCGCGGCCTGGATCGAGGGCGCCACCGAAGCCACCGCTGTGGGACATCGGTGCCGTCCTGTCCACGGTGGCCGACGCCGCCGGCGAAGACCTCACCGGGCGCCTCCTGTTCCAGTTGCCGCCCGGCTACGACCTGCTGCTCGGCCGCCCGACCGCAGGGACACGACCCTGACCACCCCTCACACGCCGCCGGCCCGCCGGCGGCCAGCCCCTGGAAGGCCCCACGGTCATGACCCGCTACCGCCACCTCCTCCAGCAGGTCCGCAACCTCGGCCGCTACACCAACGACGAGGAAGCCGAACGCGTCCTTGACGCCGTCCTGGCCCTCCTCGGCTCCCAGCTCACCGGCGACGAACGCTGCGACCTCGCCGCGGTCCTGCCCGACCGGGCCCGCACCGTCTTCGCCGCCCAGATCCCCCTGCCCCATCCCGCCACCGCCCCCGCCTTCGTCGAAAGCCTCGCCCACACCCTGGGCACCAGCCTCACCGCCGCCCGCTGGGATGCCTCCTCCGTCCTGGCCGCCCTGACCACCCTCACCAACAACAACCTCACCGACCGCCTCCTCGCCCACCTACCCCGCGGCTACGCCCTGTTGTTCGGCCGTGCGGATTTGGCCGCCGTCGCCTGAAGCGGCGGGCCCGACCGCCGGGACGGGAGCGCTCCGTGCCGCCCTGGCAAGCACCGAACCGCACACAGGGTGAGGCGAGGTGAGCGATGGACCGCGAGTGCCGGCTCCCGTGCGAACGCCAAAGGCGTTTGAAGCGCGGCGTCTCGCCGGCGGGAAGAGGGGAGAACCCGGACAGCGGACGAGCGAGGCAGCGGGGTGGGGACACACCCGCGTGTGTTCCCCACCCCGCTGCCTCGCTCGTCCGGGCGGTGTCGTCCCCGGGGGCCTACCAGCGGTACCAGCGGCCGCGGCTGCCGGATGCGCTGCTACCGCGGGCCACGAAGCCGAGGAGCCACATCACCAGTACCACGACCGCTACCCACCGCAGGGCCTTCAGCGCGAAGCCCGCGCCGAACAGGAGCAGGGCCAGCAGCAGAACAAGAAGAAGGGGGACCAGCTCGACCTCCACAGTCAGCGTCGGCGACCCGCTTATTCCGGCCTGTGGTGCATATTCGAGGGAATCTTCCAGGCGGCCGAGGGCAGGAGGCGCGGCGACAGCTTCGACGAACCGGAGGTCCACATGGGCGCCAGCGACAAGATCGAGAACACCGCCGAGAAGGTCAAGGACGCGGGCAAGGAGGGCGCCGGCGCCGGGCTCCACACGGTCATCATTCCAGGCTCTCCTCTGCTGGTCCCTCCCACTGTTGCGGCTACCCGCCTGCGGCGATCCGACTTCGCCGCGGGCGACAGGTGGCACGGCCTGCGTTCTTCCGCGGCCAGGTCGGCCAGGTCGGCCAGGGTCCGCCTGGTCGACGCGGCGCGCGCCCGGGAATTGACCTCCCAGCTGCCACCGCGATCGAGGACGTCCGCTCCTGGCCCTCGCCCGCCGGGTGCGGGCCGCCCACCAGGCGCGTGTGGACCGTGCTTGGTTGCGACAGCTGGCCGGTGTACGCGCTGACCGAAGTCGGGATCGGCCCCCTCGGCGCCGTCAGGGCACGTCGTGGCTGCTCGGCTACGCCGGTGACCAGCCCTGAGCATGGCGTGTCCTGGCCGGGTTGGGCGGGGGGTGCGGCTCGATGATGAGGGCAGGTGCCGGGGAAGCCGGCGGCTGCGTGGGGAGGCGGAGGGCGGGTGTCTGTCCAGGATTCGGGCTGGGGCGAGGTCCTCGCCGATGTGCTCGCCGCCGCCCACCGCCTCGCTCCGCGGGACATCCCGGAGCTCGTCCAGCGCGCAGCCGGGCGCCTGGGGTTTGCCCGGGCGAGCGTCTACGTCGCGGACGTGCAGCAGCGCGAGCTGGTCGCCCTGCCCACCCCATCCCAGGCGCAGCTGCTCGCCCGGGGCCTGCCCGCCGGGTTAAAGACTCTGCCGGTGGACTCCTCGCTCGCCGGACGCGCCTACCGCACCGAGACGGTGCAGTTCGCCGCCGCCGGTGATCCGGCCGGCGGGCTGGGCTGGCTGCCGCTGGTGGACGGCGTCGGGCGCCTCGGGGTGCTGCGCGTCGCCGCTCCACGGCTCGATGACCGCCTGCTGGTGCGGGGCAACGCTCTGGCCTCCCTGACCGCGATGATCCTGGCCACCAAGCAGCAGTACAGCGACGTTCTGGCCCGGACGGTGCGCAGCCGGCCGATGACGCTGCAGGCGGAGCTGGCGTGGGCGTTCGTGCCGCCGCGCACCATCGGCACCCGGGCGGTGACCTCGACCGCGGTGCTGGAGCCCGCGTACGAGGTCGGTGGTGATGCGTTCGACCACAGCCTGGCCGGCACCCGATTGCACCTGACGCTGCTGGACGCCATGGGCCACGACCTCGCCTCCGGCGGCTGCAGCGCCGTCGCCCTCGCCGCGTGCCGCTCCACCCGGCGGGCCGGCGGCGGCCTCACCGACATCGCCGAACAGATCGACCGCACCCTGGCCCGCTGGATCCCCGACCGGCTGCTGACCTGTCTCGTCGCCGATCTTGACACTGCCACCGGCCGCCTCGACTGGATCAACTGCGGGCACCCGGCGCCGCTGCTGATCCGCGAGGGCCGGATCGTGGACGGGGCGATGGAACGTCCCCCGTACCTTCCGCTCGGCCTCGGCAGTCCCGACCTGCCCTCGCCGCAGGTCCACACCGTGCGCCTGCAGCCGGGCGACCGGGTGCTGATGTTCACCGACGGCGTCACCGAAGCCCGCTCGCCCGCCGGCGACCTCTTCGGCGAGCAGCGCCTCGCCGACACCGTTGTGCGCGCCATGGCCGCCGGCCTGCCCGCCCCCGAGGCGCTGCGCCGCCTGGTCCAGCAGATCCTGCTCCACCAGAATCAGCAGCTTCGCGACGACGCCACCATCCTGCTCACCGAGTGGCACCCTCACCGCTGACACCTTGCGGACACCGCCTCGGCAGCACCCCCGTGCCCTTCGGGGGCGAGGGAGCCAGTCCCGGGTCGGGCCTTCCCTGGTCATCCCGACGGGGAGCACCGCCATCTCCACGCCAGCCAACCGCGCGTCGGCCCCGCCAGGATCATCCGCGAGCAACTGTGCCTGCTCGAACGGCGGGTTGTCGCGACCCCCCTGTCGTGATGGGGGCTGTCGCGTGCGGTGAACTGCGCGGATACCTGCGATCCCCCGCCTGTGGTCGGGGCGCGACAGGCCCCGGGCGCAACGCGGGGTGCAACGCGAGACTCCGCGTTGCACCCCTGAGCTGGGCCTTCGCCTCTTCCGGACGGTGGCCGGGCCGCGTTGCAGCGGGCGCGCCGCACCCCGACCGGCCCCGCTACGCCCAGCGCATCCCGAGTTCGGTGAGCCGCTCCGCACGGGCGGCGGGAACGTCGGCGCGCCTGCTGCGGCTGTTGGCGACGAACAGGCCCAGACTGACCTCGATGGTCGTGCCGTCGGCCAGCGCCAGCTGCTCCTTGTGCTTGCGCGGCACGTGCAGGTGGCCCTCCCGTTCCCGGTACTGCGCGGCCGCGGCGAGGTTCCGCCGTTCCTTCTCCGCGTGCGACACCTTCGCGGGCGGGAGCTGCTCGGCGGCCAGGGGTGCCAGTCCGAGGACGTGCTCGCACGCCCACTGCTGGGCCGGTCCGAGCTTGTCCCAGCCGGCCTGCTGCACCCGTGCCCATCCGGCGAGGTCTTCGCCCTGGACGGCGATGCTGCCCGGCTGGGCGCCGGCCAGTGTTCCGCCGGCCTTGACGTGCCGCCAGGCCAGGGCGAAGCTGCGCTGCCACTCCACCGGCCAGGTGGGGCACCACGCCGGGTCGATGGCGTCCAATGCGGCCTTACGCTCGGCGGTCAGCGCCCCCGTCCAGTCCAGGCCCTCCTCGCCGGCCTCGGCGCGGC
>NZ_JAIZ01000284.1 GCF_000710465.2 Kitasatospora sp. MBT63 | reverse complement strand
CGCCGCGCAGGCCGCCGCCGAGGCGGCCCGCCGGGCGGGCGGCCCGGCCACCCCGTGGAACGACCACGCCCGCAAGCTGCGGCCGGTGCTGCGGCCCGGCGCCGCCGCCTGGCGGACGTCCGGCTGGGCGCACTGACGTCCCGTGCACGACCAATCGGGTCCCCGGCCGCTGCGGCCGGGGACCCTTCCGTCTGCGCCCGCTGGGTCAGGCGGTGGCGGTGGCCGGCTCCTCGGCGGCCGGACGGCCGATCCGGCCCAGCACGGTGCCCAGCGCCAGGCTGCCCGGGCCGGTGAACACCAGCAGCAGGAAGACCCAGGCGTAGAGCGCGGCGGCCTCGCCGTGGTTCTGGATCGGCCACAGGCCGTGCTCCTGGTGGACGCTGAAGTAGGCGTAGGCCATCGAGCCCGAGCAGACCAGGGCGGCCACCCGGGTGCCGACACCGAGCAGCACCAGGACGCCGCCGACCAGCTGGATCACGGCCGCGTAGAAGCCGGGCCAGACCCAGCCGGCGACGGTGGAGCCGTCCCCGCCCGCCCCGCCGAGCACGCCGAACAGCGAGGCGGCGCCGTGGCAGGCGAAGAGCAGGCCGGTGACGATTCTGAACAGGCCGAGGGCGTGCGGCCGTACGGTCTCGACGGTCTCGCGGGGGGCGAAGGGCATGGGGGACGACTCCTCGTGAGGGGGGATCGGGCCGGGGAACTCACTTAGGGTTGCCTAAGCTAAGTAGTGACCGCAATCCCGCACCGCCCGATTTCACGCGCCCGTAACAGATCGTCACAGCGCGGGCACAACTGACGGACGGTCGGGCACCCGGGCCCCGTCGGCGGACGAAAGTGAGTACGCGTACTCAGGCGGGCCCGGCGGCGGCGCCGCAAGCTGGCGAGGTGCTCTGGTCAGACCCTCGCGACGAGCCCTCGCCCGAAGCCCGCCGGGTACAGCGCAAGCTGCACCGCGCGGGCCTGCTGCTCGGCGCCGTCACCGTCCTGGCGGCCCTGCTGCTGATGCTCAGAGCGGCGCCCTGACCGGGCTCCGAGCCCCTAGGCTTGGCGCATGACCGACCGCCGCACCCTGGTACTCGCCTCCGCCTCCCCCGCCCGCCTCGGACTCCTGCGTCAAGCGGGGCTCGACCCCCGGGTGCAGGTCAGCGGCTTCGATGAGGACTCGCTCAGCGCCCCCACCCCCGCCGAACTCGCCCTGGTGCTCGCCGTGGCCAAGGCGGAGGCGGTCGCCGCGGGCCTCACCGACGGCGAACTGGTGATCGGCTGCGACTCGGTCCTGGAACTCGACGGCGAGGCGCTCGGCAAGCCCGCCGACGAGGACGAGGCACTGCGGCGCTGGCAGTCCATGCGCGGCCGCTCCGGCGTGCTGCGCACCGGCCACTGCGTGATCGACACCGCCAACGGCCGCCAGGTCTCGGCGACCGCGTCCACCACGGTCCGCTTCGGCACCCCCGACGACACCGAGCTGGCCGCCTACATCGCCAGCGGCGAACCGCTGCACGTGGCCGGGGCATTCACCCTGGACGGGCGCTCGGCGCCGTTCGTCGAGGGCATCGACGGCGACCCCGGCAACGTGATCGGGCTCTCGCTGCCGCTGCTGCGCCGGCTGCTCGCCGAGCTGGACGTGCGGATCACCGACCTCTGGGCCTGAGTCCGCGAGGGGCGCGCCGCGAGCACCGGCGCGCCCGGCCGGATCAGCCCGTCGGCGGCGCGTACTCGGCGAGGAAGGCCTGGACGTCGGGCAGCGCGCCGTCGGCGAGCAGGGCGGCCCCGTGGTCGGCGCCCGGGTAGATCTTCAGCTTCTTGTCGGCCGAGACCGCCGCGGCGTGCAGGCTCCTCGCGTTGCCGGGGAACGGGCCGTCGTGCTCCTCGGCGGCGAAGAACACCGGCGCCGCCAGCCGCTTCACCGCGGTCGCGGCGTTGTCGGCGCCGAAGGACTCGGGGCCGCTCAGCGAGACCACCGCGGCCACCGGCAGCGGGCTGTCCGGCAGCGCCCCGGCCACCAGCGAACCGGTGCCGCCCTTGGACGCGCCGATCAGGACCACCCGGGCCACCCCCTTGTCCCTGAGGTAGCCGGTGGCCGACCGGATGCCGGTGGCGACGTCCCCGTTGGCGGTGAAGGGCAGCACCGCGTACCCCGCCCCGGTGAACGCGTCCAGGTAGGGGATCCAGTCGCAGAGGCTGCCGCCGTTCTGGTGCGAGAGGACGACCGCGACCTTGGCGCCGCCCGCGTCCGAGTCGCGGAAGTAGGCGTCCACCGTGCTGAGGTCGCTCGGGATGCTGACCGCTCCCTTGGCGCCCTGGTCCTTCGTCAGGCAGCCGTAGGTGACGACCCGGGCGCTCGGTGAGGGCGGGGCGGCCGCGTCCGCACCCGCCCCCGCGCCGCCGCACCCGGCGAGCAGCAGGGCCAGGGCCGCCGCCCCGGCCGCGGACATGCTGAACCGCTTCATGACTCCCCCGTGTTCTCGGCCGTCCGGCCCGGTCGGGCCGTGCGCTGCACGGTAGGGAGCGGGGCTCACGAGCGTCAATGGTCTGGACCATTACGGTTGCGGCACGACCGATCCGGAGCACATCGGTCCGTTTTCCCGTTGCGGATACGGACAGAACCCGCCCCGCACATCTGTCGCAGTGACCCACCGACCCCGGCCCGGCTCCGCCGCTAGGCTGGCGCAGCCGTCGGACCGGAAGGAGGCGCGATGATGACCGACAGCGTGCTGAACGTGGTGCTCGGCCTGGTCGCCAGCGCCCTCAGTGCCGGCCTCGGCTGGCTCGCGCAGAGCGTGCGCCGCCGGCGGCGGCGCGGCCGGGTCCGGGAGTTCTTCGGGATGCCCGCCGGCACCGAGTGCCTGCTGGTGGTCAACCACCACGCCGCCTCGCACAGCTCCAAGAGCGTGTCGCGCAACGACGTGTACGCGCTGATGGAGCTGTCCGCGCTGGTCAAGGAGTGCGGGGCGCAGGCCGAGGTGGTGGCGCACGACCAGGTCCGCCAAGGGCTCGGCGGCAAGGCCGAGTTCTGCCTCGGCGGACCGGCCAGCAACGCCCGCACCGCGGCCCACCTGGCCTCCTGGCTGCCCGGCGTCGACTTCGCGGTGCAGAACCCGGACGGCCCGTACGGGGACACCACCATCAAGGTGGGCGACCGCGAGTTCGCCTACGTGCACCCGGACGCCGCGCCCGGCGGGGAGACCTACGTCCTGCTGGCCCGGCTGCACCCGCGGCCGGAGAGCCGCCCGGTGTTCCTGATAGCCGGCCAGACCGCGACCTCCAACCACGCGGCGGTGCGCCACCTGGTGGCCAACCACCGCGCCCTGGCCCGGCGGCACGGCAAGGACGGCACCTTCGCGCTGGTCCTGCGGGTGGTCAACGCCCGGGCGTACGGACCCGACGTGGTCGAGCCGGTCGCCGACGTCACCGCGGCCGCGACCGCCCGCACGGCGCCGGTGGCCGCCTGAGGGACCTTCATGTGGCCAAGACCACACGCCCGACCGCGCGGCTCGAGCCGCCCGCGGGCCCGGCTCTACGGGCCCGCGTAACCTCGCCACCAGCGAGGTGTCCCACTGCGTGACCGGATGATCACATCAGCGGGTCACGCTCCGCGTGGGCTAGCTCACCACCTGGGGCTACTCGCCGGTACCACCCAGCAATCCCTAGACTCAACGAGGTTCAAGAAGGGAGCCACAGTGCGCAAGGTGCTCATCGCCAACCGCGGAGAAATCGCCGTCCGGGTCGCCCGGGCCTGCCGGGACTCCGGTATCGCCAGCGTCGCCGTGTACGCCGAGCCGGACCGGGACGCGCTGCACGTCCGCGCGGCCGACGAGGCCTACGCGCTCGGCGGCGACACCCCGGCCACCAGCTACCTGGACATCGCCAAGGTCCTGAAGGCCGCCGCCGACTCCGGCGCGGACGCCGTCCACCCCGGTTACGGCTTCCTGTCCGAGAACGCGGAGTTCGCCCAGGCCGTCCTGGACGCCGGCCTGACCTGGATCGGCCCGCCGCCGCAGGCCATCCGCGACCTCGGTGACAAGGTCACCGCCCGGCACGTGGCCCAGCGGGCCGGCGCGCCCCTGGTCGCCGGCACCGCGGACCCGGTCGGCGGCGCCGACGAGGTCGTCGCCTTCGCCCGGGAGCACGGTCTGCCGGTCGCCATCAAGGCGGCCTTCGGCGGCGGCGGCCGCGGCCTCAAGGTCGCCCGCACGCTGGAGGAGATCCCGGAGCTGTTCGACTCCGCGGTCCGCGAGGCGGTCGCCGCCTTCGGCCGCGGCGAGTGCTTCGTCGAGCAGTACCTGGACAACCCGCGGCACGTCGAGACCCAGTGTCTGGCCGACCAGCACGGCAACGTGGTGATCGTCTCGACCCGTGACTGCTCGCTGCAGCGGCGCCACCAGAAGCTGGTCGAGGAGGCCCCCGCGCCGTTCCTGACCGCCGAGCAGAACGCCGAGCTGTACCGGGCGTCCAAGGCGATCCTGCGCGAGGCCGGCTACGTCGGCGCCGGCACCTGCGAGTTCCTGGTCTCCCAGGACGGGCTGATCTCCTTCCTGGAGGTCAACACTCGCCTGCAGGTCGAGCACCCGGTCTCCGAGGAGGTCACCGGGATCGACCTGGTCCGCGAGATGTTCCGGATCGCGGACGGCGAGGAGCTCGGCTACGACGACCCGGAGGTCCGCGGTCACTCGATCGAGTTCCGGATCAACGGTGAGGACCCGGGCCGCAACTTCCTGCCGGCCCCCGGCACGGTGACGCTGTTCGCGCCGCCGTCCGGCCCGGGCGTGCGGCTGGACGCGGGCGTGGAGAGCGGCTCGGTGATCGGCCCGGCCTGGGACTCGCTGCTGGCCAAGCTGATCGTCACCGGCGCCACCCGCAAGCAGGCGCTGCAGCGCGCGGCCCGCGCGCTGGCGGAGTTCAAGGTGGAGGGCATGGCCACGGCCATCCCGTTCCACCAGGCGGTCGTCACCGACCCGGCGTTCGCGCCCGAGGTGCACGGCAGCGACGAGCCGTTCACGGTCTACACCCGCTGGATCGAGACCGAGTTCGACAACACCATCCCCGCCTTCACCGGCGCGGGCGGGGACGCCGAGGAGGCGGACCAGCGGGAGACCGTGGTGGTCGAGGTCGGCGGCAAGCGGATCGAGGTCTCGCTGCCCTCCTCGCTGGGCGTCTCCAGCGCCCCGGCCGCCGGTGGCGCCGCGGCCAAGACCAAGCGCCGCGCGGGTGCCAAGAAGGCCGGCTCGGCGGTCAGCGGTGACACCCTGGCCTCGCCGATGCAGGGCACCATCGTGAAGGTGGCGGTGACGGAGGGCCAGACCGTCGCCGAGGGCGAGCTGATCGTCGTCCTGGAGGCGATGAAGATGGAGCAGCCGCTCAACGCGCACAAGGCCGGGACCATCGTCGGCCTCAAGGCCGAGGTCGGCGCCAGCGTCAGCAGCGGCGCGGCGCTCTGCGAGATCAAGGACTGACCCCGCGTCGGTGCCACGGACCGGTCCGGATCCCCGCCACGGGGGTCCGGACCGGTCCGTTTCCGGGCGCCGCCACGGGGAGGTCTTCTGACAGTGGGTGACAAGGTCACGACAGCGGCTCATCGGTGTGACGAGTGCGCGGTACTCGTCGGTATTCGGTGATGGGGATTCCGATACCCGGACGTAGCCGCTAGTTTGCCCGAATCGCGTGATTCCGTCCCCACATCCCTCCGGCAGCAGTGGCCGAGGGTCCGGGTTCGCGCGGGAAAGGCAGTACCTCCTCATGAGCGCGGACACCACCCAGCGCACCAGGACCGGCCCCGAGGCCACCGCTGGCAACCCCGGCGGCGAGCTGCACGCCGGGCTCAAGAACCGCCACCTGTCGATGATCGCCATCGGCGGTGTGATCGGCGCCGGACTCTTCGTCGGCTCCGGCGCCGGCATCGCCTCCACCGGGCCGGGCATCCTGCTCTCGTACGCCCTGGCCGGCGTGCTGGTCGTGATGGTGATGCGGATGCTCGGCGAGATGGCCGCGGCCGACCCGCAGAGCGGCTCCTTCTCCGCGTACGCGGACCGGGCGCTCGGACGCTGGGCCGGCTTCTCGATCGGGTGGCTCTACTGGTTCTTCTGGGTGGTCGTGCTGGCCGTGGAGGCCACCGCCGGCGCCAAGATCCTCAACGGCTGGATGCCCGCCGTCCCGCAGTGGGCCTTCGCCCTGCTGGTGATGGCCGTGCTGACCGCGACCAACCTGGGCTCGGTCGCCTCCTACGGCGAGTTCGAGTTCTGGTTCGCCGGGATCAAGGTGGTGGCCATCGCGGCCTTCATCGTGATCGGCGTGCTGGCCGTGTTCGGGCTGCTGCCCGGCACCCACGCGGTCGGCACCAGCAACCTGACCGGCCACGGCGGCTTCCTGCCGCACGGCGTCGGCGCCGTCTTCACCGGCATGCTCACCGTGGTCTTCGCCTTCATGGGCAGCGAGATCGTCACCCTCGCCGCCGGCGAGTCCGCCGACCCGGAGAAGGCCGTCAGCAAGGCCACCAACAGCGTGATCTGGCGGATCGGCATCTTCTACCTGGGCTCGATCCTGATCGTGGTCACCCTGCTGCCCTGGGACTCCGCGGACGTCAGGAAGAGCCCGTACGTGGCCGTGCTGGAGCACGTCGGCATCCCCGGTGCGGGCCGGGTGATGGACGTCATCGTGCTGACCGCCGTGCTGTCCTGCCTCAACTCGGGCCTGTACACGGCCTCCCGGATGGCCTTCTCGCTCGGCCGCCGGGGCGACGCGCCCGCCGCCTTCGCCAAGGTCAGCAGCCGCGGCGTGCCGACCGTCGCGATCCTGTCCTCGGTGGTCTTCGGCTTCGTCGCGGTGTTCTTCAACTACACCTCGCCGAAGACCGTGTTCCAGTTCCTGCTGAACTCCTCGGGCGCCATCGCCCTGTTCGTCTGGATGGTGATCTGCTTCTCGCAGCTGCGGATGCGGAAGATCATCGAGCGTGAGTCGCCCGAGCGGCTGACCGTCCGGATGTGGCTGTACCCGTACCTGACCTGGGCCACCATCGGCCTGATCGGCTTCGTGATGGTCTACATGTTCACCGACCCCGACGGCCGCCAGCAGATGTACCTGTCGCTGGCCGCGGCCGCGCTGGTGCTGGCCGCCGCGCCGCTGGTGCAGCGCCGCCGGGCCGCCAGGGAGCTGGCGGCGGAGGCGACGAGCGGCGCCTGACCGCCCGCCGTACCCGCTGGGCGGGTCCTCGGTCCTAGCGGACCCGGGGCCCGCCCAGTTCGGCGAGCCGGCCCGACAGCTGGCCCGGCGGGCCGCTGTGCGCGCCGGGGCGGCGCTGGCCCGGCAACGG
>NZ_JAIZ01000283.1 GCF_000710465.2 Kitasatospora sp. MBT63 | reverse complement strand
GGACCGCGCCAAGGCGGCCGCCGCGAGCGCCGCCGGCGCCGCCAACGGCTCCGGCGAGCAGGCGCCCAGCCGCCGGGCCCTCGCGATCCGGGTCGGCGCGGGCGTCGCCGCGCTCGCCGTCCTGGTCACCGCGGGCGTCCTGGTCACCGGCGAGGACGATCCGGCCAAGCCCGCCGCCGACGCCCCCGTCAGCCAGAACATCGCGGTCGCCCACGACAAGGCCTGGGCCGCCCAGCCGGCCACCGCCGCGCCCGACGGCAGCGACGACACCCTGGCCGGCAGCTGGCTGCTGGCCGACGCGGTGGTCCGCGCCGACGGATCCGGCGTGCACGCCTACGGCCTCGCCGACGGCAAGGCGACCTGGACCCTCCAGGCACCCGCCGACGGCGCCGTGCCCTGCGGACTCAGCCCGAGCGTCAACGCCAAGGGCCTGGGCGCCGTGCTGTTCCGCGCCGCCGCGGACCCGAAGCTGCCCTGCACCACACTGGCCGCCGTCGACACCAAGACCGGCAAGGCCGTCTGGACCAAGGCCGTCTCCGACACCAAGGACGCCTACGCCGCGCACGTCGCCGTCACCGACGACAAGGTCATCGCGGTCGGCGACGACCGGGCCGCCGCCTGGGCAGCCGAGGACGGCAAGGACGTCTGGCAGTACGCGGGCCAGGGCAAGTTCTGCACCCTCTCCGGCGGCGCCGGCGGCGCCACGGTCGTGCTGCACAGCAGCTGCGCCGACTCGACCCCGGTCGACCAGGCCGTGGCCCTGAACGCCGCCGACGGCAAGGTCACCTGGTGGCGCGGCCTGAACAACCAGCCGAAGACCGTCACCGTGCTCTCCGCCGAACCCGCCGTGGTGCTCACCACCGGGGAGAAGCCGGCCGACGACCGGGTCTTCGCCTGGGGGCCGAGCGGCGACCCCGCCGCCGAGATCCCGGTCGCGGCCGAGAGCGGCCGGCTGGAGGTGGCCCGGGGCACCTTCGACGCCGTCCCCGGCGTCTACTTCCACGAGCACACCATGATCGCGGCCGTCACCCCGGCCGACCCCGCCGGCGCCCCGGCCGTCGCCGCGTACGACCTCACCACCGGCAAGTCCGTGTGGCGCACCCCGGTCGCCGAGAAGCGCAAGTCCCGGCCGGTCGGCCTGGACGGCTCGGGCCTGCTGCTCGCCGTGGACGAGCGGCTCGACCAGCCCGCCCACATCAGCCGCTTCGCACTGACCGGCGGACAGGAGACCCAGGGCGGCGCCTTCCCGCCCGGTACCGGCTCGCTGCTCACCTCGGGCCGCCTGCTCGCCGGCGGCGAGAAGGTCGTCGCGATGCCGGAGCACGCGTTCAACTTCGGCGTCGCCACCGCCTTCCGCAGCAAGGGCTGACGCCCGCCACGGACGGCGGTGGGACGTAGGGGTGGGCCGACCTGTCCCCCGACCGGGTCGGCCCACCGGCTCCGTGTGCCGCCCACCGGTCCCACGGACCGCCGGGCGGGCCCTCCCTAGGCGGTGGCCGGCAGCCAGGCGGCCAGGTCGCCGAGGTCGCCCTCGCGCAGCCCCAGCGCGAGCATCAGGGTGGCCTCCGGCGTTGGCTCGAACGGCCGCCGCAGCAGCCGCATCCCCGCTTGCTCCGGTGTCCGGTCGGCCTTGCGCTGGTTGTCCTCGGCACAGGCCGCGACGGTGTTCAGCCAGCTGTCCGCGCCGCCGCGGGACCGCGGGACCAGGTGGTCCACGGTGCTCGCCCGGCGTCCGCAGTACGCGCAGACGTGCTGGTCCCTGACCAGCACGCCGCGGCGCGACCACGGGGCCCGTTGTCGGAACGGCACCCGGACGTACCGTTGCAGTCTGATCACCCGGGGCACCGGGACGGACACGCCGGTACCGCGCACCACGCGCAGCGGATGGGCCTGCTCGACCACGGCCTTGTCCTGCAGTACGAGGACCACGGCGCGCTTGAGCGAGACCGTGGTCAGCGGCTCGTAGCTCGCGTTCAGTACCAGCGTGTTGCGCATCTTCAGGCCACCTCCCTGCAGCACGTGCCGACGGCACGGCCGCCCCTCACCGCCGCCACCCGGCGGTGGGACCACTGTGACCGTGAGCCACCCGCGGAACAACGGAATTTCCGCGCCCCCGCGCCGACCGGCCGAAACCCGCCGGCGCCGACGGCGTACTCTCTAAGACGCTGGATCCGTCCGGCGTACGGCCCGACCGAACGGGCCGGCGGCGCACCGGACGCCCGACCGAAGGAGAAGCGTGACCGTGACGGACATCGTCGACGAGCTGCGGTGGCGTGGGCTGATCGCCCTGTCCACCGACGAGGACGCACTGCGCAAGGCGTTCGCGGACGGCCCGGTCACCTTCTATTGCGGCTTCGACCCGACGGCCCCGAGCCTGCACCTCGGCAACCTGGTGCAGATCCTCACCATGCGCCGCCTCCAGCAGGCCGGAAACCTCCCGCTCGGCCTGGTCGGCGGAGCCACCGGCCTGATCGGCGACCCCAAGCCGACCGCGGAGCGCGTCCTCAACGACCCCGAGACCGTGGCGGCATGGGTCGACCGCCTGCGCGGCCAGATCTCCCGCTTCCTCGACTTCGACGGCGAGTACGCGGCGCGCATGGTCAACAACCTGGACTGGACGTCCGGGATGTCGGCCATCAGCCTGCTGCGCGACATCGGCAAGTACTTCCGGGTCAACAACATGATCGCCAAGGAGGCCGTGGCCCGACGGCTCAACTCCGACGCGGGCATCAGCTACACCGAGTTCAGCTACCAGATCCTCCAGGGCATGGACTTCCTGGAGCTGAACCGCCGGTACAACTGCACCCTGCAGACCGGCGGCAGCGACCAGTGGGGCAACCTCACCGCCGGCACCGACCTGATCCGCAAGGCCGACGCCAAGTCGGTGCACGCGCTGGCCACGCCGCTGATCGTCAAGGCCGACGGCACCAAGTTCGGCAAGACCGAGTCCGGCACCGTCTGGCTCGACCCCGAGCTGACCACCCCCTACGCCTTCTACCAGTTCTGGCTGAACGCGGACGACCGGGACGTCTCCAACTTCCTGCGCATCTTCTCCTTCCGTACCCGGGAGGAGATCGAGGAGCTGGAGCGCGAGACCGCCGAGCGGCCCGCCGCCCGCCTCGCCCAGCGCGCCCTGGCCGAGGAGCTCACCTCGCTGGTCCACGGCGAGGAGCAGTACGAGCGCGCCGTCGCCGCGTCGAAGGCGCTTTTCGGCCAGGGTGAACTCGCCGACCTGGAGCCGGCCACCCTCGCGGCAGCGCTGGCCGAGGTCCCCAAGGCGACGGTCACCGAGCTCGGCCAGATCGTCGACCTCCTGGTGGAGACCGGCCTGGCACCGAGCCGCTCGGCCGCTCGCCGCACCATCAAGGAAGGCGGCGCCTACCTCAACAACGCCAAGGTCACCGATGAGGAGGCCACCACCGCCGCATCCGACCTGCTGCACGGCCGCTGGCTGGTGCTGCGCCGGGGCAAGCGCAACCTGGCCGCGGTGGAGCTGGCCGCGCACTGACACCGGGCAACGGCATTCCCCGTTGCCGAGCCACCGTCAGGTGGCCGCGGAGACGGGCGGGTTGACCGTCGACGTCAGCCATGAGGGGCCGGATCCAGCCAGATCCGGCCCCTCATGTTTGACTCGACCGACACCTGGGCGTAACGTAGTCCGAGTCGCCTGAACGGCCGAGGCCGAAGGTGACGATCCCCCAAACTCTCACTCGAGCGACACGTCGCGCACCTTTTCGATAGCCATCGGAACGGAAAAGCGGGCCGAATAACTCTGGTAGAGTTCGGGAGCGCCGAAAGGCAATAGCGAAATTCGATGAACGAAACTCCGGAAAAACGGAGCGGAAAACATCTGATAAGCTGGGAACACGAAAGAACGAAGCGCCCGGAGGGCCCGCT
>NZ_JAIZ01000282.1 GCF_000710465.2 Kitasatospora sp. MBT63 | reverse complement strand
CGGAAACGCAGCCCTCAAGCCCGGAAAGACAACAGCCACTAAAGACCGCCAACGGAAGGGCTGGCCTTCAGCTTCGCCCCGCGGCGCTGCCTCTCGATGGTCCTCAGCACCACAGGCAGCGAACTCGGGCACGGGCCGCAGTCAGCGCCTCGGACGGAGGCAGCATCGATGTCCCAGGCGCGCCAGCACACTTGAAGGCGGCCTCCTGCCGACGGGCAAGGGTCGTAGCCAGTAGCCGATTCTCCAGAGCGGGGCGTGCAAGCTCCCGCGGAGAGTCAGCATCAGGGCGGTCTCCGCAGGCTGCTCGACTGACTTCGAGGTGTGGGCAATTGTTGTGGAAGACCCGGCAGTCCAGCAGGTGAAGGGCCGGTCGGGTCCGCGGCGGCGTGCCTCATACATCAGATTTGAGTTCTGCCAGAGCCGACGAAGGGGAGGCGGCGCAGCAGCGCCTTGGCGCGGGCCGCGGCGTTGGGTGTCTCCGCAGCCGGCCGGGGTCCGGTGCGGCCTGCTCGGGGAACGCGGCGGGCGGCGGTGATCTGCTTGACCGCGGGGGTGCTCAGGCCCCGCTCGGTGACCGGCGGACCGAGCTGCGGCCGCTGGTGACGTCCTCCCCGCGGGAGCGGGGGTCAGCCGGCCGGGGAGCGGGGCGGCTGGGCCCGCCTGGTGTCCTCCCCGCGGGAGCGCGGGGTCAGCTGAGACGAGTCTCTTCCCGGGGCCGGCCTGCTCGGTCCGCTCAGTCCGCCCGCAGGATCCGGGAGACGTAGATCTGCGGCGGATCCTGCTCCTCGTTCACTGCGTACTCCACCAGCCCGAGATCCCGGTGCAGCGGCGCCGAGTGCATGCCCGGCCGGCCGGGGACCGGCATGCTCAGGTGCGGGAAGGGGTTCTTACGCAGGTCGACCAGGAACGCCACGACCGCGGAGAAGACGTCGGCCGGGGTGCCAGGGTCTTCGAGGAGCGCCTCGACGGCCTGGGAGGGTGAGCGGGTCGTGCTCGTCGTCCGGGAAGTCGCCGTGGTCGCTCACAGGGCCCCGAGGCGGCGCAGGACCGCGGAGGCGGAGGTGCCGGGGGCGGTGCCGTCCTGGACGGCGGCGTGGATCCGGTCGCCCTCCGGGTCGCGGTAGAGCTCCGCGCGCAGCCACCACCGCTTCAGGACGCCGCCGATCGTCTCGACGTCGGCCTCACCCATCTCCCGGTAGAACTCCATCCGCTGCGCTGGCGGCAGCGCCGCGGCCACGCCGTCCAGGGTGCGCGGGAGGGGTTGGCTGCCGTCGTGGTGACCGTGCAGGGGCGCTGCGCTCACCGTGTCCTCCGGAAGTCTCGAGCGGGCGGGACCGATACCAGTGTCCTCCCCCTGTGCCCCGGCCCGGCGCTGGGGCAGGAGGGCGTGCTTGCGAAGGCGCCCTCCCTACGCTCACCGGGTGGGTGCAGCGACCACTGCTCCCGGCAGGCGCAGGTCGGCGAGGGGGATCTGGCCGGATGGTGTGAGGAGCGCGGTGCCGTCGAACCTCAGCTGCAGCGAGCTGGTGGTCGGGCCGAACGGTCCGTCCAGGAGCCAGCTCGCGGCGCCTTCGTGCAGGCGCAGGACCGTGGTGACGAAGCGGCCGGCTTCGTGGGCGAGAAAGTCGGGGGTCGTTTCGCCGTCGGGGGCGGCCAGGAGGCCGTCGTGGAGGTCTTCCAGGGCGTGCTGCCAGGCCTTGAGCTCGTCGCGGGTGAGCTGAAGTTTGACGGTGGCGTCATTGAGGGTCTGCAGGGTGTGGGCTTCCGGGTCTCCGTCGGCTGCGAACACGGCGGTGATCCGGTCCTGGAGGTGCTCGGTGCCCACCGTGGCGGTCAGGTACACCTCGGCTGCCGGGCGGGCCCAGGACGGCAGGGCCTGGAGGTGCTCGGATTCCTCGAGCGGCAGGAGTAGCCCGTGAGCGATGAGCCGCTCGATGCTGCCGAGGACGAGCTCGGGTGTCAGGCCGCGGCTCTCACCGTCGAGTTCGGCCGCGCTGGCCCAGCCCTGCTTGTCGATCATGCGGAGGGCGACGACGTAGACGCCGATGTCCTCGAGGCTCGCCATGTCGTAGACGGTGTGGCCGGCGACATGCGGCCGACCGGCCGGGGCAGTGATGCGGGTGTGGATGTCCACGGGCGGCAGGCAGTCCCTTCACAGGATGGTTCGAGGCCCGCCCTCTATCGGCACCGGGCAGCCGGTCGGGGCGGCTGTCACTGGCCGCTGGTATCCCATCACCTCGAGGCGTACACGCACTGTCACTCCTGGTGAAACGAGATGCCATGTCCTTCACCGCGCAGTGGACGAGCGTGCTGCTGGAGATAGCAGGGCGGAAGAAGCGGCGCACGCTGGCCCCGGACCATCCTCTCCACGAACTGGGCAGTCTGCTCGCCGATCGGGCAGCCGAGAGCGCGCGCAAACGTCTCGCGGGACGCCGGAACGACGAATCACATCTTCGCCCAGTCGATCCCGTCGACCTTCCCAACGCACTCCGGGAGTCTTTCGACGACCTATCGCTCCTGGCCGGGCGTGCTCGGTTCCTGGCCGACTGGGGCCTCATCGAGATCACGTCCGTGCTCTGGGACTCATTCTGCGGAACAGCATCTCTGAGCTACCGTCGGCTCTCGGGTGACCACCCGGTGGTGCCCACGTCCACGATGATGCACCCGAGCAGCGCCGTGGAGACCGGCAGCCTCTACCTAGCAGACCGCGACCACCGCTTGTATCTCCTCCGGCCGTTCCTCATCGGCCAGATCTGCCCCAAGTGCCGGAGCTGGTCAACATTCCACATGGACAAGGTGAACCGTCAACTCGTGTTGAAGAGCCTGGAACACGGTCACTGCTTCCCCTTCGGCACAGACACCAGCACCCTTCAGCAAGCCGCTCTGCTCTAGCAGGTTCAAGTTGCTTATGCGCTCTGAGTAGCCACCGATCCCAGACGCGCACGGTTTGGCCGGCTGCCCTACCTGGTCCTGAGCTCTTCTGGATGGATCAGGAGGGGCAACCGGCCCTGACCTGCCGGCCCGACAAGGATCAGGGCGAGCCAGACGCTGTATGCCTCGCAGGAAATCAGGGTCTTGACTGGATCAAACCGATCTGAAAGAACCTCCAGGATCTTGTCGAAGACCCAGGTCCCGTACACGACAGCCAGGTCGGCATGGAGCCCTTCGAACGGGTTTGAAGAAATATCGCCTGTACGGCCATTGCCCCACGTCATTCGCGCCATCTCGTGCAGGTTGGCGTGCACCGATTTGGAGCTGAGGTGATAGAAAAATTCATACTCGGGTAGAAGATCTCCTACCTCGGCCATCTTCTTTACCGATGGCCCTCGCCTGCCCCATCCCTGTTGTTGACACAGGTCGGCCAGCTCGTTACGGGCCTGCTCCAGGGCATCCGAGGCTTCTCTGAACCCGAGGCGCGGGGCCGCTGTGTTGAGCTGCTGGTAAGCAGTTGGCAAGAAATCCTGCTGAGCCTTGACAGCTTGCAGCGCCTCCATGCGGGCACGGTGACGCACGTACTCCGTTGCAACTGCTTCATCGAGCCGAATAAGCCACTTTACAAAGATCAAGTCTTCGACCATCGCTCGAAGATGTACTCGTGCACTGGCCCGGGCCTGGGATTCGACAGTCGCCGTGACGGCACTGAGCGCATCATGGGCGCGCCGCACGACTGTGCGGCTGACGATCTCCACATCAAAGCCTGCCGTGAGCGGTACGCCCATGCAGACCTCATCCACATAGGGTGCCGCCAGCGAGACGATGCGTTCGGTAGCCCTCCACAGCGTCCTCTCGCCATGAAGAACCTCGGACACGTCGGAAAACAAGGCCGATTCATCGTCGGTAGCGGCATCCGAGCGAGCCGCATGTTCCACACCCTCTGGAACCCCAGCCATGTGCCCCCCTATGACGAACTGACGTAGAGCCGTCATTCTCTACGCTCTTCAACTTGTGATTTATCCAACGGGCTCGAACAGGGTGCGGATCGCTTGAAGGGAAAGGCCATGTCGGAGAACTGAAGCGTCAGCCCGAACGGCGGTCGGATGTCGGCGGCAGGCACTAATATCCGTGCTCGCCGTCGATAGGAGAGCCGTGAACACGCATGTGGACTGGTCCGGAGTCCGGGAACGCGTCATCGCCCTCGAGGAGGCCGAGCGTCGAGCGCGTGGCCGCGAGCCGTTGTCCTACCCCTTGTTCGAACCGGTCCTGACACCCGCCCAGATCGCCGAGGCCGAGGCACAGTTCGGTGTCACACTCCCCGAGGAGTACCGCACGTTCCTGGCGGAGGTCGGGGCCGGCGGCCCCGGACCAGGCAGCCTCTCGCCGTTGTGCCGGATCGACGGGACATGGGGATGGCTCTGGGACACCGCAGGGCATCACTGGATGCTGGACCCGAGCGGGCCGTTCGTCGAGACGGACGGCTGGGCCGACCAGCAGAGAGCGACCCTGCGCGCCGCCGGGTACGAACCCACCACGCAGGACGAGGACACCGACTACCTGGACGACTACCAGGAGGCCTTCGGCGACGCCGGTGAAGAGGCCTGGCACCTGGAACGCGACCGGGGCGCGGTCCTCATCAGCGACCACGGCTGCGGGATGACCGGCTGGCTCATCATCGTCGGCCCGC
>NZ_JAIZ01000281.1 GCF_000710465.2 Kitasatospora sp. MBT63 | reverse complement strand
CCGCCCCAGGACGCCGCCGTGCGGGCCGCGGCGGCCTCCGTACGGACGGCCGGCGCGGTGGTGCGCCGGGCCGCGGTGGTTCGCCACGGCCCGGCGGCCTCAACAGTCCGGCAGGACGGTCAGTGCGGCCAGCTCCGCCTCGAACAGCACCTCCGGGTCGAACCCCATCCCGTTGAACTGGCCGGCGAGTTCGAGCGACAGCACCCCGTGCAGCCGGGTCCAGGCGAGCAGGGCCAGCCGCAGCACCGCCGGTTCGGCCGGGTGGTCGCCGGCCCAGTCCCGGTGCCGGGCGAGGTGCGGGTCGAGCGGGGACCCGGCGCCGGGGCCGGGCCGGGCGGGCTGCCGGGCGCAGGTGTCGAGCAGCGCCGCCATGATCTCCGCCGCGATGGCCGTGGTGTCCGGCGGGGCCTGGTAGCCGGGCACGGGGGTGCCGTAGATCAGGAAGTAGCGCTGGGGGTCGTCCAGGGCCCAGCGCCGCAGGGTGCGCGCCAGCCGTGGCAGGTCGGCGCCGTCCGCCTCGGCGGCGCGGAAGGCGTCGGCGAGGCTGCGGTAGGCGTCCGAGATCAGCTCGGTGATCAGTTCGTCGCGGCCGGCGAAGTACCGGTACAGCGCGGGGCCGCTCATGCCCATCTGCTTGGCGATGGCGTTGAGCGAGAGCGCGGAGGCGCCCGCGGTGGCGATCTGCTCCCTGGCCAGTGCCTTGACCTCGGTCCGGATCTGGTCACGGTAGCGCTCGCGCGGGGTACGTGCGGCCTGGGCCATGGTGTCCGCTCCTTCGGGTCGGGCGGCACGCCGCCATGTAGTTAGACCCTATCACTATCGGCACACCCACTTGACGGGCCCGGATCGATGGAGTTATAACTTCTAACGAACGCAAGAGCCAGTCATCACCAGTGAGGTGGAGCGAGATGCCGGTCACCGAGGAACTCGTCGAGGTGGTCCTGCCGGGCACGGTGGAGCCGGAGGGCCTGGAGCTGCGCCGCAGGGCCGTCCCGCGGCCGGGGCCGGGCCAGGTGCTGGTCGCGATGGAGGCCACCGGGGTCTCGTTCGCCGAGCAGCAGATGCGCCGCGGGCGGTACTACGACCAGCCGCCGTTCCCGTTCGTGCCCGGCTACGACCTGGTGGGCACGGTCCGGGCGGCCGCCGCAGACGTCCCGCCCGGCCTGGTCGGCCGCCGGGTGGCCGCGCTGACCAAGGTCGGCGGCTGGGCCAGCCACGTCCTGCTGGACGCGGCCGACCTGGTGCAGGTGCCGGACGGCGTCGGCGCGGCCGAGGCCGAGACGGCCGTCGTCAACGGGATCACGGCCTGGCAGATGCTGCACCGCAAGGCACGGGTGCGGGCCGGGCACACCGTGCTCGTCCACGGCGCCAACGGCGGGGTCGGCTCGGTCCTGGTCCAGCTGGCCCTCGCCGCCGGCGCCCGGGTCATCGGGACGGCGTCCGCGCGCCACCATGACGCCCTGCGCGGGCTCGGTGTGGAGCCGGTCGACTACCGCGCCGGGAACGTCCCGGCCCGGGTCCGGGAGCTGGCCCCCGGCGGGGTGGACGCCGTCTTCGACCACGTCGGCGGCCGCAGCGTGACCGACTCCTGGCACCTGCTCGCACCCGGCGGCACGCTGGTCGCGTACGGCAGCGCGGCCACCCGGGACGACTCGGGCTCCAAGCAGTGGCCGGTGCTGCGGATCCTCGGCCGGGTGTGGGTGTGGAACGCGCTGCCCAACGGCCGCCGGGCGTACTTCTACAACGTGTGGGCCGGCCGGGCACTGGGCCGCGCGCGGTTCCGGGCCAGGCTGCGGGCCGACCTCTCCGCGGTGTTCGCGGCCCTGCAGCGCGGCGAGCTGACCGCCCGGATCGCGGCCGAACTCCCGCTCCACCGGGTGGCGGAGGCCGTCCGGCTGGCCGAGTCGGGCACCGTCAGCGGCAAGGTCGTGCTGACCCCGTAGCGGCTCCGAGCGCTGGCGCCCGACGGCCCCGCCTCACCGGCCCGACCCGCCGCACCGACCTCGCCTCACCGGGACAGCCGCTCGTACCAGCGGCGGAACAGCTCCTCCGGGTCGTCCGAGTACGACCACGGGATCCGGGTCGGGCGGTTGCCCAGCAGTGCGAACACCTCGCGGGCCCGGTCGGTGACCCCCGCCATCACCAGCCCGTGCGCGAGGAAGTTGAGGTCGGCGACGTCCTGGGCCAGTTCGAAGGTGCGGTGCCCGAGCCAGTGCTCGCAGGTCTGGCCGAGGTCGCGCAGCGCCGCGTCGCTCTTCCAGTGGTGCGACAGCGCGAGGTCGGTGGCGCCCCCGGTGGTGACCAGGTGGCGGTAGTGCTCGGCCCGGGCGGCCTGGGTGAGCGCCAGCAGCGGCGAGCCGGACGGCGCGAACGAGGCCGTCTCCCAGGCGAAGTCGTACATCTTGGAGTGCGAGCCGTGCCAGCGCGCCGACAGGTGGCGCAGCACCTGGTGGTGGCCCTCGCGGGTGTCCCGGTCGCGGGCCTGGAGTTCGCGCCACCACTGGCCGGACTGCGGATGGCCGCCGGCGTACAGCCGGGCGACGGTCATCAGTGACACCCAGGGCACCGGGTCGTCGGGGTAGCCGTGGGCGGCCTGGAGGCAGATCCGCACCACCCGGTCGAGGCGGTCGCGGCCCAGCGCGTCCTGGCCGGGAGTGGGGGCGGGGCCGCCGGCGACGGCGTTGAACAGCCGCATCACGTCGGTCTCGGCGCGCAGCACCATCGCGTCGGGGTTGGCCGGTTCGGCGGCCTGCCACGTCTCGACGGTGCGGTTGCCGGCGGCGGCGTCGGCGAGCAGGCGCATCCGGTGGGTCCGCCGGTCCCAGTCACGGCCGGTGGCCCGGAGCAGGTCGCGGGCGCCCTGCCAGCGGCCCACCAGGATGTCCTGGCGGGCCTCGGCGAGCGGCCGGTCGCCGAGGGTCGGGTCGAAGGCGGATCCCTGCGGGCGGCTGCGCGATCGGGCCATGGGTGGGTGCTCCTCGGGTGTCGGGTAGGGGGCGGGTGGAGTCGGCGGCACGGG
>NZ_JAIZ01000280.1 GCF_000710465.2 Kitasatospora sp. MBT63 | reverse complement strand
CCGTGGCGCTCCAGGCCATGGCCACCACCCGCGCCCAACAGCCACCGCCCATGCCACAGGCAGACCCGCTGCCACCTCTCGCGGCCGCCACGTCCTGACCAGTTCGCCCAGCCGTGCACAGCCGGCACGCGTACGCGACCGGACCATGTACTCCCCCCAGTCGCCACCGAGCCCGGGGCCGCCCGCCTGGCGACACTTGAGCGAAGGCTCCCGGCCCGGCCGACCAGGCAGGCAGGGCCTGCTCCAGGACGCGTCGGCCAGCGCGACACACCGCGACCAGCAGGTCTTGGCCGACGGGGTCCAGGAGGACCTCGACGTCGGGGCGGACCCCACTGACCCCGGGAGAGCACGGCGGCTGGCCCTTCCACCCCCACGATGCCCGCAGCTCAGCCACCGGCACGCCGTACCGCTCAGCGACCCGTCCCATCAACGACCAGACCGTCTCACCAGCCAGCGGAGCCGCACCGAAGATTCCAAACCCATGACCCCAGCCTTCCGAACAACAGCCACCATCAAGGGTGAAGCAGGCCGACCACCGCCCATCCGTGTCGCCTACACCCCCTCCACCGCCCACTCGACACCGAGCGCAGCGAGCTGCGCGAGCTGCTCCGCACTCAGTTTGGCCCGCCGTGCCTTGGTGTTGTTCGTCCACGCACCCAATGACAGGCCGTCAGAACTCCTGTAGGTGCGGGCGGGCCGCGCGTGGCCATGCTCCCGGACGAACTCCGCCAAGGCAGCCAAGTGGAGCTGGAACCGGTCGGAGCGGGAGACCTTCGGCTTCGCCTCCGCCGCGGCCTTCGCCGCCACCAGCTCCGGGTCCTCCTCGATGCCGATCGCGGCCAGCAGCTCCTGCTGCTCGGCTTCCAAGCCGGGCAGGCCAGCCCGCTGCACCACCACCCACCTGCCGAGCTGCTCGCCCTCGAACACCGTCTCCTCGGGCAGCTGCGCCCAGTCCACGCGGCCGTCCAACTCCAGCCACCACATCCGCGCCACGCTGTACGTGCGCTGCCAGACGATGGGCCAGGTAGGGCACCACCACGGGTCGATCTCCTCCAGCGCGGCCCACCGCTCCGGCGCGAGCGCCCCCGGTTCGCCTGCGGGCCCCTGGGCCGCAGCTCTCAGTTCTGACAACCAGGTCCCGATCGGATAGGACCCGATAGAGGCCCGTGCGGGCGCTGCCAGGCTGCCACCGTGTTCCTCGGCCCAGACCCGCGCCCAGGCCAGGCCGGCCTCGAACCGCGCATCCGACACGGACCAGATCATGCCGAGCGCATCCAGCATCTCCACCCGATGACGCACCAATTCACCCGCGGCATGCTCGGAACGCCTATCTGAAACCCACTTGCCAAGCGGAAACTTTCCCTCTTCTCCCGCCATTTCTGAATAGGGAACATCGAGGCCACCCGTCTCCTCAAACCAGCGCCTGGCGTGATTGATGCCCTCCCGCCAGTACTGATTCTCGCCCCTCAGCACCCGGGACGCGATGAACAGCGCCAGCACGTTCTCGTCCACTGGCGTCTGGAACCGCACCGGCAACGTGAACGCACCCGACCCACCCTCACCTGACCCAACATCACCAGGCAAAATGGCAGCTTCAGCGCTGCGCCCCTTCGTGCGCTTCCCGGACTGCTGAGGGACCGCAAGGGCCTCCACCACGCGCTCGTCATGGCTGCGGAGCGCGCTAAGGATTCGAACAAGCGGACCGTAGCTGTCCGACTCCAGAATGTCTCCCGGCTCCTCGCCGTGCGCCAGGAAAATGGGCACGATCAGGCTCGCCGTCTTTCCCTCGCCGGGCTTGATACGCAGGGCCCGGCCGATGGCCTGCACAATATCTACCATGCTGCCCCGGCCATTTAGTACGACCGAGTCTGCATTTGGGATGTCGACTCCCTCGCCAAGAATGCGACACTGAGAGACGATTCGATGTTTAAGGCCGTCGTGCTCCTCGCCCCGTCCGAAGTCGTGGATGACGCTCTTGCGGAAATCCACTCCGTGCTCGCCAGAAAGCCACTGGGCCCACATCTCGACCGGGTATTTCTGCGGGTTGCCGAGGTGCAGTTTCTCGACGGTCTGGTTCAGCGTCTCGGAGAAGTAGCGGGCCTCGAGCGTGCGGTTGTGGAAGGTGATGCACCGCCGCAGGTCCCGCTCGACCACGGTCTTGATCAGGCCGGCCTGGATCGCGGCGAGATGCGCGGCCGGCACCTCGTCCCCGCTCCCATCCTGCGCTTCCCCGACACCCGGCCCCCACGGCACGCCCTGCCGCTCGGCGCCCACGCGGTCGGCGCGCGGCTCGCGCAACTCCAGCACCACCACCTCGAAGGGCGCCAACAACTTTCTGTCGATGGCCTCGGCGAGCCCCAGGGATACCACCTGAGGGCCGAAGACCCGCTGGTCCGCCATGGAACAGACCAACTCCTCCGGGAGCGGCTGACGGGCGCCCTCACGCCGCCGCATCGCCGCACTCGGCGCAGCCCAGATCCGCGGCGTCGCCGTCATATACAGCCGGCGCTCCGCCGGGATCTCCGCCTGGTCGTGAACGATGGTCCAGCTCTTCTCCAGACTCCCCGAGGACCGGTGCGCCTCGTCGCAGACCATCAGGGCCAGCGGTGCCAGCGCCTCACCCCGTTGCTCGGCCCAGTAGGCGTAGGCGTCCGCCACGGCCCCGACCGAGGTGTACGTGGCGAACAGCGTGGCCGGCCTACAGCGCCTGGCTGCCTGCTCCAGCCACATGCCGATCATCAGCGGACTGGTCGTCGCCCCCACCCCGGCCGGCAGCTCGGAGTCGACCAACGAGCAGACAGCGTGCATGTCCCCGGAGCGGCCGGCGGCACGCCAGGAGCCGATCATCTGCACCAGCAGATCCAGCGTCGGCACCACCACCAGCACCGTGCCGTGCCGTGCCGTGCCAGCTTCTGCCCCGCCGCCGCCCCCACGAACGACTTCCCCGAGCCGGTGGCCATCTGCACCGTGACCCGCAGACCACCTGGCGGCACCGGCCGCCCGGGACGGGGCGTCAGGCCCCGCACGATGGCCTCCAGCGCCTCCTCCTGGTGCCCCCGCAGCGAGACGCCGGTGGCACTCCGAACGGCCGTCAGGCCCAGCTGTACGACGTCCACGAGAACCCGTCTCCCCTCACCCATTTCCGAGCCCGCACACGAGATCACACGGGAAATGCCGACACTGCCCCGCTGATACACGCGGAAGGCCCGGCCAAAGAATCCAATGCAAGCGGCCACCCGGCAGGATATAGGCAGTCGGTCAGGAACACCGTCGAACACTCAAATCCCGAGTACCGGTCCCCGGTTTCGGCGGGATCTACTGACGGCATACTCTTGATACACCGAGGGCCGTTGCTCACCCTGCCAGGGTAGCGCACCCACCCCATCACGAGTCCGGAACCCTGACCTAGACAGTGGACTAGACCAATCCAACAGGAGTGAAGCCAACCCCCACGCGCCCCCTCCAGCCAGCCTCACCCCACCTCAGCCACAAGCCCAGACCAACCTCATGATCTGGGATCAACCACAGGGGCCGCCGGAGCGAAGCGGAGCGGCCCCAGAGGGGAGCGAAGCGGACCGACCAGGCCCGGCAAAGCCGGGCCGGTCTGACCGAAGGTCAGGCCACGGA
>NZ_JAIZ01000279.1 GCF_000710465.2 Kitasatospora sp. MBT63 | reverse complement strand
TGAAGATCACCAACAGCATCCCGATTACGGGACAGAGCCGAAATTCTGATACTCCCTTTTCAGCGTTGCCTTTCCAGGGTGAGGACGGCTTTGGCTGCTGACGTCAGGCGGTTGGGGCTGCAGCGAGCGTGCTGGAGGATGCGCCAGCATTTGACGGTGGCGACTCCGCGTTCGACGGGGTACCGCAGTCGGGCGTGGGCTCTGTTGACCGATCTCTGCCTGGTGGTGAGCTCGCCGCGGGGCGGGCGTCTGGCCGGAACGGCGAATGTGCCGCCGGCGCCGGTGTAGGCCATGTCGGCGAGGGCGGGGATGCGGAGTCTGACGCAGGTCTTCACGACGCGGTGGGTGCGGGCTGCGGTCAGGTCGTGGGTGCGGCCGGGCAGGGCTCGGGAGATCCACACGAGTTTGCCTCGGGGATCGGTGATGACCTGCAGGTTTACGCCGTGGCGGCGGTGCTTGCCCGAGTAGTCGGTGCGGCCGCCGCCGACGCGGTTGCACGCGGCGAGGGTGCCGTCGACCAGGACGTACTCGGGATCGGCCTCGCGCAGGGCCCGGGTGAGGCCGGGGGCACGGTGGGCGAGGAGGTCGGTGACCTGGTGGACGTAGGCGTGGGCGGTGCCGACGCTGATCCGGAAGCCGGCGGCGATCTGGGCGAGGGTGTCGTGCTTGCGCAGGTACACCAGTGCGACCAGAGCGCGCTGGGAGGGACGGAGCTTGCACCTGCGGTCACCCTCCCGGGTGACGATCAGCATGGTGACCCACTCAACGAGGGCGTGCGGCAGGTCCAGTGCGGCAGGATAGGTGACCACCAGGGCTCCCCGGCAGAAGAGTTGAGACGTCAGATACCTCACTCAACTGCCTGGGAGCCCTGTCCGTTCTTCCCCCGTCCACGACGCCCAGCCGTCACCCGATCGGTGGCCACTCTGAAAACGCTCACTGTCGTTTGCCTCGCCGATCGGCAGCGGAGTTGTCACATTGTGAAAACCTCGGTATAGGCTCCAGCGCCGGCGTATCGAAGGGTCTGCGCGTAGAGAGTTATCGGGCCTGCCGTGTTGTTTTTGTAGGTGCAGGTGTCGGTGACATTTCCAGCCTTTTCGCTTGCGCAGAGAGTGGTGCCGACGCTATTTTTCAGATAGAGATCAAAGTCGCTTGAAGATGACGTAGGCGTCATGGTTACGGTGAGAGTTTTGCCTGCTTGCAGTGTAACCTTGAAGTAGTCCGTGTCTGACGGTGATGAAATGCTTCCATTGACTGTCGTGGGGGACCCTGAAATCGTATTTGCGGTTGCTATGCTATTGTTCGATTCCATCTCGTTAATCGTTGCCGCCGACGCCGCCGTTGGAAATGCGGCGAATGCGGCACCCGTAAGGGCGGTAAAAGTCAAAGCTGTCACCACGGGGTGGGTCCTTCGGCCGCGGCGAGTTTCCCGGGATGATTCTGCGAGAGCGTCTTCGTTCTGCATTCCGCCGGAAATGTTCTGATGTCCGAATTCCCGCATCGACTTCGCATTGAAAAGCATGAGAGTGTCCCCGTTCAGGAGCCCCGCCTCGCCGGCCGGGGAAATACGTTCGGCAGTCTGAAGCCTCAAGCGGAAGATGGCCGCGGTGATGGCTCCGGAAAGCGATTGGATGACCACTGTAGAGCTGGGCAGGGGATTTCTGTAGGAGTCAGATCACACTCACAGCGCTTCGCCAGAAAAATAGTTGCCGCCGCACCGTGGCATATGAGCGTGACCAGCGGGAACCCGGCGACTGGGCAACCGAAAAGGCAGGTAAAATTCCCAATAGTATGCCCGGAAAAAAATCTTGCTAGACCTGGTGCATGGGCCTGTCGGCACTGTCACGTTGTCGGGTGCTTGATCGTCTGACGGTGTGTCGGTGTGTGCTTGGCCCCGGCCGGGGTCGTGGTTCAGGCCGCAGCGGGCAGGCCGGCGGCGCGGGTGACGCCGGTGTTGTGGTCCCAGATGGTGAGGCGGAGGTCATCTCGAGGCGGTACCTGGCGGCGGTCATCAGGTGCCGGCCGGGCCGGAAGTGGGCTGATATGCCGCTGAACGCGGCGAGGAACCTCTGGGCGGCGCCGGCGGAGGGCCCTTCATCGTCCGCTCCCGCTGCCTGGTGGGTTGGTGGGAGTTCTCGGCCTGGTTGTTCAGACCCTTGTGCGAGCGGTGCTCCACTGAGGACATCAGGGGGCGGCGCGCGGCGCCGTAACTGCGGAGCTTGTCGGTGACCAGCACCCTGGGCACCCGGTGCTGTTTCTTCATGAGCCTGGCCAGGAACCTGCGGGCGGCCTTCGCGTCCCGCTTCGGCTGCACCAGGATGTCCAGGACGTCGCCGTCCTGGTCGACGGCCCGCCACAGGTAGCGGCGCCAACACCGTTGCGTTAAGCCTGTGACCTGCGGCGCAACCCCGGGGTGAAGGCGAAACGGGACCCCTGATAGATCATCTTACGACGAAGCGTGAAGATCATCCCGTTGCAGGAGCAGTCTGCCATCACACCCGCTCGGGGGACGGCACCGGGGGGCCATGCTCCCGGGCATCTTGGCGAGTTGACCCAGATCGTGGATTTCGCTCTGGTGGACGCGGTACTCGCCGAGGCCGGTGCCCGGGAGAAGCGGGTGCGGCTGCTGCCCGCGCGCGTCATGGTCTACTTCGTCCTGGCGTTGGCGTTGTTCGAGCACTGCTCCTACCGGGCGGTGTGGGGCAAGCTGACCGCGCAGCTGCCCGCCGGCGTCCTCATCCGCCCGGCCGTCTCCTCCCTTGCCCGAGCACGCCGCCGCCTGGGCGCGCGGCCGCTCAAGCTGCTGTTCCAAACGCTCGCCGGTCCCGTCGGCGAGCGGGGCCGGCCGGGCGTGCGCTACTTCAGCGGGAACCGGAAGTACAGCCACACGCCGTGGCTGATGACCTCCACCGGGTACCGGTGATTGCTGTACGACGGCGACACCGACGACACGGCGAACCTCTCCCCAGGCACGACCAACCCCAAGATCATCCCACCCCACCGACAACGTGACAGCGCCCACCTGTAGTACCAGTGACAACAAACCGCAGATTCGCAACGAAGGGCATAGAGACCCGCGAGACAGACCTGTCTTTCTACCTGCTAAGATCGAGGAGGGTGTCGCAATCCCGCGGCGCGTTGAGGCCGCCATGATCCATTACTTCCGGTCAGCCGCATGCCTGGCCGAACCGTCGGAAGGACGCGAATGAGCAAGATCCTCGCCGTTGTTACCAACCAGGCATCCTACGGAGCCGCTCCTCACCGGACCGGACTCTGGATCGCGGAGCTGGTCCATTTCTACGACGGCGTCCGAAAGGCCGGATTCGAGGTCGACATCATCAGCCCTGCAGGTGGTCACGTCCCGCTGGACCCGCGGAGCGTCGCGACAGCCGACCGCCGGTCCCGTGAGTACATGAAAGACAAGGACTTCATGGCGGGGCTGAATCACACGGCTGGAGCCGACGAGGTCGACGGCGCCGACTACACCGCCATCTTCTACACTGGCGGGCACGGTGTGATGTGGGACTTCCCCGACAGCACCGCTCTCCAGCTCATCGCACGGAAGATCTACGAGAACGGAGGCCTGGTCTCCTCGGTCTGCCACGGCGCCTGCGGGCTGCTGAACATCACCCTCTCCGACGGCACACTCCTTGTTGACGGCCGCACAGTCACCGGGTTCTCCACTGCAGAGGAACGCGTCGCGATGGTCAAGAGCCGCGTTCCGTTCGCGCTCGAAGATGAACTCCGCGCGCGAGGGGCGAATTATGTGAAGAACACCATCCCCATGACTCCGTTCGCCACCGCCGACGACAGACTCGTCACCGGACAGAACCCGTTCTCCACCAAGGCCGTCACCAGAAAAATCGTCGAAATCCTACGCAACTTCTGACCGCGGGAGCCGGCAGGCCGTTGCACGGTGCTCTCACATTGACCGCGGGTACTACAGCGGTTCTTTGAGAGCTTTTTGGTGCCGGTGCTCGTAGTGGATCTGTTTGGCGATGGCCTGGTGTGCCCGGCGCCAGAGAGACTGGGCGGCGATCACGGCGGGGCGGTGCTGGACATGCCAGGCGATCTGGTGAAGGAGGCGGCGGATCTCCTCGGCGGTGTAGGCGATCAGCTGTGCCGGTGGGTCGGGGGTGGCGTTATGGCGGGGGTGGTCTCGGCGGCCGGCTCGGCGGATTCGCGCGGGGCGGGCAGGTGTGCCGCCCTGGTGGCGGTGACCTGCAGGAACGCCAATGCGGCCATGGCCAAGGTGGCGTGTCGGTGCCAGGCGTCCCAGGTGCGGACCTCGTACTGGTCGAGGCCGCAGTCGGTCTTCGCGGTCTCGAAGAGGTCCTCGATCGCCCAGCGCAGGCCGGCGACCCGGACCAGAGCGGCCATGGTGGTGCCGGCGGAGGCGTGGACGGCGAAGTAGGCCAGTTTCGTGGGATCGGCGATCGAGCGTCGGACCAGCAGCAGGTGCCTCCAGCCCTTTCGGGCCGGGCCGGCCTCGGAGGGCCAGGTCACCTCCGTGACGGCCCAGTCGTAGTACCGCTCGCCCTTGGCGCCCTTCCCGCACGACCGCCGTTCGAAGACCAGCGGGGTCCGGGCGGCGAGGGTGTCGACGCGCATCTCGCCGACATCGGTGAACGTCGTCTCGTCGCACGGGACGGCGAGCACGTAGCCCTTGCGGCGGCGTTCGAGCGCGGCCCGCAGCCTGCGGTCCTGGCCGTAGAGGCTGTCGGCGGCCACCCACGCGAACGGCGTCCTCGCCCGCCATGCCCGCTCCACCATCCGCCGGCCCAGCTCGGGCTTGGTCACCACATCCTTGCCGCGGGTTGTCGGAACGCCGGCCTGCCGGCAACGCGCGACGTCCCCGGCCCAAGTCTTACCGAGGTAGAGCTCCCGGTCGACCAAGGCCCTGCTCTTCGCGGTGACGTAGGCGGCGAACACCGCGACCTGGCAGTTCTCCACCTGCCCTGTGATCCCCGCGTACTGCGGCGCGACCCCGACCGACATCCGGCCCTTCTTCAGCACGGCCGTCTCGTCCAGCACCAGCACCGCCAGCGGATCACCCAGGTACTCGACCGCGAACTCCCGCACCCGGTCCCGGAGCCCGTCCGCGCTCCAGGCCATCCGCCGCAGGAACACCTGCACCCGGTCCGGGGTGCGGTCACCGAGATAGGCGGCGATCTGCCAGCCGTTCTTGCGCTCCACCGGCCCCAACAGCGCCCGCAGGTAGGCCCGCGCGGTCAGCCGCGGCTCCACCCGCCCGAACAACCCGGCGATCCGGGCGAAGAAGTCCTCGAACCACACCGACCACAACTCGACATCACGCAACGTCTCCACGACATCCGCAACGAGCCACCGACCCACCAGACACGATCAACCGCTGTAGTACGGGGTGGGATGATCTTCGGGTTGATCATGCTGGGAGGGGCTCTCCGTGTCGTCCGTGTCGCCGTCGTACAAGGGTCACCGGTACCCGGTGGAGGTCATCTCGCACTGTGTGTGGCTGTACTTCCGGTTCCCGCTCAGCTTCCGTGAGGTCGAGGAGCGGCGTTGTCACGTTGTCGGGTGCTTGATCGTCTGACGTTGTGTCGGGGTGTGCCGGGGCCCTGCTCGTGTCGTGGTTCAGGCCGGGGCGGGCAGGCCGGCGGCGCGGGTGGCGCCGGTGATGTGGTCCCAGATGGTGAGGCGGAGGGTCATCTCGAGGCGGTACCTGGTGGCGGTCATGAGGTGTCGGCGGGGCCGGAAATGAGGTGATATGCCGGTGAACGCGGCCAGGAACCTCTGGGCGGCGCCGGCGGAGCGGAAGCCCTTCATTGCCCGCTCCCGCTGCCTCGTCGGCTGATGGGAGTTCTCGGCCCGGCTGTTCCGCCCCTTGTGCGAGCGGTGCTCCACCGAGCGCATCACCTCGCGGTGCGCGGCGCCGTAACTGCGGAGCTTGTCGGTCACGATCACCCGCGGCACCGACCGGGTCCCGGTCATCAGCTTCCGGAAGAAACGCCTGGCCGCAGCCTTGTCCCGGCGGTTCTGCACGAGGATGTCCAGGACGTTGCCGTCGGCGTCGACGGCCCGCCACGGATACTTCTGCTCGCCGTTGATCCTGATGAAGACCTCGTCCGAATGCCACTTGTCGCCCGGCCGGGGCCGGCGGCGACGCAGCTCGTTGACGTAGGTCTGGCCGAACTTCAGGCACCAGCGCCGGATCGTCTCGTAGCCGCCGTCGACCCACACACACCTGCGGTCACCCTCCCGGGTGACGATGAGCATGGTGACCCACTCAACGAGCGCGTGCGGCAGGTCCAGTGCGGCAGGATAGGTGACCAACAAGGCTCCCTGGCTGGTTGCTTGAGACGGCAGACATCTCGCTCAACCGCCCGGGAGCCTCGTCCGTTCTGCACCTGCACCGTCAGCCTGGGCATCACTCGATCGGTGGCCGCGCTGAAAACGCTCAGTGTCTCCTTTGAAGGGTGTCTACCTACTTCATGACACTCCCACTTGGAGCGGTTCAAGATCCGTTGTGGGATGTGGGTGTCGCCGGGGGTGTCCTGGCAGTTCTTCGGGGGTTCTCCGTGGTGTGGGAGAACCCCCGAAGGGTTGTTGTTCTAGGTTATTGTTCTAGGTTGTTGTTCTATTGGCGTGGCTCGGGGTTGGTCGGGCGGGGGTGGTTAGGGGTTGGGGGTGTTGGTGTCGAGGATGTGGACCTTGCCGACGCTGCCGTCGACGGTTCCTGCGATGCCGGCGTGGAAGCTATTGCCGGTCGGTGCGGTGAACTGGGAGAAGCTGGTCCATGTGCCGTCGTTGCCGTGGCGGAGCCGTAGAGGGCGCCGTTCTTGACGACGAGGACTTCGCTGTCCTTGGAGCCGTCGGGGATGCCGGTGATGGCGATCGAGCTGACCGTGCCGGTCGTGTCGATGGCGCCCCAGCTGGTGAAGGTGTTGGTAGACCTTGTTGTCGGAGGTGCGGGCGAGCAGTTGGCTGGTGCCGTCCGAGATCGCGGCGATGGCGAGTTCCTTGCCGCCGGTGGCGGTTGAGCCGGGGACCTGGGCCCAGCTCCAGGCGCCGTTGGCTGCACGGGTGCCCATGTACAGCCGGTCTGGTGGCGCGGTTGGCGTTGCTGCCGGATCCGCGGGACCGGCGCGGTCTGCGTCACCCGTTGGTGAGCGTGGTGCTGGTCGCCGCGTCGGCGGTGCTGGCCGGCGCGCGGTCGTTCCGGGCGATCGGGCAGTGGGCCGCCGAGGCGCCGCAGCACGCCCTCGCCAGGCTCGGGGCACGGACCGTGGGCGTGTTCGGCCTGTGCGTGGCGCCCGGCACCTCGACGATCCGGCGGGTGGTCGGCGCCGTCTGCCCCGGCGGCGGGCCGATCTGACCGGCGCCGACCCGGCCGGGGCGGACACGGTCGCGGTGGACGGCAAGAGCGCCCGGGGCTCGCGTACCGACGACACCCCCGCCGCGCATCTGCTGGCCGCAGTGACCGGCGCCGGCCGGACCGTGACGCAGGTGCGGGTGCCGGACAAGGCGAACGAGATCACCTGCTTCGGCGCCCTGCTGGAGCCGTTCGACCTGACCGGGGTGATCGTGACCGCGGACGCGCTGCACACCCAGCGCGCCCACGTCCGGTTCCTGGTCGAGGAGAAGAAGGCGCACTAC
>NZ_JAIZ01000278.1 GCF_000710465.2 Kitasatospora sp. MBT63 | reverse complement strand
GGCCCGCTCCCGCACGCGGGGGCGGGCCGAGGAGGCGCCGGAGCGGCGACACCGCGGCCCGGCCCCGGGCGGGGTGCCCGCCGGTCCGGCCGGCCCGCAGGCTGCCCGTGGGCCGGGGCCCGGCAGCCGGTCACTCGGAGCCGTCGCTGGTGAGCCGGAAGGGCTTGGCCATCTGGTCGAGGCAGTGCGCGAGCGACTCCGCGGCCACTCCGTCGGCGTCGCAGTCGACGCAGGCCGTCATGGCCTCGCCGCTCTTGACGTCGCGGATGCGCATCGTTGCCGGCACGGTGCGGTCGTTGAAGCACAGGCAGGGCAGGCAGACGGCGGTCGGGTCGAGCAGCGCTTCGGTGGCGAACTCGTACGTGCCGAGGTCCCCGGCCCCGGGGGTGTCGGTGCTGGTCATGGTGCTCACTATTCGTGGTCGGTGGGCTCGGGAGCCCAGCGCGCGGGCAGGGTCGGGTCACCGGCCGCCTCTCGCTCGTCGTCGGCGAGATCGGCGGCCTTGAGGCGGGCCACGTGGGTCCCGGGAGCGGTGTGGCCGCTGGGGCGGCGGCAGCGCCGGCCGGGAACGGCCAGGCAGGTCGGACAGGTCAGGGCCATGGGGCAGGTGTCGCCGAGGTCGAAGCCCTCGCAGGTGGCGCAGCGGGGGCCGGGCTGCAGCGGATCGCCGGTCAGGTCGATGAGCTCGCCCGCCTGCAGGAGCAGGTGCGCGGCGGCCGGGTCGCCCGGCGACGGGACGGGCTGGCGGTGGACGTGCGGTGTGGGTGGCACGGGATTCCTCAGGGCGGTTCCGGGCCGGCGTCGGTGCGGCCGTGGTCAGGTTGCGAGAGCGAGGTTGTCGCGCCACTGCTCGGCGGCGTCCTCGCCGAGGTGCCGGCGGATTGCGTCGCCCCGGTCCCAGGTGAGCGGCCCGTCGAGGGCGTCGATCATGCGGGCGGCGGCGACGATCCCGCCCAGGGTGACCCCGGGCTTGAAGGTGTGCCCGATCCGGCGCTCCAGGTCGGTGTAGACCTCGGGAGCGGTGAGGCCGAGGGCGAAGCAGGCTCTGGTGGCCAGGATGAGAGCGGCCTCCGGCGCGATCACGCAGTACACGCACGAAAGGCGGTCGAGCCCGCAGTCGTAGACCGGGTGGTACTCCAGGCCCTGGTCACGGATCTCCCGCCAGACCTCGTCGCTGCTGAGGCCGTGGATGATGTGCCAGGTCAGGACCAGGCGCCGTCCGCTGCTGGCGCGGGTGTCGATGCCCAGCACCGGCTTGAGGGCCCGGGTGCGGGACTCGCCGCCGCGCACCCCGTACACCGACAGGAGCAGGGCCTGGCTGTCGAGGCCGAGCGCGGTGGCGATCTCCGTGTACAGGTGCGCGCTGGCGTCGCGCTTCAGCGTGGAGGTGCACAGCCTGCGCGCGGCGTCGGGCCACATCCCGCGGGCCTCGACCATGCCGAGGAACCCGCCCGCGGCCGCGACGACCACGAACCGCAGCCCGTACCGCTCGGCCTGGCGCTGGGCGAGCTCGCGCACCCCCGGCCACTCGGTGCCGGGTCCCAGGTCGGCGTGCACGACGACGACCTTGTCCAGGCAGCCGGCCGCCTTGGCCGCCATGGCGGTCCGGTGCAGGGCCACGACCGAATCCTTCCCGGCCGAGGTGTGCACCAGCACGGCATCGGCGCGGCGGATCAGCGCTTGCGGGTCCGCGCCGAGACCGGCGAGAAAGGCGGTCGAGGCGTCGCCCGCCGAGCCGCGGAAGCGGCGGCCGTGAACCGCGTGCCAGGCCCTGCGCCAAGCGTCGTCGTCGTGGCGGACCCTGCGGCCGGCGGCCCGGAGCCGAAGGTGGGCGGCGCGCTGCTTGTGACCGGGCGGCTCCCGGCGGGTGGCCCGGCGGGCGGTCCGCACGGCCTGCCCGCTCTGGATGCCCAACCGCAGACAGTCCAGCAGCGTGGCGTCGGACACGGGAGCGGTGCTGTCCCGAGCCGGGCCGGGCCCGGGAGGCTTCCGGGCTACCACCGGCGCTCGAACGCGGCGAGCCGCGCGAGGACCGCGGTGCCGAGGTGCTTGCGTCCCTCGGTGGCCAGCCACATCTCGACGGTGAGCCCAGCCGGGGCCGCGCCGAGGATCTCCCGCACCTCCCGTACCGGGATGAGGAGTTCGCCGGCTTCGTTGCAGGCCCCCTCGTGAGTCCCGGTTCCGGGAACGTGACCGACGTAGTGCCCGTCGGCAGTAGGCGGGTACGGGTCCTGCCAGAGCTCGAAGACGGCGCTGGGCGCGGAGCGCTGCAGCTCGGCGGCGAGAGCGTCCGAGCTGCCGAGCAGCGCTTCGAGGTACATGTAGCGGGTGCCGAGCGCGAGGCTGCCCGCGGCCTGGGCCGGGGCGTCGGTGCTGAGCTTGTGATCGGCCAGGATCTCCAGGATGGCGGGGTGGTCGGCCGGTTCGGCCTGGTGCACCCAGCACTGGAGCGGCGAGCGGTCGCCCATGGGAAGCTCCTTGCGAGAGGTGAGGCGCCGGCTGTGGTGCGGGCCGGCCTGGGTGGGGTGTGCGCGGGTCCGGTGAGGCGGTGGTGCCCGGGGCTAGACCTGCTGGCCGTTCACGTGGACGGTGACGACGATTCCGCTGATGCCGGTCCGTGAGGTGCCGGCGAGGGCGAGGGCGCGGGCCAGCGCGTCGGGCTGCTGCTCGGTGGAGCGGAACTCGTCCGTCCAGCGGGCGTCGCCGGAGGGGTAGCCCAGGTCCCGGTCGTCGTTGGTCGAGGTGTGCATCCGCGCGTAGCCGGCGTCACCCGTGATCGTGACGTTCATCCAGGCGTGGCTCATGCAAGCCCTTTCGAGCGGGAGTTGATCGGGTTGGTAGGGCGCAGACGGGGGCGACCCGCAGAAGCCTCTGACGGGTGGCGCGGCGCGGTTACCGCCCCCTGCGGCAACGGCGCGGGGGCTGCTCGTCCCGCCTGCCTTCGTTGCTGAGGAGGCCCATGTACCGGAGCCGGTTCTTCTCGTCCCACCACTGGAGGTCCGCACGGGCCTTGGCGGCTGCTTCACGGGCCCGGCGGGCCCTCACCCGCCGGTACGCGCGGACCAGGCAGACGGTGAGGAGGAACGCTTCCGCGGTCACCGTCATCCAGGTCGGAATGCTGCGCACGAAGTCGCTGATCGTGTCGGCGGCGGGCATCCGATGCTCCTCGGGGTCGGCAGCGGGCGGCGGGGGCGGCCCGCCCCGTGCCGGGGCGGGCCTGCGGCGCGTGCGTGTCAGGGGACGATGACCTTGAGCGCGTCGCGGTCGGGCTCGGTGCGGATGCCGTCGGCGAGCAGCAGAGCGGCGATCCGGTCGCGCAGACCGTTGGCCCACGGCTGGCCCGGAGTGCGGTCCGCGAGCTGCTCCTCCCAGGTGGCCGACCACCAGAACACGCTGACTGTGCCACCGCCCACGTGGACGTCGACGCCCGAGGCGACCGGAGCCCGGCGCGACGCGACGGCAACGGGGGGGTCCGCCTGCCGGAGAACGACGCGCACCCGGTCGCCGAAGGCGGCGACCTCTTTCATCCGCTGCCGGTTGCCTTCCATGAACTGCTCCAGCTCGGCGGCGCTCACCGGGTGGAAGGTGCTGGTGCCGCCACCCCGGTAGCGCAGCGTCAGCGAACCGTCCGGGCGGAGTTCGACGTGGTCGCGGCCGAGTGCGAACACGCGGCGGCGCAGATCGACCTGGTCGAGGGCGATCCGACTCCCTTCGGTGCCCGGCGTGGTGCTCGGGGCGCTGATGTAGTGGTCGTGGCCGACGGCCTCGGCCGCGAGGCGGGCGTCCGCCACGCGTGCGGACAGCTGGGCTTCGGAGGGGGACTCGCCGCGGGCGGCGAGCTCTTCGAGGGCAGCCAGGACGGCAGCCGGGCCCTCGGGCCCAGTTGTCTTCCGAATCTCCCAGTAGCGACTGGCCAGGGGCTCCGGCATCGACGAGTCACTGTCGAGGAGGCTCAGAACCAGGGTGTCCGACGGGGTGGAGGAGGGCGGCGTCATAGGTGTGCTCCGTGTCAGAGGCGGACCTTTCAAGTAATAAGTTACAGCATCCATAGGTGTTGTGCAATCTATAGATGGGCGTGGGGGCAGGCCCCGCGGTCTGCGGGCGCGCCCGTGCCGAAGAGGTCGGCGAGCGCGGCCAGGAGCGCGACGGCGTCCGGGGGCAGGGCGGCGTTGCGTACCCGGACGGCGCGCAGCGGCTTCACGCCCTCCAAGCTCAGTCCGACGGATCCGTTGTCGCCGTGGTGCACGCGGTACTGGTCCGCCGGCACGTACCAGGCGTCCCAGGTCTCGTGGGCGTGCCCGGCCCGGTCCGGTCCGGCGGCCGGCTGCTTCCAGGTACCGCCGGTGGTGTCGTCCTGGACGGTCCGCAGGTTGAGGGAGGTGCGGCGGTAGTGGTCGGAGCCGCCGTTGAGGGTGGGGCAGGCGCGGCGGCTGTAGGCGTAGCAGCCAAGATGCAGAGCGGGTTCGACGGTGTGGCCGTTGGCGATGTCGGCGGACCGCAGCAGGTAGACGCTGAGGTGCTCCAGTGCCTGGCCGCAGACCTGGCAGAGCCGGCCGGTCACCGCGGCGGCCTGGCGGGTGCTGTCGAGTGCGCCGAAGACGGCGGTCACGCCGTGCTCGGTGCCGGGCAGGCCGAGGAACAGCCGGGGCGAGGTCTGGACGGTGGTCCAGGGGATCACGCGCCCGCCTGCACGGGGCCGGCGGACGCAACGCGTGGGTACGGGGATGCTCATCGTGTTTCCTTCGGGTGGGCTGGGGTTCGTGGGCGCGGGGCGGCTGGGGCTCAACCGTCGGGCTCGACGATCTGGCCGTCCGCGTGCCGGTCGTGAGTGAGTGATCCGCCCTGGCATCCGGCGGGGACCGGGCGGATGAAGGCGCACGGAGCCAGGTGCGATCCGCCGGGGCGAGCAAGGAGAGCAACTCGCCGGTGTTCTGTGGACGGCGGGGCGGATGGTGACGGCCCGGGCGGCGGGCGGCGCTCAGGGGGTGGGCAGGGCTGCCACGGTGTCGCCGAGGCTGGTGCGGCGGGCGAGGAGGCGCTCGCCAGTGGGGTTGCTGGTCTCGACGAGCCCGAGCGCGGCGAGGCTGTGGACGGTCTGCCAGTGGGTCCTGCCGTTGAGTGTGCCGTCGTCGCTGACGCCCACGGTGAGGGCGGTGAGCTGCGGCGGCGTGAGGGCGGCCCGGCGGCCTTCCGGTGTGATGGTCAGCGGGCCGCCGAACAGTGCGCGGGGGTCGCTGGGTTCGAGGCGGTATCCGTCGCCGTCCTCGGCGTAGGCGAGACCGGCCTCCAGCAGCACACCGCGGCCGTGGCGGCGGATGCCGGCCGGGAGCCGTCCCTGCGGGTCGGTGCTGGCGCGGCGGAGGTGGGCGAGCAGGGCGGACGGGAGCTCGGTGGGCCTGTGGTTCCTCGGATGCTCGGGAGCGGAGGTTGCTTCGGGCGGGGGCACCGGCGGCATGGACCGCCGGTGCCCCG
>NZ_JAIZ01000277.1:3504-14606 GCF_000710465.2 Kitasatospora sp. MBT63 | reverse complement strand
CCCCCCCACCCCCACCCGCCGCGCCCCACGCGCGGCCCGCTCCACCGGAGCCGCCCATGAACGTGACGACGACCGACGCGGACCGCAGACGCACCCCCGCCCCCGAGTCCCCGGCCGGGACGGGCCGCCTGCTCGGCCTGCTGGCCTTCGCCAACACCGCGATGTTCGCCCTGTACATGGGCGTCGGATCGGTCCTCCTCCCGACCCAGATCGCCCAGATCGACCCCGCCCACAAGGTCGCCGCCCTCGGGATGATCGGCGGCGTCAGCGCGGTCTTCGCGACCCTCTTCAACCCGGTCGCGGGCGCCCTGTCGGACCGCACCGGCCGGCGCGGCCCCTGGATCCTCGGCGGCGGCCTCGCCGCCCTGGCCATGATGGCGCTGCTCGGCGGTGCCACCACCGTGCTGCTGGCCACCATCGCCTGGTGCCTCGGCCAGGCCGCGATGAACGTCCACCAGTCCGCGGTCACCGCCGTGGTGCCGGACCGGATCCCGCCCGCCCGGCGCGGCACCGCCTCCGCCGTCGTCGGCCTCGGACTGCCCGTCGGCGGCACCCTGGGCGTCCTGATCGCCTCGCAGACCGTCTCCGGCCTGCGCACCGGCTACCTGGTGCTCGGGGCGGTGGTGGCGGTGGCCGCGGTGCTGCTCACCGCGCTGGGCCGCGAACCGCGCCGGGAACCGGCCCCGCCCGTCCCGTTCGGGCGGCAGCTCAAGGCGTTCCTGTCGGCGCTCGCCACCCACGACTTCCGGTGGGCGTTCATCGGGCGCGCCCTGCTGGTCCTCGGCTACTTCTGCGTGGTCGGCTACCCGCTGTACATCCTCACCGACCACATCGAGCTGCCCGCGGGCCTCGAACCGGCCGCCGCCATCGCCATCCTGACCCCGGTCTCGATGGCCGCGATGGGCGTGTCCACCGTCCTGGGCGGCGTGCTCTCCGACCGCTGGAACCGGCGCAAGCTCTTCGTCGGGGTGTCCGCCGCCCTGGCCGGCCTGGTGATGATCGTCCCCGTGGTGAGCCCCACCTGGACCGGCATGCTGGTCTTCAGTGCCGTCAACGGCCTGGCGTTCGGCTGCTTCATGGCGGTGGACACCGCGGTCGTCACCCTGGTCCTGCCCCGCGCCGAGGACGCCGCCCGGGACATGGGCGTGCTCAACATCGCCAGCGCCGGCCCGCAGATCATCGCCCCGTTCGTCGCCTCCGCCGTGATCGCCGGCCTCGGCGGCTACACCGGGCTCTTCCTGGTCGGCGGCGCGCTCTCGCTGCTGGGCGCCCTGGCGATCCTCCCCATCCGCTCCGTCCGCTGACCCCGCCCGACCACCCGACCGACCGTCCCGCTCCCCACCCACGAGGACCCATGAACACCGAGCACCCCGAGCACGCCGAGCCCCGCACCGCCACCGATGCCACCGCCGTCACCGCCGGCACCGACGCCGATCGCGAGGCCGCCGTCGACAAGTCCCTGTCCCGACTGTCCCTGCCCGCCAAGGTCGCCCTCCTCGCCGGGGCCGACATGTGGTCGCTGCCCGCGGACGAGTCCATCGGGCTCGGCCGGCTGGTGATGTCCGACGGGCCGGCCGGCGTCCGCGGCGAGCACTGGAGCGCCGACGACCCCTCCGTCGCCATCCCCTCCCCGACCGCCCTCGCCGCGACCTGGGACACCGAACTGGTCCGCGAGGCAGGCCGGTTGCTCGCCCAGGAGGCCCGCCGCAAGGGCGCCCACGTGGTCCTCGCCCCGACCGTCAACCTGCACCGCACCCCGCGCGGCGGCCGGCACTTCGAGTGCTACTCCGAGGACCCGCTGATCACCGGCGACCTCGGCGCCGCCCTGGTCGCCGGCGTCCAGGACGGCGGCATCGCCACCACCCCCAAGCACTTCGTCGCCAACGACTCCGAGACCGACCGCTACACCGTCGACGTCCACCTCGACGAACGCACCCTGCGCGAGCTCTACCTGGCCCCGTTCGAGGCCATCGTCCGCAAGGCCACGCCCTGGGGCCTGATGGCCGCCTACAACCAGGTCAACGGCACCGGCATGAGCGAGCACACCGCGCTCAACCAGGAGGTGCTGCGCGAGGAGTGGGGCTTCGACGGCGTCCTGGTCTCGGACTGGACCGGCGCCCGCGACACCGTGCGCTGCGCCCTCGGCGGACTCGACGTCGCGATGCCGGGACCGGCGACCGTCTACGGCGAGCACCTGGTCGCCGCCGTCCGCGACGGCCGGGTGCCGGAGCGGACGGTCGACGACCTGGCCCGCCGGGTCCTGCGGCTGGCCGCCCGGGTCGGCCTGCTGGCGGGCGCGCCCGCGGCCGTCCCCGCCGAGCTGCTGCCGCCCGCGATCGACGGGGAGGCGCTCGCCCACCGGATCGCCGCCCGCTCCTTCGTCCTGCTCCGCAACGAGGGCGGCCTCCTCCCGCTGGCCGAGCAGCCGGGCCGGGTCGCCGTGATCGGTGCGGCGGCCGCCCGGCCGCGCATCGGCGGCGGCGGCAGCGCCGAGGTCCTCCCGGCCCGGACCGTCACCCCGCTGGACGGGCTGCGCGCCGCGGGCGTCGACGTCAGTTTCGCGACGGGTTCCGACGCGCTGTCCAACCCGGCGCCGGTCGCCGTCCCGATGACCGCGGCCCTGCTGGACGCGGCGGGTGCGGAGCTGGCCGGCACGGTCGTCCCCGACGGGTTCGTGCGGTGGATCGGCGAGCTGCCCGGCCGGGTCGCCTTTGCCGACCTGGCGCAGGTCAGGCTGGCCGGCACGCTGGTACCGCAGGGCAGTGGTACCCACCGGTTCACCGTGCGGGGCGCGGGCCGGTTCCGGCTGGAGGTCGACGGCCGGGTGCTGTTCGACGACGTGCTGGTGCCCGAGGGGGACGACCCCGCGGCCGCGTTCCTGGCCCCGCCGCAGCGGCTGTTCAGCGTCGAGCTGACGGCGGGCCGGGCCGTGGACCTGGTCCTCGACCACACCCTGCCGCAGGCCGCGGGGGTGGCCGGCTTCGGGCTGGTCTCCTTCACCCTCGGCCACGCCGCGCCCGCCCTCACCGAGGACGAGCTGATCGAGGAGGCGGTGGCGGCCGCCCGCGCGGCGCGGGTCGCCGTGGTCGTGGTCGGCACCACCGAGGAGGTCGAGACCGAGGGCGTCGACCGCGCCGACCTGGCGCTGCCCGGCCGCCAGGACGACCTGGTCCACCGGGTCGCCGCGGCCAACCCGAACACCGTCGTGGTGGTCAACGCCGGTTCCCCGGTGCTGATGCCGTGGCGCGATCAGGTCGCGGCCGTCCTGCTCACCTGGTTCCCCGGCCAGGAGGCGGGCGCCGCGCTGGCGGACGTCCTGCTGGGCCGCACCGAGCCCGGCGGCCGCCTCCCCACCACCTGGCCGGCCGGGGCCGCCGACGCGCCGGTGCTGCGGGTCGAGCCGCAGGACGGCGTCCTGCCCTACGAGGAGGGCCTGTTCATCGGCTACCGGGCCTGGCAGCGGTCGGCCACCGCGCCCGCGTACTGGTTCGGGCACGGCCTCGGCTACACCGACTGGGAGTACGAGGGGATGGAGGTCAGGCACCTCGACGGCGCCGACGACGACGATCCCTACCGCGCGGTCGCCGAGGCCACCGTCTGGGTGCGCAACACCGGCGGGCGCACCGGCCGGGAGACCGTCCAGGTCTACCTCGCCCACGACGGCGTCGACCGCTCCCGCCCCGACCGCCACCTGGCCGGTTTCGCCTCCGTGCAGGCCGCGCCCGGCGAGCGGGTGGCGGCCCGGATCCGCATCCCGCGGCGGGCGTTCGAGACCTGGGACACCCCGGCCGGCCGCTGGCTGGTACGGGCGGGCGTGTACGCGGTCGAGGCCGGGCGCAGCGTCGCCGACCGCCGCCTGTCGGTGGCGCTCGACCTCCCGCCCCGCAGCTGACCACACCGGGGCGCCCCGCCACGGGGCGCCCCGGGCGCGGGCGCCGAGGGGAGCAGCGATGGCGGCCGCCCAGCCGCCCGGGGATGATGGGAGGATGTCCAGGGATGTCGTGGTGGTGGGCGCCCCGACCAGTGCGGGCAGTTACGCACCGGGTCAGGAGACGGCGCCGCGGGTGCTGCGCGAGCTCGGGCTGATCGACGGGCTGCGGGCGGCGGGCCGCCGGGTGCACGACCTCGGCGACGGGCCGCTGCAGGTGTGGGCGCCGGACCTGCGGCAGCCGCGGGCGCAGAACCTCGCGGCCGTGGTGGAGGCCGTCCAGGTGGTGGCCGCCCAGGTGGCCGGTGCGCTGGACCGGGGCGCGGACGTCCTGGTGGTCGGGGGGAACTGCACCGTGGTGCTGGGCGTGATGGGCGCGCTGACCGCGCACCGCCCCGATGCCGGACTGCTGTACGTGGACCGGCACTTCGACCTGAACACGCCGGGGACCACCCGCGACGGCGCGATGGACTGGATGGTGCTGGCGCACGCCTTCGACCTGCCGGGCGCGGCGCCGGAGCTGGCGGCCGCGGTGGACCGCCGTCCGCTGCTCGTCCCGGAGCAGGTGTTCCTGCTGGGCTCCGAGCCGGCGGTGGCGACCGGGTGGGAGCGGGAGCAGGCCGAGCGGCTGGGCCTGCGGTGGCGTTCGGGGACGGATCTGGCGGCGGCGCCGGAGGCCGAGACAGCCCGGGCGCTCGGGGCGCTGCCGGCCGGCCCGCTGGCGGTCCATCTCGACGTCGACGTCCTGGACTTCACGCAGGCGCCGCTGGCGGAGAGCACGGACGGGCGCAACAGCGGCCCGTCCCTGGGTGCGGTGACCGCCGCGCTCGCGGCGGCCTGCCGCGACCCGCGCTTCCGGGTGCTGTCGGTGGGCGAGGTGAACCCCCAGCGGGCCGCCGGGAGCCCCGAGGTGCTGAACCGATTCGTCGCCGCGCTCGGCGAGGTCCTGCGGCCGGCCGACTGACCCGGGGGGCGCGTGGGCATCCGCTGCACGCCCCCGTGGGGGCCGGCACCGGCCACGACCAGCGATAATGGACGCCATGCGCGTCGACTTCGATCCCCGGACCACAGGCCGTGACGACTTCTACCGGCTGCTGACCGCCGTCGTGGTGCCCCGGCCGATCGCCTGGGTCTCCACCGTCTCGGCCACCGGGACGGAGAATCTGGCCCCGCATTCCTTCTTCACCATCGCCAGCGTGCGGCCCCCGATGGTCCAGTTCACCTCCGTCGGCCGCAAGGACACCCTGCGCAACGTCGAGGCGACCGGCGAGTTCACCGTCTGCCTCGCCCCCGAGCCGCTGTTCGAGCAGGTGAACGCGACCGGTACCGACTTCCCGCCGGAGCACGGCGAGTTCGAGGCCGTCGGAATCGAGCGCGAGCCCTCGCTGCTGGTGAAGCCGCCGCGGGTGGCGCAGTCGCCGGTGGCGCTGGAGTGCCGGCTGCACACCACGGTCGGGCTGGGCGACTCCACGGTGGTGATCGGCGAGGTGGTGCACGCCGCGATCGACCCGGAGGTGCTGGTGGACGGGCACCCGGAGATCACCCGGATGCGGCCGCTGGCCCGCCTCGGCCGCAACGAGTGGGCCACCACCGGTGAGCTGCGCGAGATCGCCCGGATCCCGTACGCGCAGTGGACGCGGCAGGACTGACCGTCCGTCAGCCGCTTGCGGCCGGGTCCTCGTCGCGGGCGGTGACCGGCAGCAGCACCCGGAAGCGGGTGTCGCCCGGGACCGACTCCACCCGCAGGTCCCCGTGGTGCCGGTTGACCACGATCCGCCAGGAGATGTCGAGGCCGAGGCCGGTGCCCTCGCCCACCGGCTTGGTGGTGAAGAAGGGTTCGAAGATCCGGCTGCGGATCTCGTCGGGCACGCCCGGCCCGGTGTCGCCGAACTCGACCAGCACGTTGTCGTGGTCGAGGGCGGTGCGGACGGTGAGCCTGCCGGTGCCGGCCATCGCGGACAGCGCGTTGTCGATCAGGTTGGTCCACACCTGGTTGAGCTCGCCGGGGTAGGCGGGCACCCGGGGGAGGGCCCGGTCGTAGTCGCGGACCACGTCCACGCCCGCCGGGATCTTGCCGGAGAGCATCATCAGGGTGCTGTCGAGCAGTTCGTGGACGTCGACCACCCGGAACGGCGCCCGGTCGAGCTGCGAGTACTGCTTGGCCGCGCCCACCAGGTCCGAGATCCTGGTGGTGGAGTCCTCGACCTCGTTCATCAGCAGCTCGGTCTCGACCGTGTAGTGCAGCCAGCGCAGCGCGCCCTCCAGGTTCCCGGCGCCGACCGTGGACTCCACCCGCCGCAGCCACTCGAGGTCGAGCCCGGCCTGGACGAAGGCCGGGCCGAGCTGCCAGCCGTCGGCGATGCCCTTCTCCTCCAGCCAGTCCTCCACCTCGTCCTCGCGGTCGGAGGCCTCCAGCGGGCCGAGCGAGACGGCCTTGGTGGCCGCCACCTGGTCGACCGCGGCCTCCTGGAGGGTGATCAGGGACTCCAGGCTCTCCCGCGGGTACGGGTGGGGGCCGCCGGCGATCATGCCGAGCTTGTGCCGCATCCCGGCGACGCGCTCGCGCAGCGCGGCGGTGGCCCGCAGCGCCGCGGCGGCCGGGTTGTTCAGCTCGTGGGTCAGCCCGGCGGACAGCGAGCCCAGGGCGAGCAGCCGCTCGCGCTGCTCGATCGCCTCCTTGGCCACCTGCGAGCCCAGGAACAGCCCTTCCAGCAGGTGCACCGCCATCGGGAACCACGCCCGCATCAGATCCGCGAAGGTGTCCGCCGCCAGCACGAAGAACCGCGACGGGTCCACGGCCCGCAGCGAGCTGGTGTACTGCTGCGGCACCCGGTCGCCGAGGTACGCCTGGAACGCCCCGGCGTACACGCCGCGCTGCGAGGTCCGGTTCACCTCGACGTCGTCGGCGCCGACCCGGCGGGAGAGCACGATGGTGCCGTCCAGCAGCACGTAGAAGCAGGTCGCCGGGGAGCCCTCGGCGTACACCTGGCCGGGCGGGTACTGCTCCACCCGGCCCTCGCGGCACAGCCAGGACAGCTGCTCGGGGCTGAGGTGCTCGAACAGGAACAGGGTGCGCAGCTCCTCGGGGCTGCACAGGACCACCGGTGCGCTCATGCCGTCACAGCCTCTCCAGGTAGCGGTGCACCAGCATCACCGCCATCGCTCCCTCGCCGACCGCCGAGGCGACCCGCTTGGCCGACTCGGAGCGGGCGTCGCCCGCCACGAACACCCCGGGCACGCTCGTCTCCAGGTGGTACGGGAGGCGCTCCAGCGGCCAGCCCTTCGGCGGTTCGCCGCCCGTCGCCAGGTCCGGCCCGGCGATCACGAAGCCGCGGGCATCGCGTTCCACCACGCCCTGCAGCCAGTCCGTCAGCGGGGCCGCGCCGATGAACACGAACAGCCACTGGGCGTCGACCTGCTCGGTGGCGCCGGTGGCGGTGTCCCGGAGGGTGAGCCGTTCCAGGTGGCCGTCGCCGTGCGCCTCGGCCACCTCGGTGCCGGTGCGGACGGTCACCGACGGCAGCTCCTTGATCTGCTGGACCAGGTAGTACGACATCGACCGGGTCAGTGAGTCGGCCCGCACCAAGATGGTCACCGAGCGGGCGGTCCTGGCCAGGTGGACGGCGGCCTGGCCGGCCGAGTTCGCCCCGCCGACGACGTACACGTCCTTACCCGCGCAGCCGGCCGTCTCGGTCAGCGCCGCGCCGTAGTAGACGCCCCGCCCGGTCAGGTCGGCCACGCCCGGCGCGGCCAGCTGCCGGTAGGTGACGCCGGTCGCCAGCAGCACGGTGTGCGCGGCGATGGCCGAGCCGTCCGCGAAGCGCACGGTCCGGGACGGGCCGTTGACCTCCAGGCCGACCACCTCGCGGGCGGTCAGCATCTCGGCGCCGAACCGGGCCGCCTGGCGGCGCGCCCGGTCGGTCAGCTGCGCGCCGGAGACGCCGTCGGGGAAGCCCAGGTAGTTCTCGATCCGCGAGCTCTGGCCGGCCTGGCCGCCGGTCGCGGTGCGCTCCACCAGGACGGTCCGCAGGCCCTCGGAGGCGCCGTAGACGGCGGCGCCGAGGCCCGCGGGGCCGCCGCCGACCACGATCAGGTCGTAGAACTCCGCGGACGGGGCCGTCGCCAGGCCGACCCGGCCGGCCAGTTCGGGGGCGTCCGGTTCGACCAGCACCTCGCCGTCCGGGGTGATCACCAGCGGCAGCCGCAGCCCGTCCTCGCCGGCGGCCGCCAGCAGCCGCTGCCCCTCGGGCTCGTCGGAGGGGAACCAGCGGTAGGGCACCTGGTTGCGGGCCAGGAACTCGCGGACCTCCCAGGAGTGCGCGGACCAGCGGTGGCCGACCACCTTGGTCTCCGGCATCGGGCGGTGGTCGGAGGCCAGCCAGCTGTCCAGCAGGTCGTCGACGACCGGGTAGAGCTTCTCCTCCGGCGGGTCCCACGGTTTGAGCAGGTAGTGGTCGAGGTCGACCAGGTTGATCGCGTCGATCGCGGCGCCGGTGTCGGCGTAGGCGGTGAGCAGGACCCGGCGGGCGCCGGGGAAGACGTCCATCGCCCGCTCCAGGAACTCGATGCCGTTCATCTGCGGCATCCGGTAGTCGGCGACGATCACCGCGACGGCGTCGCCGCGCAGCTTCATCTCGTTCAGCGCGTCCAGGGCGGAGTCGGCGGTCTCGGCCCGGACCACCCGGTGCGAGGCGCCGTAGCGGCGCCGCAGGTCGCGGGCGACGGCCCGGGACACCCCGGGGTCGTCGTCGACGGTGAGGATCACCGTGCGCGGCGCGTCGCCGGTCTCTGTCATCGCTCTCCCTCGCGGGCCGCGGGGGCCGCCCGCCCCGGCCGGGTACGGGTGCCGCCTCCTCACCGATTCTCTGCCCGGACCGGCGGGTGCCGCCTCCCGGGCCGGGACGCTCAGCGCCGCGGGTCCGCCGCGGCCGGGGCGGCCCTGAGCAGCAGGGTGGCGATGTCGTCGTCGTGCCGGCCGTCGGCGCGGGCCCGGGCCAGCAGGCCGTCGGTGGTGCGGGACGGTGAACTGCCGGGCGGGACCCGGTCCAGCTGCTCGCAGATCCCGGCGATGGCGTGGTCGAGCTCGACCCCGCGGGCCTCCACCAGCCCGTCGGTGTACAGGAACAGCAGGGTCCCGGCCGGGAACGGGATCTCGGCGACCGGGTAGCGCGCCTGCGGGTCGATGCCGAGCGGCGGGCCCGGCACCAGGTCCAGGACGCGGGCGGGCCGGCCGGGCGGGCGCAGCACCGGCGGGGGGTGGCCGGCGTCGGCCAGGAGGGCGCGGTGCGCGGCGAGGTCGAGGTGGACGTAGAGGCAGGTGGTGAACATGCCCGGGTCGAGGTCGCAGAGCAGCCGGTTGGCGCGGGCCAGCACCTGGTCGGGGGGCGCGCCGGAGGCGGCGTGCACGGCGGTGCGGACCTGGCCCATCAGGGCGGCGGCGGGCGCGTTGTGGCCCTGGACGTCGCCGATCACTGCGGCGGCGCTGGTCGGGCCGAGCCGGATGACGTCGTAGAAGTCGCCGCCGATGTCCAGGCCCTCGGTGGCGGGTGCGTAGCGGGCGGCGACGTCGAGTCCGGGGATGCCGGGGAGGGCGTGCGGCAGCAGGGCCTGCTGGAGTTCGTGGGCGAGTCCGTGCTTGGTGTCGTACAGCCGGGCGCGTTCCAGCGCCTGGGCGAGCAGCCCGGCCAGCGAGGTGAGGACGGTGCGTTCGTCGGCGGCGAAGCGGTGCGGCTCGTCGTAGGCGAGCAGGCAGCAGCCGACCGGGCGGCCGGAGGTGATCAGCGGCAGCACCGCCCAGGCCTTCTTCCCGGTCACCTGCGGCACGTCGGGGTACACCTCGACCAGTTCCTCGCGGGAGCCGAAGAACCCGGGCACCCCGGAGGTGAGGGCGTCGACGGTTGGGGTGAGGTGGGCGCGCAGCGGGATGCTGTTGAAGCGTTCGATCGACTCCGGGGTGTAGCCGCGGTAGCCGCTGACGTGCAGGCGGCCGTGGTCGTTGGTGAGCAGTGCGACGCCCTGGGCGTCGAACGCGGGCAGGATCTGCTCGGCCACCAGGTCGATCACGTCGTTGACGCTGACCGCCTCGGTGAGGGCCGCGGCCAGGTGCATGATCTGGTAGAGCTGGCCCGCCCGGGAGACCGGCCCGGCCTGCGGCCGGGTGGCCGGCGGCCCGTCCGCCGGTCCGGGGCCGGCCGGGGTGATCCGGATGCTGATGCCGTCCTCGCCCGGGTACAGCCGGAACGACAGCCAGTGGTCGGGCGGGCGCAGCGCGGTGAACGCGGAGGGCTGGCGGCTGATCAGCGCGGAGCGGTAGCGGTCCTCGTAGGCGGGGTCGTCCAGCCAGGGCAGGCTCTGCCAGGGCAGGCCGCCGAGCAGGTCCTCGGCCTCGGCGCCGAGCAGTTCGCAGGCGCCGGCGGTGAGGTAGGTGATCCGCCCGTTCAGGTCCAGGCTGCAGCTGCCGCCGGGCAGGCGTTCGGCGAACGCGGCCGCGGCGTCGGAGGGCAGGGACTCCAGCGGCCGCTGGACGGGCAGCACCCGGGGCCGGGCCGGTGCGGTGAACGGGTGCCCGGCGGCGTCGGCCTGGGCCAGCAGCCGGGCCAGGCGTCCGCACTCGGCGCCGATCAGGTCGCGTTCCAGCGGGCTGGCCTGGGCGGAGTGGGAGGCGGGCCACAGCAGCAACAGGGCGCCCCAGCAGCGCTGCGGGGTCTCGATCGGGGCGGCGGCCAGCGCGAAGTGGTACGGCAGCGCCACGGCGGTGCGGGGGTACTGCCGGGCGAACTCCTGCTGGCTGCCGGACCACACCAGCCGCCGTTCGCGTACGGCGTCGGACACCGGCAGCGGCGAGGCCAGTGCGGCCCTGATCCACGGGGCGATGAACTCGGCGGGCAGGCCCCGCAGCACCGCGAGGTGGAGCACCGGCTCGTCGGCGGGCAGCAGGTAGACCGCGCCGGTGGTGGCGCCGCAGCGGCGGATGGTCTCGGTGAGCGCCGCGTCCAGCAGCGCGTCCCGGCCGCCCGCCTCAGCGCCGCCCGGCACCGCGGGTCCCGGTCCGGCGGCGGGTCGGGCGCCCGGCCGGCGGCGGTACGGGCGCGGCGCCGTACGAGCGCGCAGCGCGACGGTCGGTCCGGACATCACCCATACGCAGGACGCTACGCCCGTCCCCGGACGGCAGCAC
>NZ_JAIZ01000277.1:0-3401 GCF_000710465.2 Kitasatospora sp. MBT63 | reverse complement strand
GGGGCCCGTCCGGCGGATCCTGCCGGATCGGTGTGCGGCGCCGGGCGTGCGCCCGTGTCGGCCTCGTCCTGGACGTACTGGGTCCGGCGGGGGCACCTCCCGGCCGAAGGCGGGGGAGGGCGGTCCGTCGTCGCGCGCCCCGCCGGATCCGCCGGACAGGCGAGGGCCCCGCGGGCCGCCGCGCGCCGCCCGTCGCCGGGTGGTGTGCGGGGTCCGCGGGGCCGTGGCCGTGCGGCGGGTCAGCCGAGGGTCGCGATGGCCTCGTTGAAGGTCTGCGACGGGCGCATCACGGCGGCGGCCAGCTCGGCCACCGGCTGGAAGTAGCCGCCGATGTCGGCCGGCGAGCCCTGGACCGCGATCAGCTCGGCGACGATGGTCTGCTCCTGCTCGGCGAGCGTCTTGGCGAGCGCCGCGAAGGCCTCCGCGAGCTGGGCGTCGTCGGTCTGCTGCGCCAGCTCCTGGGCCCAGTACAGGGCCAGGTAGAAGTGGCTGCCGCGGTTGTCGATGCCGCCGAGGCGGCGGCTCGGCGACTTGTCCTCGTTGAGGAAGGTGCCGGTGGCCCGGTCGAGGGTGTCGGCCAGGACCTGGGCGCGCTCGTTGCCGGTGGTCTGGGCGAGGTGCTCGAAGCTGACCGCCAGCGCGAGGAACTCGCCGAGGCTGTCCCAGCGCAGGTAGTTCTCCTTGACCAGCTGCTGGACGTGCTTCGGGGCGGAGCCGCCGGCGCCGGTCTCGAACAGGCCGCCGCCGTTCATCAGCGGGACCACCGAGAGCATCTTGGCGCTGGTGCCCAGCTCCAGGATCGGGAACAGGTCGGTGAGGTAGTCGCGCAGCACGTTGCCGGTGACCGAGATGGTGTCCTCGCCGCGGCGGATCCGCTCCAGCGAGAACGCGGTGGCCTCGACCGGGGAGAGGATCTCGATCTGCAGGCCCTCGGTGTCGTGCTCCGGCAGGTACGCCTTGACCTTCTCGATCAGGACGGCGTCGTGCGCGCGGGCCGAGTCCAGCCAGAACACCGCCGGGGAGCCGGTGGCGCGGGCGCGGGAGACGGCCAGCTTGACCCAGTCCTGGATCGGCAGGTCCTTGGTCTGGCACATCCGGAAGATGTCGCCGACGGCGACCGGCTGCTCCAGCACCGCGGTGCCCGCGGCGTCGACGACCCGCACGGTACCGGCGGTGGCGATCTCGAAGGTCTTGTCGTGGCTGCCGTACTCCTCGGCCTTCTGCGCCATCAGGCCGACGTTGGGCACCGAGCCCATGGTCGACGGGTCGAAGGCGCCGTGCGCGCGGCAGTCGTCGATGACGGCCTGGTACACGCCGGAGTAGCTGCTGTCCGGCAGGACGGCCAGGGTGTCGGCCTCCTTGCCGTCCGGGCCCCACATGTGGCCGGAGGTGCGGATCATGGCCGGCATGGAGGCGTCGACGATGACGTCGCTGGGGACGTGCAGGTTGGTGATGCCCTTGTCGGAGTCGACCATCGCGAGGGCGGGGCCCTCGGCGAGCTCGGCGTCGAAGGAGGCCTTGATCGCCGCTCCCTCGGGCAGCGCGTCCAGGCCCTTGAGCACGGCGCCGAGGCCGTCGTTGGGGCTCAGGCCGGCGGCGGCCAGGGTCTCGCCGTAGGCCGCGAAGGTCTTCGGGAAGAAGGCGCGCACGACGTGGCCGAACACGATCGGGTCGGAGACCTTCATCATGGTGGCCTTGAGGTGCACCGAGAACAGCACGCCCTCGGCCTTGGCCCGGACGACCTGGGCGGCGAGGAACTCGCGCAGTGCGGCGACGCGCATCACGGAGGCGTCGACGACCTCGCCGGCCAGCACCGGGACCTTCTCGCGCAGCACGGTGGTGGTGCCGTCCTCGGCGACCAGCTCGATCCGCAGCGCACCGGCCTCGTTGACCACCGCGGAGCGCTCGGTGGAGCGGAAGTCGTCGGCGCCCATGGTGGCGACGTTGGTCTTGGACTCGCCGCTCCAGGCGCCCATGCGGTGCGGGTGGGCCTTGGCGTAGTTCTTGACCGACAGGGGGGCGCGGCGGTCGGAGTTGCCCTCGCGCAGCACCGGGTTGACGGCGCTGCCCTTGACCTTGTCGTAGCGGGCGCGGGTCTCGCGCTCCTCGTCGGTCTTCGGGTCGTCCGGGTAGTCCGGCAGCGCGTAGCCCTGCTGCTGCAGCTCGGCGACCGCGGCCTTGAGCTGCGGGATCGAGGCCGAGATGTTCGGCAGCTTGATGATGTTGGCCCCGGGGGTCTTCGCGAGCTCGCCGAGCTCGGCGAGGGCGTCGGCGATGCGCTGGCCCTCCTCCAGACGCTCCGGGAAGCTGGCGATGATGCGCCCGGCCAGGGAGATGTCGCGCGTCTCCACCGTGACGCCCGCCGTCGAGGCGTACGCCTGCACCACGGGCAGGAACGAATACGTCGCCAGGGCCGGGGCCTCGTCGGTGTGCGTATAGATGATGGTCGAGTCAGTCACCGGTACTCCGCTTCACGTCTACAACGTCTTGATGTCAAGATATCTCGTGACGGGCCCTCCCCGACACCACCCCCCGGATCGAGATGCCGGGCGCGCCGCATCCGCCGTCCGGATGACGACTTCTCTCCCCATCCTGCCCGGATGCGGCGACCTGCGCAGAGCGCCCCACTTTGATCGCCGCCGCGGTACATGGCGTCCTCTCGGCGACGAGCCGAGCGGTCGTCGACTGGCTGATCAACCTACTGGCGGAGAGGGAGTAACCGGCGGGAACGGTCCGCAGAGGGCGGCCGGAGTCCTTGTGGGTGGAATCCGGCCTGGAAGGCGAGATGACCGGCCATTTCGGCAGTGAGTAGCACGATGCTGACGGTGACGGCATTGGGAACAGCCGCAACGGTGTCCCCTCCGGGACGGTGTTCGCCGAGGCACCGGCTACGTAGGGTCAACCGTGCGCTTGAGCGTCGGCTCGTCGGCCTCGATCGCGTCGCGCACCCGCTGGCACGTGGAGCGGGTCTGCTGCTCGGTACCGGTGAGCAGGTTGTGGGCGGTGAGCGCCGCGTGGATCTCGCTCGCCTTCGGGCGGCGGTTGAGCGCGTCGTAGAGCGGCCGCACAGCCGCCTTGCGGGCGAGCATGAGCGCAGCGTCGCTCATCGGCGGCCTGCCGTGGGCGTGGGTGAGCGCTCCGCTCCCTGGATGGAGTGTGGGATGAGCGGCTCCGGTCCCGCCACCAGCGGGGATCGCCTGCTCGGCTGTGCGTGCCCCGTGAGCGGACCGTGCAGCAAGCAGCAGGCCATGCGCGGCGGGCAGAGGTCCGGCGGTGCCGGGTGGGCGCGGGGCAGGGGTCTCCTCCTCGCGGCCGGGCACGTCGGTGAGCGTGGCCTGTGGGCCATCCTCGAGGGGCCTTCGCCCAAGGCCGGGTAGTTAAGGGATTTCCGCTGGTGGCAG